>JBEPVP010000017.1:0-29468 GCA_041690935.1 Rhodanobacter sp.
CGGTTTCCTCGGCGTGCTGCTGGCGCTGCCGGCCGCGTCGGTGATCATGGTGCTGCTGCGCTATCTGCTCGAACGCTATCGCCTGAGCGAGCTGTACAACGAAGCGGGGCCGGATGATCCGGTGATCGCGGAAGTCGACGTCACCGTGCATCGCGATGGCGCCGTCGAAACCGACACCACGGTCGCGCCTGCATCGCCGGACGACCGGCCCGAACCATGATTCCGCAACTTCCGCTGGCGCTGCGCTGGCCGCGCCGCCAGCGCTTCGAACATTTCCACCCTGGCGCCAATGCTGCCGCGCTGGCCGCGGTGCAGGCGTTGGCGCTGCAACCCGGTGCGCCGTGGGTCTACCTGCATGGTGCCAACGGCAGCGGCAAGAGCCATCTGCTGATCGCCGCCTGTCATGCCGCCAGCGCCGGGCAGGGAAGCCCAAGTGCCGCGGGCGCAGGAAGCGCAGGAGCGGCCACCACCGGCCGCACCGTGCAATATCTGCCGCTGGCCAGCCTCGGCGACCCTGCCGCCGCGATTCGCGGCGTTGCCGGCAGCGAGCTTTTGGCACTGGATGATTTGCAGGCGATCGCGGGCAATCGCGACGCCGAGCATGCGTTGTTCGATCTCTACAACCAGGCAAAGGCCGAAGGCACCGCGCTGCTGTTCGCCGCCGATGCCAGCACCACGCAACTGGCGCTGGGCCTGCCCGATTTGCGCTCGCGCCTCGGCGCCTGCACCCGGTTTGCGTTGAAGGCACTGGATGACGCCGAGCGCCGCGAGGTGCTGAAAGAGCAGGCCGCGCTGCGCGGCATCCAGCTCGACGACGTGGTGCTGGACTGGCTGTTCGCCCGCTACGTGCGCGACCTCGGCGCACTGTTGGACCTGCTCGACAAATTGGATCAGGCCTCGCTGGCGGCGCAGCGGCGGATCACGGTGCCGTTCCTGCGCGACTTTCTGCGTGAGGCAGATGCGGCGCGTTGAGTCGACGCGAGGGCGGCGTGGTGTGCAGGAAAGTCTGGTGGCGCCGAGTTCAGGATGGCGGCGGCGAATCGGCGTCCCAGGTCAGCTGGTGATAGTCGAAACCGTTGGCCAGGGCTGGCTTGATCACCTCGAAATACGGTGAGACGTCGAAGTCGCGCGGGGTGTACAGGCTGTGGTCGCGGATGTGGAAGATCTCGCGGATGCAATCGCGGCATTCCGGGGTGACGGCGGACTCGGTGCGGACGATCGGCAGGATCGGGAAGGGCACCGATTGGAAGGCTTCTGCCACCAGGGTGGAGCAGATGGCACGGGTGGGATCGCCGCTGCCCAGTGCCAGCAGCCGCCGCCGCCATGGGCCGGGTACTGGCGGTGTCGGCAGCAGGTAGCGTGCCAGGTCGAACACGTTTTTCAGATCGTAGCGCTGGCCCAGCCGCGCCATCACGTAGTCCACCACGCGGTGGGCATCGGTGTCGCTCAGCCCCACCGGCCGGCAGATCCGCAGGTGATAGCCGCCGAGTTGCTGCAGATCGAGCAGATGCACGCCGAGTTCGGTGTCCGCCTCGACCAGCAGGTCGGTGTGACCAGCCAGGGTTTGCCCGGCGTAGTCGCCCACGTAGAGGGCGACGTGCGACCAGGTCGATTGCGTCAGGTACTTGATGGCGGTGCTGATGCGTGCGCGGCCTTCGACCAGGATCACGTCGGCCGGGCGCAGGATGCGCCGCAGCGCAATCAGATCAGCGGGCAAGTGCGGGTACGGCCCGCGCGCCGGATGATTGAGGTAGCGTGCCAGTGCGCCGCCCAGCCCTCGCGCGATGCGGTTCATCGGGTGCTCCGGGCATGGCGGCGAACGTGGCACCGATCGTCGGCGTGCCGCGGCGATGAACGGTGATCGGGATGGATCGATTCGGGATACACGTTCGCAGACCTGCAAGGTCGGTGGCAACCGGGTTGGCGTGGTGCGGCAGCGCGGAGTTGGTTGCGTGAGTAGCTTCGCGTCCCGCCTTCATTCCAGTAGATG
Source organism: Rhodanobacter sp. (assembly GCA_041690935.1). Lineage (GTDB taxonomy): Bacteria > Pseudomonadota > Gammaproteobacteria > Xanthomonadales > Rhodanobacteraceae > Rhodanobacter. The sequence continues at coordinate 1,991 of JBEPVP010000017.1, forward strand.
GAGCCGCTCGCCGAGGGTTCCCGTAACTGACGCTGGGACGGTTGTCGAATGGCGCAAAAAAGCAAAGGCGCCCAGGGGCGCCTTTGTTCGTCTCGACCGGACAAATCGCTCAGGCCTTGAGCAACCCCGGCGTCGCCTGCTGGCCGATCGCATCGACCATCGCCTTGGCCACGTTGAGGTTGCCGGCGATGATGTTGCCGCTGGCGGGGATGCCATCGCGACCGGCGAAGTCGCAGTAGCGACCACCGGCTTCGTGCACCAGCAGCACGCCGGCGGCCATGTCCCACGGCTTCAGGCCGATCTCGAAGTAGCCGTCGTAACGGCCGGCGGCAACATAGGCCAGATCGAGCGCAGCGGAGCCGGAGCGGCGGATGTCTTCGGCCTGGCCGAGGATCGCGCGGGTCATGTCGAGTTGCGGCACGAGGTGCTCACGCTGGCGGAACGGGAAGCCGGTGGCGATCATCGCGCCGCCGAGATTCTCGCGCTTGCTCACGCGCATGCGGCGGTCGTTGATGTACGCGCCGTCGCCCTTGCTGGCGGTGTACAACTCGTCGCGCAGCGGATCGAACACCACGGCGTGGATCGGCACGCCCTTTTCCAGCAGCGCGATCGACACGCAGAAGTGCGGGATGCCGCGCAGATAGTTGTGGGTGCCGTCGAGCGGGTCGATCACCCAGGTCAGCGGGCCCTTGCCGGTCGCGCCGCTTTCCTCGGCGAGGATCGCGTGGTCGGGATAGGCGCGGCGCAGTTCCTTGATGATCTCGGCCTCGGCCAGCTTGTCGACCTCGGAGACGAAATCCAGCTGCTGCTTCTCGACGATGTTGAGGCCGTCGATGCGGTTCATGTAGCGCAGGATCACGTTGCCTGCAGAACGCGCGGCGCGCGCCGCGATCGTGACGTGTGGTCTGGCCATGGTTTCGACTTTGGAAGAGAGCAGGGTTGCGGCCGGCGATTCTAGCAGAGGCGGGACGTCGAAGCCCGTCCGGCGGCCGGCGTGCTTCCGTTATCCTTGTTGGCTGTCACTTCATTCGGCCGCGTCATGTCCACAATCGACGACCTCACCGCTCGCATCCGCTACGTGCTGGTACGCACCTCGCACCCGGGCAATATCGGCAGCGCGGCGCGGGCGATCCGCACGATGGGTTTCGAGCGCCTGGAGCTGGTGATGCCGGCACGGTTTCCGGACCGCGAGGCCAGCGCGCTCGCCGCGGGCGCCGACGACGTGCTGGCGAATGCCGGCATCCACCCAGACCTGATCGGCAGCCTCGCCGGCAGCAGCCTGGCGCTGGGCCTGTCGGCACGCCGGCGCGGCGTGAACTTGCCGGAGATTTCACCGCGCGAGGCGGCGCAGCAAGTGCTGGCCGCCGCGGCGCGCGGCGAGCAGGTGGCGTTGGTGTTCGGCAACGAGCGCACTGGGCTGGAGAACGAGGAGCTCGCGCGCTGCCACGCGATGGTGCGCATTCCCAGCGTGGACGACTTCAGCTCGCTCAACCTGTCGCAGGCGGTGCAGGTGATGGCGTATGAATTGCGCGTGGCGATGCTGGGCGAAACGCCGGCGCCGCTGCCGCCGCTGCACGACGAGCCGCCAGCCGATGCCGCGCGCATGGAACAGTTCTACGTGCATCTGGCGCAGACACTGGACGACATCGAATTCCACAAGGGTCGCGAACCGACCACGATCATGTTGCGCCTGCGCAAGCTGTTTCAGCGGGCGCAGCCGGATGAGCGTGAGTTGCGCGTGCTGCACGGGATTCTGGCCGATGCGCAGCGGATGGCGAAGTTGGCCAAAGGCGAGTAGTCAGCTTTGCTCCCTCCCCTGCATGCAGGGGAGGGCTGGGGAGGGGTGGCTCTTTGCCGCAAGATCAAGAGCGAACCCCCTCCCAACCTCCCCTGTCATGCAGGGGGAGGAGCAAAATCAGGTCTGTGCCTCCCCCTGCCTGCAGGGGGAGAAGCCGATGGCTACTGCTCGTCGTCCGACAGATCCAGCGACGGCGCCGGCGTCACCAGCAGCTTGTCGATGCGCGCGCCGTCGAGGTCGACGACCTCGAAACGGATGCCGCGCCAGGCGAACACTTCGCCGGTCTGCGGCACATGGCCGAGCGCGGTCATCACCATGCCGGCGACGGTGCGGAAATCGTGTTCATGCTCACCGGGCAGTTCGCCGATCTGCAGCAGTTCGCGCAGGTCGTCGGTGGACAGGCTGCCGTCGATCAGCCAGCTGCCATCGGCGCGCTGCATGATCGGGCTGTCCTCCTTGCTGCCGTGGCCGATCTGGCTGGCGCCGACCACCGCCGCCAGCAGATCGTTGACGGTGACCACGCCTTCGATATCACCGTACTCGTCGACCACCAGCGCCAGCGGCGTCTCGGCATCGCGGAATTCCTCCAGCAGGTCGAGCGCGCGGGCGGTGGCGGGCACGAACAGCGGTTTGGACAGGTGGTCGAACAGCTCCAGTTTGCCGACCACAAAGCCGTGCAGCAGGCGCTTGACCTCGACCACGCCGACCACCTCGCTCTCGTCGCCGCGATAGACCGGATAGCGCGAATACGGCGTCTGCCGCAGCACCTCGATGTTCTCCTCGAGGGTGCCGGCGGTGTCCAGCCAGGCGATGCGCATGCGCGGGGTCATCACGCTGTCCACCGTGCGGTCGCCCAGGCGCAGCACCCGGTTGACCATGTTGTGCTCGTCCGGATCGAGTACGCCCTGTTCAGCGCTCTCGGCCACCAGCAGGCGGATCTCGTCCTCGGTGACCACCCCGCGGCCGTGCTGGTTGACCCGCAGCAAGCGCAGCAGCAGGTTGCTTGAAATATTCAGCAGCCACACGAACGGTGCGGTGATCCGCGACAGCACCAGCATCGGGATCGCCACATACGACGACACCTTTTCCGGCGCGGACAGGGCCAGCCGCTTGGGCACCAGTTCGCCGATCACGATCTGGATGAACGAGATCAGCGCGAAGCCGAGCACGATGCCGATGATCCGCGCGTACGGCAGCAGCCACGCCAGCTGGCCACCGCGCAGCGCCACGGCGATGTGGCCGCCCAGCGCATCGCCGGCAATCGCGCCGGTGATCAGCATCACCAGGGTGATGCCGACCTGCACCGTGGACAGGAAATGTTCCGGCGCCTCGGCGTGGCGCAACGCCACGGCGGCCCTGCGGCTGATTCGGGCCATCTGCTTGAGGCGGCTCTTGCGCGAAACCACCAGCGCCATCTCCGACAGCGCGAAGAAGCCGTTGCACAGGGCCAGCACGAAGACGAGCGCGATTTCGGTCAGCATCGCGTTGGAGACGGGGGAGGGTGCATGGCTACAGTGTAAGGGTAGCGGGGGCTGCACTTCACGTGCGGCGGTCGGCGGTGTGGTGCGGGGCAGCACGGCAGTCCTGTAACATTCCCGTCATCCCGTCCCCCTCAGGCATGGCTCGCATGTTTTCACTGCAGACGATTTTCGGCAAAGGCGACAAGTTCTATGGCCTGCTCGAACAGAGCGCCGCCACCGCCCAGGAAAGCGCCAAGGCCCTGCACGATTTGCTGACCAAACCCGGTGCCGATTCGATGATGGCGGCGTTTACCGCGACCCGTAATCGTGAGAAGGAACTGGCCGCGCAAATCAGCGAAGGCCTGGTGAACACGTTCGTCACCGCGCTCGACCGCGAGGACATCGAGGCGCTGAATTCGGCGCTGTACAAGATCCCCAAGACGATCGAGAAATTCGCCGAACGTTACGAGATCGTGTGCAGTCGCCTGGTCGGGGTGGATTTCGCCCAGCGCGCGCAGGTGCTGCAGCGTTCCAGCGAAGTCGTCGCCCAGATGATCGGCGAGTTGCGCCGCGGCCTGCGCATCGACCCGGTGAAGAAGCTGCAGGATCGCCTGCAGGCGCTGGAATCGGAAGGTGATCGCATGCTGCTGGCGCCTTACCGCACGCTGTACATCGAAGGCGGCGACGTGATGCGCGCGATGCTGGCGAAGGACCTGTTCGAGCTGATCGAGAAGGCCATCGACAAGTGCCGCGACGTCGGCAACATCGTCTATTCGATCGTCCTGAAGAACTCCTGAGGCCACCGCCGTGACCCTGCGCATTCCGCATTGCCCGCCCGCGATGCTGCCATCACGCGCCCGCCCGCAGCTGAGCGGAGACCGCGCATGAGCATCGTCATCGCGGTGGTGGTGATCGCGCTGATCTTCACCTACATCAACGGTTTCCACGACACCGCCAACTCGATCGCCACGGTGGTCGCGACCAAGGTGCTCACGCCCGGCCAGGCGGTGCTGCTGGCCGCGGGCACCAACCTGATCGGCGCGTTCATGGGCACGGCGGTGGCGGCCACGATCGCCTCGGGCCTGATCAACGCCGGTGTGATCGAGATGAGCTCGCAACTGCTGATCTGCGCCTTGCTGGCGGCGATCGTGTGGAACCTGATCACCTGGTGGATGGGCCTGCCGTCCAGCTCCAGCCATGCGCTGGTCGGTTCGCTGGTGGGCGCGGCCGTGGCCGCCTCGGGCAACAATTTCCATTCGGTGATCTGGGTCGAAGGCAACTGGCTGAAGGGCCACGGCGTGATTCCCAAGGTGATCATCCCGATGGTGCTGTCGCCCGCGGCCGGCTTCATCATCAGCTTCATCCTGATGGGCGCGCTGTACGCGCTGCTGGCCTGGTTCGCCAATCGTCAGGGCTGGTCGCGCCGCTTCGGGCGCACGCCGTTCGTCAATTTCTTCTTCGGCAAGGCGCAGATCGTGTCGGCCAGCGCGATGGGCGTGGCGCACGGCATGAACGATGCGCAGAAGAGCATGGGCATCATCGCGCTCGCACTGGCTGGTGCCACGGCCGCGCATCACTTCGACCACTTGCCGGTGTGGCTGGGCTTCCTGCGCGTGGCCGAGAATCCCGCGGGCGGTTTCGCCATTCCGGTGTGGGTAAAGGTGGTCTCCGCGCTGACCATGGCCGCCGGTACCGCCGGTGGTGGCTGGCGCATCATCAAGACGCTCGGCCACAAGATGGTCAAGCTGCATCCGATCAATGGCTTCGCCGCCGAGACGAGTTCCGCGATCGTGATCCTCACCGCCTCGGCGTTCGGCATCCCGGTGTCGACCACGCACAACGTATCCGCCTCGATCATGGGCGTGGGCGCGGCCAAGCGCTTCAACGCGATCCGCTGGTCGGTGGTCGAGCGCATGGTGTGGGCGTGGATCCTGACCCTGCCGATCACCGCGCTGCTGGCCTATGGCCTGGTGGCGGTCTTCAAGCTGTTGTTCTGAGCACGCTCAGAGCGAGTCGCCGCCGGTCGCGATGATCCGCTCCAGCTGATCGCCCAGCGTGCCCAGTTCAAGCACCACGCGTTGCAGTTCGGTGATGTCGAGGAATTCGTAGGGACGGTTTTCGCACAGGTGCAGATAGGGCGAGCCGTCCAGATCGGCGACGGCCAGGAAACCGGTGCGCTGCTGCCAGTTGAAGCGCAGGCAACGGCAGGGGTCGGTGCCGGCGAGCGGACCGATCGGGGTGGAAATGCGCAGGTAGCGCCCGCCCGCTTCGTCCTCGAGTTCGGCCAGATAGATGCCTTGATAGCGGTCCTGCGCCAGTTCCAGATCGAAACTGATCAAATACGGATCGTTGTGGCGCAGCTCGTGCTGGCTGCCGAGATGGGAACGCACGGCTTCGAAGTGACGCATGCTGCAGCTTCCGCTGGCGGGGGCGCTGCTACTCTGCCACGTCTTCCCGCTAGCGTCGCGTGAACCATGAATGATGTCGCTGTGCGTATCTACGCCGCGATCGCCGCGATTCCGCGCGGCCGCGTCGCCAGTTACGGCGCCATCGCCGCTCGTGCCGGCCTGCCGGGGCGGGCGCGGCTGGTCGGTCGGTTGCTGGGTGAGGTTCCGGAGGACATGGTGCTGCCGTGGTACCGCGTGCTGCGCTCCAGCGGGCACATCGCGATGCCGCCGGGCAGTCGCGGTTTTCGCGAGCAATCCCGCCTGCTGCGCGCCGAGGGCGTCGAGGTGAAGAACGGCCGCGTGCCGCTGTCGCGCTTCGGCCTGGATGGTGATCTCGATCACGCGCTGTGGGGCATGCCGGACGGTTGAGCCCTGCAGGCTCCGACGATCCGCCGCAGGTTTTTCCGTCAGGTGCCGCGGCCGGATTTGTTAGCATGGCGCCGATGGATCCCTCTGCCCTCGACCTGCTGCAAAGCGTTTTCGGTTACCCCAGCTTCCGCGGCCAGCAACAGGCCGTCGTCGAACATCTCAACGAAGGTGGCGATGCGCTGGTGCTGATGCCGACCGGTGGCGGCAAATCGCTGTGCTACCAGATACCCGCGCTGCTGCGTCAGGGCACGGGCATTGTGGTGTCGCCGCTGATCGCGCTGATGCAGGACCAGGTCGATGCGCTGCGCGAGGCCGGCGTGTCCGCCGCCTATCTCAACTCCAGCCTGGGCGCGGAAGAACAGCGCGAAGTCGAGCGGCAGCTGCTGGCCGGCGAACTGAACCTGCTCTACGTGGCGCCGGAGCGGCTGCTGACCGCGCGCTTCCTCGGCCAGCTCGAACGTACCGAAGTGGCGCTGTTCGCGATCGACGAGGCGCATTGCGTGTCGCAATGGGGCCACGATTTTCGCCCCGAGTACCGCGAGCTGGCGATCCTGCACCAGCGCTTTCCGCAGGTGCCGCGCATCGCGCTCACCGCCACCGCCGATCCGCGCACGCGCGACGAGATCGTCGAGCGGCTCTCGCTGCAGGAGGCGCGCCAGTTCGTCGCCAGTTTCGATCGTCCCAACATCGGTTACCGGGTCGGCCTGCGCCACAACGCGAAACGTCAGCTCACTGAATTCCTGCAAAGTCATCAGGGCGAGTCCGGCATTGTCTACTGCCTCAGCCGGCGCAAGGTGGACGACACCGCTGAGTGGCTGGCCGAACTCGGCGTCGAGGCGTTGCCGTATCACGCAGGTCTGGATTCCGCGACTCGCGCGAAGAACCAGAAGCGTTTCCTGCGCGAGGACGGCGTGGTGATGGTCGCCACCGTCGCGTTCGGCATGGGCATCGACAAGCCCGACGTGCGCTTCGTGGCGCACCTGGACCTGCCGCGCAGCATCGAGGGTTACTACCAGGAGACCGGCCGCGGCGGCCGCGACGGCCTGCCGGCCGAGGCGTGGATGATCTACGGCCTGTCCGACGTGGTCACCATGAGCCAGATGATCGCGCAGTCCGAGTCGGCCGATGAGCGCAAGCGTGTCGAGCGGCAGAAGCTGGAATCGCTGCTGGCCTACGCCGAAGCTACTGACTGCCGTCGCCAATTGCTGCTCGGTGCGTTCGGCGAAATTTATCCGGGCCCGTGCGGCCATTGCGACAACTGCATCGCGCCGCCGAAAACCTGGGACGCCACGGTGCCGGCGCAGAAAGCGCTGTCGGCGGTGTATCGCACCGGCCAGCGCTTCGGCTCCGGTCATGTGATCGACGTGCTGCGCGGCGAGGAAACCGAACGCGTGCGCAGCCTCGATCACCATCGGCTCAGCACGTTCGGCATTGGCGCGGAGATGGATGAGAAACAGTGGCGCTCGGTGTTCCGCCAACTGCTCGCCGCCGGCCTGCTCGAAGCGGACGCCGAGGGCTACGGCACGCTGCGCCTGACCGCCGCCAGCCGCGCGGTGCTCAGCGGCGGCCAGCCGGTGAAACTGCGCGAGGATGCCCGGCCCGAACGCGGCAGCCGTCGCCGCCGCGACAGCAAGCTCATCACCGGCGACAAGAGCAGCGGCGGCAGCCTCGGCATCGAAGCCTACGAACAGTCGATGTGGGACGAGTTGCGCGCCCTGCGTACACAACTGGCCAGGCAGCAAGGCGTACCGCCGTACGTGGTATTCCACGACGCGACCTTGCTGGCGATGCTGCGCGCGCTGCCGGCGAACGAAGACGAACTGGCCACCATCAGCGGCGTCGGCGAGGCCAAGCTCAAGCGCTACGGGCAAGATTTTCTGGCGGTGATCAACGCGCAAGGGTAGTGTGCGGTACGTCGGTCAAACGGGGTTCTCCGTAGGGCGGGCACTGCCCGCCGGCTCTTTTCCACATGGCGGCGCAACGGCGGCGAGCGGTGCCCGCCCTGCGGGCGGTTGCCGCGAGGGAGCGCGGTGATGCATACGTATTCAGCCAGACAGCGCAAGCGATCGCAGTGCAGACTCGGGCGATCTTGCTGCCATGACGTTGGGGAGACGCGATGAGCACAGTAGACGCGACAGGTGATGGACTGGGCCAGCGCGCCACCGCGCGGGTGGTGCTGATCTCGGCGGCGGCGGCGCTGGGCGGCTTCCTGTTCGGGTTCGATACGGCGGTGATCAACGGCGCGGTCGACGCGATCCGCGGCGGCTTCACGCTGGACGCGGCGCAGACCGGTTTCGCGGTGTCCTGCGCGCTGCTCGGTTCGGCGCTGGGCGCGTGGTATGCCGGCATGCTGGCGAACCGCTTCGGCCGCGTACGCACCATGCAGGTGGCCGCCGTGTTGCTGGTGGCTGCCGCGCTCGGCTCGGGCCTGGCCTACAGCGTGTGGAGCCTGATCGCATGGCGGCTGGTCGGCGGCATCGGCGTGGGCGTGGCTTCGGTGATCGCGCCCACCTACATCGCCGAGATATCGCCCGCGTATATCCGCGGCCGGCTCGGTTCGATGCAGCAGCTGGCGATCGTGCTCGGCATCTTCGCCGCGCTGCTCAGTGACGCGTGGCTGGCCGGTGCGGCCGGTGGCGCGTCGGGGCCGTTGTGGTTCGGGCTGCCGGCGTGGCGCTGGATGTTCCTGGCGGCGACATTGCCGGCGCTGATCTACGGCACCCTGGTGCTGGGCGTGCCGGAATCGCCGCGGCACCTGGTGGCCAAGGGGCGTCTGGCCGAAGCCCGGGTGGTGCTGCGCGAGGTGCTGAACATGCACAGCGAGGCCGCGCTGGACACCAAGTTGAGCGACATCGAAGTCAGCCTGCGTTCGGAACACAAGCCGCGCCTGAGCGACCTGCGCGGCAAGGCCGTCGGCCTGCTGCCGGTGGTGTGGATCGGCATCCTGCTGTCGGTATTCCAGCAGTTCGTGGGCATCAACGTGATCTTCTACTACTCGTCGACGCTGTGGCATTCGGTCGGCTTCAGCGAGGCCGATTCGTTCACGATCACCGTGGTCACTTCGATCGTCAACGTGCTGGTGACCCTGGTGGCGATCGCGCTGGCCGACCGCATCGGGCGCAAGCCGCTGCTGGTGGTCGGCTCGGCCGGCATGGCGATCACCCTGGCGATGATGGCGTGGTGCTTCTCGCAGGCCACCGGCAGCGGTGCCACGTTGAGCCTGCCCGGTGCCACCGGCATGGTCGCGCTGGTCGCGGCCAATGCCTACGTGGTGTTCTTCGGCGTCAGCTGGGGTCCGGTGGTGTGGGTGCTGCTGGGCGAGATGTTTCCGAACCGGATTCGTGCCACCGCGCTGGCGGTGGCCGCCGCCGCGCAATGGCTGGCGAACTTCGCGATCACCAGCACGTTCCCGGCGCTGGCCGAGCTGGGCCTGACCTTCGCCTATGGCTTGTATGCGGCGTTCGCGCTGCTGTCGCTGCTGTTCGTGTTGTTCGGTGTACGCGAGACCAAGGGCATCGAGCTGGAGGACATGCGCGCATGAACCCGTCCGGCACGCCATCGCTTCCGTAGCGCAGGCACTGCCGCCGCGCTTGCCGGAGTGCGTGGGCGACACCTACCTTGAAAGGCCGGCGGGCAGTGCCCGCCCTGCGAGATTGCGGCATGGACATGCGCGAGTGCCGCTGCATCGAGCAACGCCGGGCGGTTTACGTCGCGCGCCGCGCAAAGCGGTTAGGATTCGGGATGACCGGCGGCGCAGCGTCGTCCGGCGAGCGGATTCCGGATCAAGCGACGAATGGCAAAAGCCACCTCGATCGACATTGCCCACCTGACCGGGGTCTCCCAGGCCACGGTGTCGCGCGCGCTGCGCGGCAGCCCGCTGGTCAATGAGGAAACCCGGCGGCGCATCCAGGCCGCTGCCGAACAGCTCAACTACAAGGTCGACAAGAACGCCTCCAATCTGCGCCGGATGCATACCGGCACGCTGGCGCTGCTGCTGTTCGAAGATCCCACTGCCGACGAGTCGCACATCAATCCGTTCTTCCTGTCGATGCTCGGCTCGATCACCCGCGCCTGCGCGCTGCAGGGCTACGACCTGCTGATCTCGTTCCAGCAGTTCTCGCGCGACTGGCACGCGGATTTTGCCGACAGCAAGAAGGCCGATGGCCTGATCCTGCTCGGCTACGGCGATTACCTTGCCTATACCGACAAGCTGGAAAAACTGGTCGCCCAGGGCACCCGCTTCGTGCGCTGGGGCGCGGTGCTGCCGGACCAACCGGGCGTGTCGATCGGCTGCGACAATTTTCGTGGTGGCCAGGCGGTGGCCGAACACCTGCTGGAATGCGGCTGCCGCCGGATCGCCTTCCTCGGTGACGCGTCCAGCCACTATCCGGAATTCTTCGGGCGCTATCGCGGCTACGTCGACGCCCTGCAACAGGCCGGGCGGCCGATCGATCCCGCGCTGCAGGAGAACGCCGAGAGTACCGAGCGCTCCGGCTACGAAGCCATGCGCAACCTGATCACTCGCGAAGTCGGCTTCGACGCCGTGTTCGCCGCCAGCGACCTGATCGCGATCGGCGCGATGCGCGCGCTCAGTGATCATGGCCTGCGCGTGCCGCAGGACGTGGCGCTGGCCGGCTTCGACGACATCGCCATGGCCAGCTTCGTCAACCCGCCGCTGACCACCGTGTTGCAGGACACCAAGCAGGCCGGCGAAGTGCTGGTCGACAGCCTGCTCGGCCTGATCCGCGGCGAGCCGGTCGACAGCGAGGTGCTGCCGGTGAAGCTGATGGTGCGGCGGTCGAGTCTGCGCTGACAGGTTCGGCGCGACACACCCGAGTCAGGCTGGCGCCTTCAGCCCCTGGATCAGCCGCTTCGCCAGCCGCGGCTGGCGGAACTGCTCCGGCCACCAGCTCAGCGCGCGGCCGTCGTGGTCGCTGCGCCAAGCAACGTAGAGCGTGTTCGGTTCGCGCGGATCGGCCATCTTCTTTTCCACCAGCTGGCCGTGTTTGAGCAGGGCGGCGACCCGCTGGCGGGGCAGCCAGCCCGCGCCGAGGCCGTCGCGCTGGGCGAGGATCTTCGCGCCCCGAGGCGTTCAGCATCTACGCCGCCAGCAAGGCGGCGGTGCGTTCGCTGGCGCAGCTGGGCGGCGAAGCTGAAGGATCGAGGCATCCCCGTCAACGTGGTCAGCCCGGCCGATTGACACGCCGGGACTGGGCGGCCTTGCCGGCGGTGGCGCGCAGGAACTGACGCAGCTGAAGCAACACCTGGTCTCGGCCGTGCCGATGGCGCGCCTCGGGCGGCCCGACGAAGTGGCCGGCGCGGTGCTGTTCCTCGGCTCCGACGCGGCCGCCTCCGTCACTGGTTCGGAGCTGGTGGTGGATGGCGGTGCGGCACAGCAGTGAGTCAGGTCAATTTCGATCCAGTGGCGACCATTTCGTGAAATACACGTTGCCATCTGCCATGGATGATGCAGCCACCATCCCCCAGGGGTCGCAATTAATCTGAATTGACATATACAGCCTAGGCAGATAAAGTTTCGGCGTCATCCGGAGGCGACCATGAAACAGCCGAAGCCAAACGTCGTATCGCAGCTCAGCACGGGCGAGCTGGGTTTCCTGGTCACCGGCGTGCGCAACGCGATCTGGACGTCGATCGAAAGGGAGCTGCAACCGCTGGACATCACCACGGCCCAGTTCGTGGTGTTCAACAGCATCGCCAGGAGCGGCGGAAGCACGATCGGCGAGCTGTGCCGGGTGATCGGCTACGACTCCGGGGCGATGACCCGGCTGCTGGACCGAATCGAGAAGAAGGGACTGATCCGCCGCGTGGCCAACCCGGACGACCGGCGCAGTTTCCTGATCGAGCTTACGGAGGAAAGCACGGCGCTGGTACCGAAGGCGCGGCGCAAGGTGCAGGTGGTGTTTGCCACGCTACTGCAGGGTTTCAGCGATCGCGAGGCGACCGCGTTGAAGGCTTTGCTGGAAAAGATCCTGGAAAACGCCGCACGCGCCACTTGAGTGTTTTGTACCGCCATATATCTGCCTAGGCTGTATTTGCAGATGAGCCATCGAAGATCGACCATTGAGGATTGCCCGCATGTCGTTGCATGTATTCCGTAGACAGATGACGTCCGCGTGGTTGCCGCTGCTTGCGTTGTCGCTGGCCGGCTGCGCCAGCATGCGCGGCCTGCACACCCATGCCACCGCTCTCGATCCGAATTGGGTGGACGCCGCGCAGAGTCTGTCGAACGCCACGCTCTCGCCCGCGGCTTGGCCGAAGGAAACGTGGTGGACAGACTACGGCGACCCGCAGCTCGACCGGCTGATGGACAACGCGTTGCACGGCCAGCCCGGCCTGCGCATAGCCGAGGCGCGCGTGCGCCAGGCCCAGGCCGTTGCTGGCGTGGCCGGCGCCGCGCTGTATCCACAGGCGAACGCCAGCCTGAGAAGCACCCGCCAGCGCTTCAGCGAGGACGGCACCGTGCCGCCGCCGATCGCCGGCACCTGGCAGACCATCAACGACCTCTCGCTCGGGGTCAGCTACGAACTGGATTTCTGGGGCAAAAACCGTGCGGCGGTGGACGCGGCGCTCGGTCGCGCCGACGCCGCCGAAGTGGATCTGCAGGCGGCGAAGCTGATGCTCACTACCGCGCTGGCGCGTACCTACCTGCGGCTCGACCTGGCGTATGCGCAGCGCGACCTGGCGCAGGACACGCTGAAGCAGCGCGAGCAGACGCTGGCGCTGACCCGCCGGCGCGTTGCCGCGCAGATCGACTCCCAGCTGGAGCTGACCCAGGCCGAGGCCGCGTTGCCAGCCGTGCGCGAGCGCATCGCCGCGATCAATGAATCGATCGCGCTGATCGCCAATCAGCTCGCCGCGCTGCAGGGCGAGGGCCCTGATGCAGGATTGCAGATCACGCGCCCGCAACTGGCCAGCGTGGGTCCGGCGAACCTGCCGGGCAATCTTCCGGCCGAGCTGATCGGTCGCCGGCCCGATGTTGTGGCCGATCGCTGGCGTGTCGAAGCCGCCAGCCAGGACATCACCGTGGCCAGGGCGCAGTTCTATCCCAACATCAGCCTCAACGGCCTGGTCGGATTGCAGAGCCTGGGCTTCGACGACTTTCTCGACGTGGGTAGTCGCGTGCTCGGCATCGGACCTGCGATCTCGCTGCCGATCTTCGACGGCGGCCGCCTGCGAGGCAGTCTCGGCGTGCGCCAGGCCGGCTACGACGCGGCGGTGGAGCACTACAACGCCACCGTGATCGCCGCCGTGCACGACGTGGTCGACCAGCTGGTGTCGCTGCACTGGTTGCAGCAGCAGGTGCACGAGCAGGACGAGGCGCTGCGACTGACGCAACACGCCTACGAGCTGGCTCAGGCGCGCTACCGCAGCGGCCTGGCGAACTATCTGCAGGTGCTGTCGGCCGAGAGCCAGGTGCTGGCGCAGAAGCAGCAAGTGATCCAGTCGCAGTCGCGCCAGCGAGAGTTGCGGTTGAACCTGATCCGCGCGCTGGGCGGTGGTTACCAGCCGGCCGCCCTGCCAGATGCCGCTACGGTCGCGCACGCACGCATTCAAGGGAGCAAGTCATGAACACTGTTGCAAACGCGCCGCCTGCTGGCGCGGCCCCAACCGCCACGACGAACCAGGCACCGCGTTCACGCCGCGGCCCGCTGCTGGGCGTGGCAGTGGCGGTGATCACCGTGATCGGCGTCGCGTTGTGGTGGCTGCTCGCCGGGCAATACCGCGAAACCACTGAGGATGCCTACGTCGACGGCAACGTGGTCGCGGTGACCGCCCAAGTCGGCGGCGTGGTCACCGCGATCGGCGCTGACGACACCGACTACGTGAGCGCTGGCAGCAACGTGGTTAAGCTCGACGACACCGACGCGCGGCTCGCGCTGGCGCGTGTCGAGGCGCAGCTGGCGCGCACCGTGCGGCAGGTGCGTGCGCAGTACGCCAACCTGGGTCAGAGCCGCGCGAACCTGCAGTTGCGCGAAGTCGAGCTGGCGAAGGCGAAGGCCGACTTGGCGCGCCGGCATCAACTGCTCGACGGGGGCGCGATCTCCGGCGAGGAAGTGACGCATGCGGAGGACGCCGTGCGCGCCGCCACCGCGGCGCTTGGCGTGGCCACCCAGCAGGTGGCCGGCAGCAGCGCGCTGGTCGACCGCACCTCGATCGCCACGAATGCCGACGTGCTGGCCGCGTCCTCGCAGGTGCGCGATGCGTGGATCGCTGTCTACCGCACCGACGTGCCCGCGCCGGTCACCGGCATGGTGACCAAGCGCAACGTGCAGCTCGGGCAGAAGATCAATCCGGGCATCGCGCTGATGTCGGTGGTGCCGCTGGACCACCTGTGGGTCAACGCGAACTTCAAGGAGTCCCAGTTGCGGCATATCCGCATCGGCCAGAAGGTCGAGCTGGTCGCCGACGTGTACGGCGACGCGGTGGTCTACCGCGGCACCGTGGCCGGGCAGGACGCCGGCACCGGCAGCGCGTTCTCGTTATTGCCGGCGCAGAACGCCACCGGCAACTGGATCAAGGTGGTGCAGCGCGTGCCGGTGCGCATCGCGCTGGATCCGCGACAGGTGGCGAAGCATCCGTTGCAGCTGGGCCTGTCGATGAAGGTCGTGGTGGCCACGCGCCAGCGCGAAGGCAGCCGCCTGGTCGCGCCAGGCTCGCAGGAGCACGGCTACCGCACCGACGTGTTCGCCCACGAGCTGGCCAGCGCGGACGCGGTGGTCGACAAGATCATCGCGGCGAACCAGTAGCCGACAGCGCACCGGAGGGCATCGCCGTGAACACACGTCTGCTGTACGCCACGATCTTCGTGCTGACCGCGATCGAGTTTCTGCAGCTGAGCATGGTCGCGTTCGGCGCCGGCCCGATCATGGGCGAGGTTGGCATCACGCCGGAGGATTTCAGCCTGATCGCGGCGGTCTACGCCAGCGTGGCGATCCTCGTGATCTCGATGCAGCGCTGGTTCGTCACGCGCTTCGGTGGACGGCTGTTCATCCAGTGCGCCACGGCGGTGTCGCTGCTCGGCGCCGTGCTGTGCGCGACCAGCCACGATTTTGCTTCGTTCCTGCTCGGTCGCTTCGTGATGGCGGTCGGCGGCGGCGCCCTGTTCACCTCGGCGCGCATGATCATCCATCACCGGCTGGCCGGGCCGAAGCGCTTCATGGGCATCAAGGCATTGGCCTACGGTGTGGCGCTGTGCATTTCCGCCGGCCCCTGGCTGGCGGCGCAGGCGGTATCCGACGACACCTGGACGGCGATCTTCTGGCTGCTGGCGATCCTCGACGTGGTGGCCTTCGTGCTCGCCAGCAGCAGCCTGAACAATTCGCTGCGCGGATACGAGGAAGGACGCAGCGACTGGAACCCGTGGCTGCAGGTGCTGCTGGTGGGCGGCAGCTTCGCGCTGCTGTATGCGCTGCAGCGCTTCTACTACGACTTCTACGGCGACGTGCTGTTCGTCGCCGCTACCCTCGTCGCCGCACTGGTGGCGCTGCTGGCCTACGCGCATCACCAGCGCCTGCGCGCGCGCCCGCTGCTGCACATTCGCCCGATGCTGCACCCGCGCTACCTCGCCGGCCTCGCGTTGTTCCTGTTCGCCTACCTGATGCTGGGCGCGAACAACTACGTGGTGCCGGTGATGCTGCAGCGGACGCTGGGCTATTCGTGGGCGACGGTGGGCCACTTCGAGGCGCTGGGCGCGTTGGCGGCGGGGGCGACGTTCACGGTGGTGTCCAGGTTGCTGCCGAAGCATCCGGCACCGCGCAAGTTCTGGATTACCGGCTTCCTCGCGCTGGCCCTGTTCGGCTGGCTGCTCGCGCGGCTCGACCCGGCGGCCAGCCCTTGGCTGCACATCCTGCCGGCGCTGGCCTGCTACAACGTGTTCCTGCTGACCGTGCTGCCGATCGCCGCGATGCAGGCATTTCGCGAGATGGAGGCCGACGAGACGCTGTTCTCCAACGCGCAGCAGGTGAAGAACATGTTGGCGCAAGCCGGCATCGCGTTAGGCATCTCGGTCGCCACGCTGGGTCAGCAGTGGCGCACCACCGTGCACTACAACGTGCTCAATGCGCAGGTGACGCCGGACAATCCGGCCTATCTCGCCACCATTGGCCATATGCAGGATGCGCTGGCCGGCAGCGTCGGCCCCGCTCAGGCCGCGCAGATCGCAATGGCCCGCGTAGCCCAGCTGCTGGCGCAGCAGTCGGCGATGCTGGCGAACATCGACCACTTCATGCTGATCGCCGTGCTTGGCCTGCTTGGTATCGTGGTGACTCTGGTGCAGCGGGTGTTCCGGTGAAGGCAGACGACGCCGTCGCTGGTCGCCCGGGTTCGCCGGCGGTACCCTGCGCGCCGGCGCTCTCTGGGCGCGAAGGCTTGCGCGGCTTGCTGCTGGCAGCGGAGCGGCTGCACAAGACGTTGCAGCAGGCTATCGAGGATCTGTTGAGGCCGTACGATCTCTCCGTGGCCCAATGGCTGATCATTTCGGGCATGGTCGAGGACCACGGGCATACGCTGACCCATTTCGCACAGCAGCTCGACCGCGATGCCGGTTCGCTGTCGCGGGCGATCTACCAGCTCAGCCAGCGCGGGTTGCTGAGTCATCAACGCAACCTGCATGATCGACGCAGCCGCAGCCTGTCACTCACGCCCGAAGGCCGGTACATCCGCCAGGACGTGGTGTCGCGGCTCACCCGGCTTCTGCTTGCCATCGATCACGGCCAGGTCGACGCAGGCCACGCGCCGGTTTCCACCGTGCTCGCTGACCTTGCCGGGCGCGTCGAGCGCTGCAGACAGTAGATGTCTCTGGCCTGCTTTCCGCACGCCGCCCACGCTGCCTGCAGCAATCCTGCGAATCTCGATGCAGGCCGGAGTGAACAGTTGGCGCGATAGCTACT
Source organism: Rhodanobacter sp. (assembly GCA_041690935.1). Taxonomy (GTDB): domain Bacteria; phylum Pseudomonadota; class Gammaproteobacteria; order Xanthomonadales; family Rhodanobacteraceae; genus Rhodanobacter. Next base: position 18,975 of record JBEPVP010000017.1, read on the forward strand.
TTCCGCGGGCCATGTCGTCGAGTCTGGATGCGGAAATGTCAGGAATAGCCTAGCCGCGGCGCTTTCATGCAAGTCGAGCGGATGTGCCGGGTGGTTTGATTGCTCGCGTTTTCCAATTCCCAGTTCAAATTCCCCTCAAGGAGCGTCGCCATGAAGACTCCCGGTTCGTCGGCTCTCAAACTGCTCCCCGTCGTGACCGCGTTGCTCGCCGCCAGCGCCGTTGCCCAGGTGAGCACGCCGCAACCACCGTTGAAGGACACACCCACCCAGATGGTGGGTACGCTGCACAGCGTGTTTGGCGACCATCACGCGCGCGCCATCCACACCAAGGGCATCATGCTCACCGGCAGCTTTACCCCGTCGCCGACGGCCGCCCAGGTATCCAGCGCACCGCATCTGCAACGGGCGAGCGTGCCGGTGATCGTGCGCTTCTCGAACTTTGCCGGTGTACCGGACGCGCCAGACAATGCGCCGCTCGCTTCGCCGCGCGGGCTGGCCATTCGTTTCTCGCTGAGCGATGGCAGCACCACCGACATTGTCTCGCATTCGTTCAACGGCTTTCCCAGCCAGAACGCAGACCAGTTCCGGGAGTTGCTGCAAGCCATCGCCGCCAGCGGTCCATCCGCCGCCAAACCTACTGCGCTGGATGGCTATCTGGCCAAGCATCCTGCGGCAAAGAACTTTCTCACCACGCCAAAGCCTGCTCCGGTCAGCTATGCCACCTTGCCTTATTACGGCGTCAATACGTTCAAGTTCATCAATGCCAAAGGCAAGATCACCTACGGTCGCTATCAGATCGTTCCTGTCGTACCGGCACAGTACCTGACCGACGCCCAGGCCAAGGTTGTCGCATCGGATTATCTGGCGAAGGAAATCGGGCAGCGGGTAACAGAAGCTCCGATGCGGTTTCGCGTGATGCTGCAGATTGCCGGCAAGGGCGACCACATCGACGATCCATCCATTGCGTGGCCCGACTCGCGCCAGCAGATCGAGCTGGGGACGCTATCCATCGATCACCGGATTCCGGACAGTGTGGCGGCGGAAAAGAAAATCGTGTTCATGCCGAACAGTCTGCCCAAAGGCATCGAGGTAGAGGATCAGATGGTCAACTTCCGCTCGGCCGCCTACGCGGTGTCGTTCAGCCATCGACAGTAGGGTGCAACGAACCGCCAGCTTTCATTTGCCCATTTGGAGCGCTGTCATGTCCTTCGCGCTAGTCCCCGGCAACACCCTGATCACCGCCGCGCCAGAGGAAGGCCGGCAACTCGCCATCAAGCTGGCCAGGTTGACCATCAAGGCCACGCAGCCCGACGATGCCATCCGCGACAGATTGCGCGGCGTCTACGCCGAGGATCCGGCCATGCTGATGGCCGCTGGCCATACCGTGGCAATCGAGTTCGCCACGATTGCCGCCGCCAATGACTACTGGCGCGAACGCACGTGAGAGCGTTGCGCTCTGTCACTGGCACTGGAGAGGGCGCGCGAACGATCCGGCGTTCGTGTGCCGAGTTGCCGGAACGCAGCATGCGCCATGACTGTTTTGTGTATTTCCGTGATCTGGGGCGGCAGCGATCATCTTTCCGCCGATCTGGAAGCTGCTCTACCTGGTGCGGGTGCTGATCTTCGCGCGCTGAGAGCATGACGCTCACCTATTTCGAGGGAGCGACGCAAACCGGTAGTCCACCCTTTGACGCGGGCGTAGCTGGCCGAGGCACAGCATGCGCCCCGGTGGTATCGGGGTCGTCAGGCAGGCATCTTGCGAAAGGCGATGGAGAACCGGTTCCAGCCATTGATCGCCACCACCAGCAAGGTGAGATCGGTTATTTCTTCCGGCGTGAAGTGCGGCTGCACGGCATCCCATACTTCATCCGGCACGTGGCTGGTGCTGATCAGGGTGAGCGCTTCCGTCCAGGCCAGCGCGGCCTGTTCGCGTTCGCTGAAGAACGGGGTTTCGCGCCACGCGCTGATTGTGGCGAGTCGACGATTTTCCTCGCCGCCCTTGCGCGCGTCGGCTGTGTGCATGTCCATGCAGTAAGCGCATCCGTTGATCTGCGATGCGCGCAGGCGCACCAGTTCGACCAGGCCCTTCTCGAGCGACGATTTTCCGATGCGCTGCTCCAGCGCAATCATCGCCTTCATCGCTTCCGGACTGGCTTTGTAGAAATCGAGACGGGTGTTCATGGCGGAATCCTGTTAGTGAATGTCGAGCTTCACCATATTCGTTGCCCGCACTAGCAGCTTGAACATTCCTGTTCCGGATGGATCATTCGACGCCGTCTTTGACGGCCGCGAAGTTAACGCGCAAAAGCGCCAAATCAGCGCAAGAACGGACAAGCCGCTCCGCGCCGGCGCGCCTAAGGTGAAGCCATCTGCACACGAGGGCGCTGCTATGAAGGCAAGTCTCGCGGCCCGGCCAGCCGGCGGCGATTCCCAGCGCGCCATGCTGTGCGCGGCCTACCTGGCAGACCCGCGTGATCGGCTGATATCGCCGATCGGCGAGCGCGACTACAGCACGCTGTTCGGGCGCATCCCGGTGGCGCTGGCGGTGTTGCGGGTGGCTGCACAGATCGAGCCGGATCCGGCGGCCGTAATGTCCTGGTATCGACGCACCCGGATCGCCGAACTCGGCCACCTTACGGCCGAGCAGCTGGTGTCGCTGGGGCGGGTGGAAACGGTGATCGAATTTCTGCGCTCCGCCCACGATGGCGAACGCGACTGAGCCGCGCGACTCCGTTGTCCCTTGACGCTTTTACCTGCAGCAAGAGCCAGGTCATGCGCAAACCCCGGTTTCGCTTTCCCGAGATCGCCGCCGAACTTGCCCCCATCAATGCCGAGAGCGAAGCTTTGTGCTGCATGCCTCCGATAAACTTGAGCACCGGCTGCCCTCGCTGGCACAGGTGCTGCTGGAAAGCGTCGGCGACCGCCAGCTCGCGGCGTACTGGATCTATACGCACCACCGCGCGCTCGATGGGCGCTCCGCGTGCGAATGCAAGGCAATCTTTGGCCGTCATGTGATGACCATGGCGAGGGGCAACCACGCTTCTTGAACGTTCCTGGTCAGGCTTGTTCAAACTCGATCCGGCTTTCTGCGCTCAGCGCACCGCTGACGCCGCTGGTGTAGCGGAATGTTCAAGGCGTGGCACGAAAGCAAAAGAAGCCAGCGCAAGCCAGGGCTAGGGTGTAACTGACAGGCGTACGCGCACCGCCGCGCGAAGCTGCGCCACTTTCGAAAGGAGATTCCTCATGAACGCTCGATACCTGATGCTCGCCGTTGCATTGACGACACTGGCGATCGCGATGCCGGCCGCCGCAGCGGAACACGAAACCGTTACCCCGGCCTTCGCCCACGCGATCCCCAACGTGCCCGGCAAGACCATCACCGCAGCGGTGGTGACCTACAAGCCCGGCGGCACGTCGATACCGCATCGGCACGGCTCGGCCTTCGTGGTCGCCTACGTGCTGACAGGAGCGATCCGCAGCCAGCTGGAAGGCGGCGAGTCGAAGGTGTACCACGCCGGCGAAAGCTGGACCGAGGCACCAGGAGCGCACCACGTGGTCAGTGATAACGCCAGTCAGACCGAGCCGGCTACGCTGCTGGCGATCTTCATCGCCGACGGTGGCGACAAGGAGCTCCTGACTTACGACAAACCCTGAGAACACCGCGTTTTGCAAGGCTTCGGTATTTAGCGGGCTTTGTAGGAGCGCCCCTACAAGGAAGCGGGTAGTTTGCGGTGGATTGCCTTCGTGCAAGCCTCGCCGATATACGGGTTGTGCACATCCAGGCTGGAACTGGCACCACCGTTGCGCCAGCGGCCGGCGATGAATTGCGCTTCGAATGCATAGCGCGTCGAGCCGTCTAATCGAGAGCTTGGGGTGTCCATGATTGCGTCATGTTGGGCGGGAAGGAATAGCCATGCGCGGCACAACTTTGCCGCGAGCATGGCTGCAGTGTAGGACTCGAAGCAGTGAGTGGCTTGATGTTTCTTGCCGCCGTTTGGACGATTACGCAATGGTCATTCGATAGCGCATGACGTTGCCGCACACCAGGCTGCACCCGCAGCCTCATGACAGGGGCGGCCCTTGCGACGCGCGCGCCGGCCGCTGGCGTCAATGCCGTGTCGATGCCCGCGGACAGTCATTCAACAGGCGCGCGCAACGACTTCGAGGATCACCTCAGTGAATTCCCGTGGACGGGACAGGAACGGCACGTGGCTTGCGCAGATTTCGCGCACCTCGGCGCGCATGCGCGATGCCATTCGATGCTGGATAGCCGGAAGGACGATCCGATCCTGTGTTGTCAGCACGTACCAGGCCGGCAGGTCGCGCCATGCAGGCTGATCGATGGTTTCTTCCAGCGCATCCTGGTGGATCGGCGCATCCACGGCAGCCAGCACATTTGCATGGATGAGCGGTAGATCGTGGGCCAGGTAATGTGAAAACCCGGCCCGCTCGAAATGGATGTAGCCGGCCGCGTCGGAGCGGGTACGCGGCAGTTGCCCCGGCTCGGGGTCACATGCCCGCAGCGCGCGCACCGACTCGCCCCGATCCGGCGCGAGCCCGGCCACGTAGACCAGGGCGGCCACGTTGCCGGTGGTTGCCGCTTGGGTGATCACGGTGCCACCCCAGCCATGGCCCACCAGAATGACCGAGCCCGATTGTGCGGTTAGCACCCGTCGCAGCACCGCCACGTCCCCGGCCAGCGACTGCATGGGGTTGCTTACGGCCAGCACGCTCACACCTTGCGCCTGCAGACGTGACATCACTTCGTTCCAGGACGACCCGTCGAACCACGCGTCGTGGACCAGGACCACCAGGGGGCGCTCTTTCATTTCCAACGCTGCGACGTGGCCAGCCGCCTTGGAGATTGTCATGACTGCCTCCGGTGCCCAAATCCTGACGCGAGACTGCAGCGCCGACCGGGGAGCCGCCTTGTATGAATCTGCGCGCATTGGTGAAATTTCGCTGCGGCGGACCCTCGCTCCATCACGCGGGCACGCAGCGGCCGTAATTTCCATCAGGCTGGCGCTGAGAGGCGATTTCAGGCCTGCGGCAGGAGTGATCATCGGTCACGGGTAGAGCCTTCACGAGGTGGACTTCCATGATCAACGCAGCCATTGCCGTCCAGAACGACGTTGTCGAAAGTCACACCACGTCGAAACCAAGTGATCGCGTGGCGCGGCGTTGGCTGTGCGATGTGTCTGTGCGCATCGCGCATTCCTGTCCGTTGCTGGCGGCTGGCCTCGTGGCGACGCTCCAGCAGGTTCCCGGCTATGACGTTGCGCTGGCAGACGAGTCGTCGTCTGCGCGGCACCAGACCATGGGCGTGATCCATGTGCTGATCACCGATCGACGCAGCGATTTCCACCATTCGGGTCGCGGATTCTCCGGCCCTCGGAGCGGTTGCCTGCCGCGCCCTCGGGTTGTTCTGCTAACTAACGAACCGGCGCTGGCGGGGTGCCGCGATGGGCAGGCAACGGGCGTCGACGCCTGCCTGCCCATGAACTGCCCGGCCGAAGACATGCTTGCCGCGGTGCGCCAGCTAGGCCACACGGCGCTGGGACCGCTGTCCACGCCCCGGCAGGATCCTTCGTTTGACCAGCCGGCGCGTGGAGGGCTGGCTCCGATCGTGCTGCGCACGGTGCGCAGATATATCGAGGATCACCTGGCAGCAGGCGCCGGTCTGGATTGCCTGGCACGGATCGCGGGCATGTCCTCTTGCCATTTCTCGCGTGCATTCAAGCGGAGCACGGGCATGCCGGCGCATCGCTACCTGATTACACGCAGAATTTCGGCAGCGATTGCCCTGATCAGGGAAAGCGATCGCGCGTTGTGCGAGATATCACTGGAAGTGGGCTTTGCCGACCAGAGTCACTTCACCCGAACGTTCGTGCAATTGACGGGTGTGACACCGGGTGAATTCCGCCACCGCTGCCACTGAGAGCCCGGGGCAGCCTCCCTGCCTGAACAACGCTTGGGTGTATTGCCAGTTGTGGTGGCACGGGACTAGAGTTCCAAGGTGTTCCCGGCCGCCAGCCGCTGGCGCGGAGCTTCGCATGAACCGAGCACCGATCCGTTGTTGCCCGTGGTCGCGGCGACTGTCGCCGCGGGGCGGGCGTGGAATGTTCTACCCGTGAACGTGCGCCCGATACCGCAGATACATAGCTGGTCCACCGAGGACGTCTCAGCCGGCCAGCGGCTGGCGTTCTATTCCGAGGTAATCAGTTCGGCGCTCGATCCCATGGTGGTGGCGCGCGCGGTAACCGATCCGTTCCACGGCGAGATCACCGCCACCGGGCTCGGGCCCCTTACCCTGGTCCATGGGGTCAGTACCGCCCACGATTGCGTGCGCGGTGAGGAGCACGTGGCACGCAGCACGTCGCGACAGTTTCATCTCATCGTCAACCGCCAGTCGAGCTGGAACCTGCGCCATCGCGACTGGGTGCATGTCGGTCGTGGCGATGCGGTGTTGCTGGACTCGCGCATGGGGCACTACCTGAACTTCGTGCAGGCCTTCGACAATGTTCACCTGGTACTCCCCGAGGCGTGGCTGTGCCAATGGCTGCCTGACCCGGGCGCGTTCGCAGGTCGCCCCCTGCCGAGTGACGCGAGTTGGGCCCGCGCACTGACGGCCTTCGTTGCGCAACTCTTGCCGGAAACCGTGCACCATGAGTCGCTGCCAACCAGCCTGATCGTCGACCACGTCGGCGCCTTGCTGGCGCTGTGCGCCAATCAGGTCAGCGGGGGATACGCGCCACCGGCGTTGCAGCAACGGCAGCTTTGCGACTTGGTGCACGAGGCCATCGTGCAGCGCTGTACGGAATTCTCCCTGGGCGCGCTCGAGATTGCCCTCGCACTGGGTATCTCCGTGCGCACCCTGCATCGCACGCTGGCGGCATGTGGGCAGACGTTTGGCGGTCTGCTGACGAGCGCGCGGGTGACGCTGGCCACGCGCATGCTGGAGTCACCACTGATGGCGCGCCTGACCACGTCGGAAATCGGCCGCCGGGCCGGCTTCTCCGACCCATCGCACTTTGCCCGGGTGTTCCGGCGACATACCGGGATCACACCTGCCCAGATGCGCCATCGACGCGTTTAGCCGGCGATCGTTGGCAAAGTGGGAATCCGAGAATTGCTTTCAGTCAAGCGGGTGCTTGCCGTGGTATTCCGTTGTGTCAGCGCGCGGGCATTGCAGACTGCGCTGGACAGGCGCTTGTCGTCGTCGCGGGCATCTCGATGCGGTGCGAGCCCATGTTGCGCCGGATCGATTGTGTCGGAGTCATCCAAACCAGGCCTTGCGCTGCGCAATCTGCGGCGTAATCGAACAAGGCAAGCATGTGCGCCTGGTCGAAGTCGATGAAGCTGGTCTGCGGGTAGTCCACCGGGATCTCGGTGAGATGGAACTGCATGCCGAGCCGTTGTGCCGCCGCGATGTTGTCCACGATCGCCTCGCGGGTCTTGTAGGTCAGCTCGGCGGCGAAGGCGTTGGAGAGAATGTCGATGGTGTTGTAGCGCGTGGTCTGCGGTGTGCGCGCGAGCTGGCCGTTGACGATCATGTACAGGTGCGCGCCGCGCAGCAGCGGCAAGTCGGTGGACTGGATGCCGGCGATCAGCGGTGTGCTGAACACCGAGGTGGTGACGCCGCCGTCCACGTGCATCTCGTCGTATTCATGGTCGCCGTCGCGCACGCGGATCAGCACCGGCGGAAACACGCCCGGCACGCTGGCCGAGGCGATCAGCACGTCGCGGAACAGCGTGCGCGCGGCCGGACCACCGTGCTCCGCGATCTCGCCCAGGTTCCACAGCACGGTCTCGTGTTTGTCCAGGTCGGTGGTCGCCACGATCAGGCGTCGGCCGGTCGTCGCTTCGCGCGCCACGGCCTCCATCATCTGCGGCGTGACGAAGTGATCGACCAGCTGGAACAGCGCGTTGCGATGCGGCATCCCGCGCGGGGACAGCAGCCGCGACAGGATGCTGCGGGTGGGCGAGCGCAGCAGCTTCGCGCTGCGTTCGCCGGTGAAGGCTGCCTGCATGCGCGCGTCCCAGTCGGGACCGAGAAACGCGAACGGCGCCAGCAGCGCGCCGGCGCTCACCCCGGTCACCATCTCGAACTGCGGACGCGTGTGTGCACGACTCATCCCGGCCAGCGCACCGGCACCATAGGCACCGCCCGAGCCGCCGCCGGACAATGCCAGGATGTCCAGGGTGCCGTCGTTCGCCGCGGCATGCAGGCCACCGAAGAACGCCGGCGCCAGTGCAGTGAACGTGCGCAAGTCAGTGGTGACCAGCCGCACGCTGGACGGGAAGCCGTCGGGTGTCGCCGTGCCGATAAGGTCAGGCGGCGCCTCGCGTCGCGGTGCGGTCTGGCAGGCGGTCAGCAGCAACAGTCCAAGCACCGGCAGGATTCGGCTGCATCGCATCGTGACTCCTTCCGACCGGGCGCGGTGAACACGCCAAGCAGTATGCGACTCCCGGCATGTCGTCGCCAGACGGCGGCCCGGCGGCGGATCCATGGAGAGTGCGTTAGAGTCCCTGATCATGGCCTCGCCCGATCACGACGCAGACAGCCTGCCGGACGCTGACGCGACACCACGCGCGGCCTTCGCGATGGAGCACGCCAGCAAGCGCTATGGCAGCGTGCTGGCGCTGGACGACATCAGCCTGGCGTTCGCCGCCGGCAGCACCACCGCGTTGATCGGCAGCAGCGGTTCGGGCAAGTCCACCGTGCTGCGCCTGCTGCTGGGGCTGGAGTGGCCGGATCAGGGGCGGGTGCTGGCCGATGGCCGCGCGTTGCAGCGCGACGACGTGCTGGCCTTGCGCCGGCGTGTCGGTTATGTGATTCAGGACGGCGGCCTGTTTCCCCACCTCACCGCGCTGGGCAACCTCGCGCTGCTGCCGCGCCACCTCGGCTGGAATGCGCAACGCATCCGCCAGCGTGCGCAGGAGCTGGCCGCGTTGACCCATCTGCCGCAAGCGGTGCTGGAGCGCTACCCCGCCGAACTCTCCGGTGGCCAGCGCCAGCGCGTCGCCTTGATGCGCGGGCTGATGCTGGATCCCGATGCCTTGCTGCTGGACGAGCCGCTGGGCGCGCTCGATCCGATCGTGCGGCACGAGCTGCAGGACGAGCTCAAGGTCATCTTCGACCAGCTCGGCAAGACGGTGATCGTGGTGACTCACGACCTGGCCGAGGCCGTCTGGTTCGCCGATCGGCTGGTGCTTCTGCGCGAAGGTAGGGTGGTGCAGGACGGCCGCTTCGAGGATCTGCGCGATCGCCCGGCGTCCGCCTTCGTCACCCACTTCGTGCAGGCGCAGCGCCGGCTGCCGGAGCGCTCGACATGAAGCGCTTGCTGCATGCCTGCTGTGTGTTGCTCTTGCTGCCGGCATTGCTGCAGGCCGAGCCGGTGCGCATCGGCTCCAAGCAGTTCACCGAGTCGGTGATCCTGGGCGAAGTGGCGCGCCTCAGCGCGCGCGAGGTCGGCGTCGAGGCGGTGCACAAGCGCGAGCTCGGCGGCACCAGCATCCTGTGGAGCGCGCTGCAGCACGGCGATATCGACGTCTATGCCGAATACACCGGCACGATCACCCATGAACTGCTGAAGGGCGTCGCGCCGGACGCCGACATCGCCACGCTGCGCGCGAAACTCCAGCCGCTCGGCATCGGCATCACCGACTCGCTCGGCTTCAACAACACCTACGCGATCGGCATGCGTGCCGACCGCGCGGCACAGCTGCGCATCCGCCGCATCTCCGACCTGCTGGCGCATCCGGAGCTGCGCTTCGGCTTCTCCAACGAGTTCATGGATCGTGCGGACGGCTGGCCGGGCCTGCGCCAGCGCTACGGATTGCCGCAGACGCAGGTGCGAGGGCTCGATCACACGCTGTCGTATCGCGCGGTGGCCAGCGGCGCCGTCGATGCGATCGACCTGTACAGCACCGATGCGGAAATTCCCTACTACCAGCTGCGCACGCTGGACGATGATCGGCACTATTTTCCGCGCTACGAGGCGGTGTACCTGTACCGGCTGCAGCTGCAACACAGCGCGCCGAAGTTCGTGGCGGCGCTGCGCCAGCTGGCCGGCCGCATCGATGAAGACAGCATGCGTCGGATGAATGCACAGGTGAAGCTGCACGGCATCAAGGACGGCGTGGTGGCGGCCGATTTCCTCGATGTGCGCGCGGATGCCGATGGCGTCGGTTTCTGGTTGCGCCTGCTCCAGCGCAGCGTGGAACACGTGAAGCTGGTGGTGCTCTCGCTGGGGCTGGCGCTGCTGCTGGCGATTCCGCTGGGCATCCTGGCAGCACGGCTGAAGCGGCTCGGCCAGGTGGTGCTCGGGCTTACCGGTATCCTGCAGACGGTGCCGTCGCTGGCGATGTTCGTCTTCATGATTCCGCTGTTCGGCATCGGCACCTGGCCGGCGGTGGCGGCGCTGTTCTTCTACAGTCTGTTGCCGATTGTGCGCAACACGTACGCCGGACTGGTCGGCATCGCGCCGGAGC
>JBEPVP010000018.1:0-28654 GCA_041690935.1 Rhodanobacter sp.
TCCCTAGCCTCCGATGAAATACATTTCGATCTTGCGATGTGGCGCGGCCTGCGGCGTGGCGCGCTGCTCGCTGTAACGGTCGGCGCGTTGCAACCACGCGCCGCGCATCAATTCGAGCAGTTGCGGGTCGGAGGCGCCTGCGCGCAGCGGCGTCTTCAGATCCACGCCATGCTCCGCGAACAAACAGGTATACAGCGAGCCGTCCGAGGACAGCCGCGCGCGCGTGCAGGCGCCGCAGAACGGCGCGGTGACCGACGCGATGAAACCGATCTCGCCTTGGCCGTCGCGATAGCGGTAACGCTGCGCGACCTCGCCCGGATAATTTCCCGGCAGCGCTTCCAGCGGCCAGCGCGCATCAATCCGCCGCAGCAACTCCGCCGACGGCACCACCTCGGCCAGCGACCAATGATTGAGATTGCCCACGTCCATGTATTCGATGAAGCGCACCACGATGCCGCTGCCGCGAAAATGCCCGAGCAGATCGAGCAGGGTGTGATCGTTGACGCCGCGCTGCACCACCGTGTTGATCTTGAGGTGGGCCAGCCCGGCATCGGCGGCGGCGCGAATGCCGTGCAGCACGCGATCGAGTTCGCCGCGCCCGCCGTTCATGCGCGAGAACACCTCTGGGTCGAGCGAATCCAGGCTCACCGTGACGCGGCTGAGCCCGGCCGCCATCAGCGCCGGCGCCTGCTCGCCGAGCAGCACGCCATTGGTGGTCAGCGCGATGTCGGTGATCGCGTCGATGCGCCGCAGCTCGCCGATCAGCTCGGCCAGGTTCGGCCGCAGCAATGGCTCACCGCCGGTGATGCGCAGCTTGCGCACGCCGAGCGTCGCAGCCAGCCGGGTCAGCCGCACGATCTCGTCGAAATCGAGCCGTTCGGCACCCGGGAGAAACTGGAAGTCCTTGCCGTACTTCGCCTCGGGCATGCAGTACGGACAGCGGAAATTGCAGCGATCCATCACCGAGATGCGCAGGTCGTGCAACGGCCGGCCGCGCTGGTCGAGCGGCGGCTTGGGCCCGGTCGGCAGCAGTGTCAGCGGCGAGTCGGCGTGGCGCATGTCACCAACGATAATAGGCGGCGGTGAAGCCGGCGGGAAAATGCTGTTGCCCGGCCGGCAATTCGACGAAACCGTGGGTCTGCGTCAGTGCGGAAAAATCGCCGGAAGTCGGCGGCGGCATCGGCAGTGCCGTGCGCATGCCGGCGCCATCCTGCTGCAGTTTGACCGGCACAAACCAGGTCAGCGGCGCGGCATGTTCGATCGCTGTCGCCAACGCGACGCGTGACGGCGGTTGATCGGTCAGGCCCATCGCCGCGAGCAGCGCCGGGAGCACGTAGCGCGCGCCGCACACCAGCGCCGAGACCGGGTTGCCGGGCAGGGCGAACACGGCCTGCCCGCGCGGGCCGATGCCGAACCACATCGGCTTGCCCGGACGTTGCGCGATCTTGTGGAACACCTGTTCGACGCCCAGATCGCGCAACACCTCCGGCACGTAGTCGCGCTGGCCCATCGACACGCCGCCGGACAGGATCAGCACATCGCGCGTGTCCAGCTGTCGCGCAATCGCCGCGCGCAGTGCAGACCGGTCGTCGGCCACATGCTCCAGCACGACATCATGCAGACCGCGATCCGCCAGCATCGCGGCCAGTGCGCGATCGTTCGAGCGGCGGATCTGCCATGGCGCCACCGCCACGCCGACATCCACCAGTTCGTCACCGGTGGCGAGGATCGCCACGCGCGGCTGGCGCGCGACCTCGACGCTGGCATAACCGTTGGCGGCGATCAGCGCGATCTCCGGCGCGCGCAACATCGCGCCGGCCTCGATCAGCGTCGCGTCGGCGTGGCAATCGCTGCCGCGGCGATGGATGAACTGTCCGGACTGCGGCTGGTACTCAGGCACGAGGGTGATCTGAGGTCCATCACGCCAGGTCTGCTCGACCGCGATCACCGTGTCGCAACCCTCGGGCCGCACCGCGCCAGTCATCACCTCGAGGCAGGTATCGCGTTGCTTGAGCGTGAGTGCCGGCGTGCCGGCCGCCTGCATGCCGGCCACATGAAACGTGCGCGTGCCTCGCGCGAAATCCTCGAAGCGGATCGCGATGCCGTCCATGCTGACCCGGTCGAACGGCGGCTGCTCGCGCTCGGCGACGATGCGCTGGCGCAGGATCGCCCCGCCGGAACGATCGATCGGCCGCGACTCCGCGGCAAACGTCGGCATGCGCGCGCGGATCAGCGCCTCGGCTTCGCTGGCGGAAATCATCGTGGTCATCGGCTACTGATCCAGCCCGTTGTGGTGGGAAGAAACCGTTCTTCCTGAGCGTAGCAAAGCGAAGTCGAAGGACAGCCGGCGTACTGTTCATGGGCCGGATATAAAGGCAGCGCATGAAGGCATTCGATGCGGGACGACCGCGGGTTACCCATCATAGACAAGAACGCACCGACGAAGCCTCAGCCGAGCAGCGCCGCCGACTTGATCTGCACCCACACCGCCCGGCCGGGCGCCAGCTGCAGCGCGTTCCACGAGCGGTGGCTGATGCGTGCCAGCAGTGGCGTGTCGCCGGCCTGCAGCCGCACCAGCACATGCGCCGGCGTCTCGGTGTCGGTCATCGCGACCACGCGGGCAGGCAGCACGTTGAGAATACTGGTGGCCTCCGGTTGAGCCAGCGTCAGGCTGACGTCGCGCGCGTGGATGCGATAGCGCAGCGGCTGACCGACGGCCTCCGGCCGCCGCGCCACGAAGAGGGCACCGCCGCTGAAATCCAGCCGGCTCAGATGGTCGAGGTCGTCGTGCACACCGACCGTGGTGTCGATCACCACGCCGGGATCGTCCGCAAACGCGGCGGCGAGATCGAGCCGCGCCAGCATCTCCGGCAACGGCCCGCTGTGCGCACCGTGCTGGCCGCCCAGCAACACCAGATGATCGGCCAGCTGCGCCACCTCGTCGAGCGCGTGGCTGACGTACAGCGCCGGCATCGCCAGCGCGTCATGCAGACGCGCCAGATACGGCAGGATCTCCGCCTTGCGCGCGGCATCCAGCGAAGCCAGCGGTTCGTCCAGCAACAGCAGCCGCGGCTGACTCAGCAGCGCGCGGGCGATCGCCACCCGCTGACGCTCCCCGCCGGACAATGCATCGGGGCGACGATCCAGCAAGGCGCCGATGCCGAGCAGGTCGACGATGCCGGCGCCATCGAGCGCACGCGGCTTGCCGGCGCGACGAAGGCCATAGTCGAGATTGCCGCGCACCGACAGATGGGCGAACAGGCTGGGTTCCTGAAACACGTAGCCGATCGCGCGCCGATGCGCCGGTACGAACAGTTGCCGGCGTTCGTCCTGCCACACCTCGCCGTCAATCGCGACGAATCCATCCGCCACGCGGTCCAGTCCGGCGATGGCACGCAGACAGCTGGTCTTGCCGGCGCCGGAAGGGCCGAACAGCGCCGTGATGCCGCGTCCCGGCAGGGCCAGATCCAGGTCCAGCGCGAACCCGGGATGGCGCACGGCGAGGCGCAGGCGGATGCCGTCGCCCACCTCAGAAGCTCCGCAGACGCGGCTGGCTGGCGTACACCGCCAGCAGCACCAGAAACGAGAACAGCAACAGGCATCCGGCCAGCACATGCGCTTGCCCGTATTGCAGCGCTTCCACGTGATCGAAAATTTGCACCGAGACCACCCGGGTGTGCTGCGGGATATTGCCGCCGATCATCAGCACCACGCCGAATTCGCCTACCGTATGGGCAAAGCCGAGTATGCCGGCGGTGACGAAACCGCGCCGGGACAGCGGCAGCACCACCGAGAAAAAACGATCCAGCGGACCGGCGCGCAAGGTCGCGGCCACTTCCAGCGGCCGCTCGCCCACGGCCTCGAACGCGTTGCGCAGCGGCTGGATCACGAACGGCATCGAGTACAGCATCGAGGCCACTACCAGACCGGAAAAAGTGAAGGACAACAAGCCGAGGCCGAGCGCCTGCGTGGCCGCGCCGACCGGCCCGTGCGGACCGAAGGCGACCAGCAGGTAGAAGCCGAGCACGGTGGGCGGTAACACCAATGGCAACGCCACGATGGCGGCTACCGGATGCTTCCAGCGCGAGCGCGAGCGCGCCAGCCACCACGCCAGCGGTGTACCCAGCACAAACAGCAGCGCGGTGACCGTGCTGGCCAGCTTCAGCGTCAACCACAACGCGGCGAGGTCGGCAGAGGAAAGCAGCATCGCCAGCGCGCCTCAGTGCCCCGCCGCGAGCGGCGTGTCGGCAAAGCCATGGCGTTGCAGGACCGCCTGCGCCTGCGCCGAGTCCATGAAGCGGGCAAACGCATGCGCCAGCGGATTGTCGGCGGCGCGGCGGGTGATCACGAATGCCTGCTCCAGCGGTTCATGCAGCCGGGCGGGAATCAGCGCGTAGCCGCCCCTGGCGGCGAAGGCAGGACTCATCGCCAGCGACAGCGCGATGATGCCGATGCGCGCGTTGCCGGTCTGCACGAACTGCGCGGTCTGCGCGATATTTTCGCCATACACCAGCTTGGCCTCGACCTGGTTCCACACGCCACTGGCATGCAGCGCCTGCACCGCCCGCTTGCCGTAGGGCGCATGTTCGGGATTGGCGATCGCGATACGGTCAAACGCCGGCTTGATCAGATCCTGCAGGCTGAGCTTGCTCGCATCCACGGTCGCACTCCACAGCACGATGCGACCGATGGCATAGCGCCGCGGTACCGAGGCGGCCAGCCCGGCACGGGCCAATGCCTGCGGGTAGGCGAGGTCGGCCGAAAAATACAGGTCGAAGGGCGCACCCTGACGGATCTGCGTGTAGAACTGGCCGGACGAGCCGTACACCACCTGCACCGTATCGGTCGGATGCGCCTGTTTGAACGCCGTCACGATGTCGTCCATCGCAAACTTCAGATCCGCCGCCGCGGCAATCGTGATCGAGCCGGTGGCGGCGACCGGCAGCGCGATCAACGCGAGCATGAGCGCGAACAGGAATCGCCTGAGCCACAAGGTAAGCATGGCAATCTCCGTCCGATCCGGGTTCTCTCGGTGCGTCGTCGCCAACTTCCCGCACGACGACCGCGCCTGCGCAACGTTTCGCAGGATAGGTGAAACGCGCTCATTCGCACAACGAACAACCTCCCGTTGTTGCGGGCGACTGGGCCGGCCAGCGGTGTTGCCATCGGCCCGGATTGGATCGGAAAAGCGGGATATGCTCGCTGATGGTGACCCGGACAGACTATGGACATCCATAAGGCTCTCCTCGCAACGACATGAGCAATCCCATGGACATTGGAAAAGTGGCGGGAAACAGTGTCAGCGTTGAATTTGATGCGATGTCCATGCATCTTCATGTAAGCCGCACGCTCGGGGCGGCCGATAAGGTGGCCGATGCGATCGATCGCCGCGACCTGTGCGACGAACTCGGGGATCTGCTGCGGCAGCTGGTGCTGCACTCGCAGGTGGCGGCCGAGCAGGGGCAGTTCGATTTTGCCGACGCCGCCCGCGCGCTCAGCGACGTTCGCCATGCCGATCTCGCGGCGCAGCAGCAGGCCGCGGAAGGCATCAAGACGGCCGAACGTGTTGACCACGACAAACCCGCCGATGACAGCGCCCTGGCGGGCGTATCGACCGGCCTGCCGGAATGGATGCGCGCACTGAAGCTGCAGCAGCGTGCGGCCAGCACCGGTTTCGAATGGAGCGACCCGCAGCCGGTGCTGGCCAAGCTGGCCGAGGAAGTGGAGGAAGTGCGCGTCGAATTTGCCAACGGCGCCGATCCGGCGCGGCTGCGGGACGAGATCGGCGACGTGTTGTTCGTGACGGTGAATCTGGCGCGCCATGCCGGCGTCGATTTCGCGCAGGCGCTGCGGCACGCCAATGCGAAGTTCGAGCGGCGCTTCCGCCAGATGGAACAACTGGCTGCCACCGATGGCGCGGCTTTCGGCGAGCGCACGCTCGCCGAGCAGGAACAGCTGTGGCTGCGCGCCAAGGCGCTCGAGCGCCAGGCCTGAGCTGGCGATTTCGGCGCCACTGCGTCCACGCACGCATGCAACCCTTTTGCCCCCAGCGGCATCCTAGGGCTTGTCGACCACCTGAGGAGTCCTACCATGCGCCGTCTTTTCACCGCCGCCCTGCTGCTGGCGCCGCTCGCTGCCTTCGCCGCCACGCCTTGCAAATACGAGGCGCCACGCAACCTCCAGCTTGACCTGGCCGGCGTCCGCGCAGTCCAGATAGAGGTGCACAGCCAGGATCTGCATCTGACTGGCAGCGCCAGCGCCAGCGGACTCACCCTCACCGGCCGTGCCTGCGCCTCGGACAAGTCGGTGCTGGACAGCCTGCAGGTGACCCAGCGGCGCGAAGGCGATCAACTGCTGCTGGACATCGGTGGCAGCAATCATTTTTCGTTGAGCCTGTTTGGCAACTCCTACGCGAACCTCGACGTCACCGTGCAACTGCCGGCCAGCTTGCCGGTGACCGTGAGCGTGGGCTCCGGCGACGCCGATGTCAGCGGCGTGCAGCAGCTGCAGAGCAACGTCGGCTCGGGCGACCTGCACGTGCGTCAGATATCCGGCAAGTTCAGCACCAGCGTGGGTTCGGGCGATGTGGACGCCACCGATATCGGCAGCCTCGATCTGGGTTCGGTCGGCTCCGGCGACTTCAAGGCCGCCGGCATCAAGGGTGACGCCCGGGTCGGCAGCATCGGTTCGGGCGATGTCACGCTGCGCACGCTCGGCGGCAGCGTGCACGCCGATACGCTGGGCTCAGGCGATTTCAACGTGCGCGATGTGGCTGGTGATTTCAGCCTCGGTGCCAAGGGCAGCGGCGACGTCAATCATTCCGGCATCAAGGGCAAGGTCAGCGTGCCGCACGACAACGACGACGACTGACGCGGGCGCGGATCCTTCGCGGCATGCCGCGAAGGATGCATCAGCCCAGCCAGCGCCAGGCCAGATACACCAGCGGCGCGCACACCAGCAGAAACGGAATCGAGACCAGGTGCAGCAGCCGCAGGCCGTGCGGCTGTTTCGCCAGGCGCAGCGCGATCAGGTTTGCCAGCGAACCGATCGCCACGCCGAAGCCGCCCACGTTCACCGCCACCGCCAGCGCGATCGCATCGGGCGTGCGGTCGAGCAGCAACACCGTCGCCGGCACGTTGCTGATCAGCTGCGAGGCGACGATGCCGCTGGCATACACCGTCAACGGCTGGGTGAAGTCCAGCTGATCCAGCCCGTGCTTCACCAGCGGCAGGTCGGCGAAATGACCCAGCCCCAGAAAGATCGCCGCGAAGGTGAGCAGCAGCAACCAGTCGATCCGCGCCAGACTCGAGCGCGCCAGCAGCGCGAACAGCACCAGCAGCAGCACCGCACCCAGCGGGGCGTGCCCGTATTCCATCAGCAGCACCATGCCGGCCAGCGCGGCCATCGACCAGGCGCCGAGCCGGCGCGACGTCACCGCACCGTTGATCTGCTCCCGCGCCAGCTCCACCGGATCGTTCGGCAGCCACAGCAGCGTGAACGCGGCCACCAGCACGAACATCACCGCGGCCGTCGGCAACATGCCGGCGACGAAATGCAGGAACGGCAGTTGCGAGTGCTGCCACAGCAGCAGATTCTGCGGATTGCCGATCGGACTCAGGGTGGAGCCGGCGTTCACCGCCAGCGCCTCCAGCACTACCATGCGCAGCATCGGCAGGTTCGACATGCCGCCGATCGCCAAGGTCAGCGGCACGATCAGGAACAGGCTCACGTCGTTGGTCAGCACCATCGACAGCAGCGCGGTCGCCGTGACCAGCAGCAGACCAAGGCTGCGCATCGAATGTGCCCGCGCCACGACCGCCACCGCCGCATGCTGCACCAACCCGCTGTCGCGGATGCCCTGGATCGCGATCAGCAAACCCATCAGGCCGGCCAGCGTCGGCAACTGCAGCCAATGCCGGTAGCTCGCCAGCGGCTGCGGATCGAACAGCGCCAGCGCGATCGCCAGCACGCCGAACACCACCAGCAGCCATTCGGCCTGCAGCCGTTGCGACCAGCGCGGCGCTGACGAT
The DNA here is from genome assembly GCA_041690935.1 of Rhodanobacter sp. Classification (GTDB taxonomy): domain Bacteria; phylum Pseudomonadota; class Gammaproteobacteria; order Xanthomonadales; family Rhodanobacteraceae; genus Rhodanobacter. The sequence continues at coordinate 8,031 of JBEPVP010000018.1, forward strand.
GGATCTTCCGGCGAGGCGGCCTCAGTCATGGCGCGCGCCGCGGACTCACCACCCGTCGAGCCCTTCGAGTTCGTACAGCTTCTGCCAGCTTGCACGTGCGCGCATCAGATCGGCCAGCCGCTTCAGCGCCGGCCATTCGGTAGCGGGACGCGGCATGTTGCGCGACCAGCGCATCAGCATGGTCAGCAGCAGGTCGGCGCCGGAGAGCTCGGCGCCAAGCAGGTACGGGCCGTGCGTGCCGAGCTGCGCATCGAGCAGATCCCACACACCCTCGATCTTGTTCTGCAGCGACGCGCGCACCAGCGGCGTGTGCTCCTCGCCGCCCAGCTCGGCCGGATAAAACCAGAAGCGGTACGTCGACATCAGCGTGTTGCTGAGATACACGATCCACTGCTGCCACGCCTCGCGTTCGGGCGTGCCCGGCGCCGGCGCCAGCTTCGCCTCGGGATGGCGCTCGGCCAGCATCATCAGCAGCGCCGCCGACTCCGAGCGCGGCCGCCCGTCGATCACCAGGGTCGGCACCACGCCGCGCGGATTGAGCTGCAGGTACGCGGGGTTGCGCTGCGCCTTCGCCTCGAAATCGACCAGCCGCAATTCATACGGCGCGCCGATTTCCAGCAGCGCCAGATGCACCACCATGCTCGCGGTGCCGGGGGAGTAGTAGAGCGTGTACATCGTCACCTCTGGGCTTTGATGGACTCAAGAGCCGCCGCGCATCTTCTGCTCGATGGTGCGTAGCGTGTTCTGGATTTCGCGCTCTTTCAACTCGGGATCAACATCTTGAATGTATTCAACGGCTGAAAAGTCGTCGCCGCGTTTGCGGTTCTGCGGCGGCTCAAGTGCCTCGATAAGCAGGGCCTCAAGCGTGGCTACCAGAACTGCAAGCGAGGCATCGATGGAGGTTTCACGCAGGTTGCCTTCCTGAGTGACGTCAAGCAGACCAAACCACGAGAAGCGGTTCCAGCGACTGCCGAGGCGATCAACCGTATGTTCGTACAGTCGTTTGCTGAGTGGACGGTCGATGGAGCGCCCGACATACACGACGGTGTGATGGTCGTAGAGGATGTAGATCCCTTTCTGTTTGCCAAAATCCACCGGTTTGGATGCGGCTTGCTGCTTGCCATACATTCTTGGCTCGTTGCGCCAGACGATCAGATCGCGTTGCCAATACATGCCGAACGAATGAATGATCGAATCCGACGATTCGACATCAGTTTCGGAAACAAGCTCCGGCTTCACCGCTTTTGTTCGATGTGGCGCGGTCATGGGCACCATGGCGCTTCGCAAAGTGAAGATGCCTTTGCCGACGCGCAGGAACGGTGACCGCTCTGCTTGATGTTTGATCGAGTGGGAGATTTGCGCGTTTACAGTGGCTGCCGGAGTGGCGCCATCTGTTGCGTAATAACCCCGTGACAGGATCAGCTCGGAAATTTCTGTGTAGTGAAGAGGGGCGTCGGCTTCCTTCAAAACCTTGTTGATGGCGTACTTCCAGGATTTTTCCATGGCGTTCCCCTGATCGAATCCGTTGACTGAAGTGAGTCAATACTAACCTTCCCGCAACAACCGCATCGGCGGCGTGCGGGTGACCTTCCGCGTACCCGCCAACCCCAGCAGCATCACCACGAACGCGGCAGCGAGCGCGGCCAGCGCCAGCGGCCACAGCGGCGGCACGAAGCCGTCGATATGGAAGACGGCATGACCCAGCCATAGCCCGGCACCTGCGGCGCCGAAGGCCGCGGTGAGGCCGGCGACCAGGCCGAGCAGGGCGAATTCGCAGGCGGCGGCCACGCGCAGCTGGGCGCGGCGTGCGCCGAGCGTGCGCAGCAGCGCGGCTTCATGGCGACGTTCGGCCGCGCTGGCGGCGAGTGCGGCGGCCAGTACCAGCGCGCCGGCGAGCAGGCTGAAGCCGAGGATCCAGCGCACCGCATTTCCCACACGATCGACGATCTCGCGCACGCGATCGAGCAGCGAATCGACGTCGACCAGGCTGAGGTTGCTGTAGTCGCGCGACAGCTGTGCCAGTTTCGCGGCGTGTCCGCGCGACAGGTGGAAACTGGCCAGCCAGGTGTGCGGCAGATCGCCGGCGTGGGCCGGATCGAGCAGCAGGAAGAAGTTGACCCGGAACGAACTCCAGTCGACCTTGCGGATGCTGCTGACGCGGGCGTCGATGCTGCCTTCGCCGACATTGAAACGCAGCGTGTCGCCCACCTTCAGCGCAAACATGTCGCGCCACATGGTGTCGATGGAGACTTCTGCCTGCGCTGGATGCGCACCCTGCCACCGGCCCGCAATCACCCGGTTCGCCGGCGGCAAGGCCGCGGCCCACGACAGACGGAGTTGCCGGTCAGCCCAGTCCTTGGCGCGTTCGTCAACAAAATGCAACTGGTCGATCGGGGCGCCGTTGATCGCGGTGAGTTTGCCCACCGCCAGCGGCAGCATGTTGAGCTGGTCGCCGCCGATGCGGGTCAGCGCCTGCGCGAAACCCGCGCGCTGATCGTCCTGCAGATTCAGCGCGAACCAGTTCGGCGTATCCGGCGGCAGTTCCTGGCGCCAGCCCTGCAGCAGGGCGGGCGCCACGATCGCCAGCAGCAACAATGCGCACAGGCCAAGGCTCAGCGCGGTGGCCTGGATCAGGCTCAGCATGCGCCGGCGCGCCAGCGCGGCAAGACCGAGCCGCAGCGCCGGGTGTGCGCCCGGCGCAATGCGCCGCGCAATCCACAACAAGAGCGCGGCCAGCAACGCGGCCACCACCGCCACGCCGAACAGGCTGGCGGCGAGGATGCCGGCCAGCTGCAGCGAACTGCTCTGACTCCAGATCAGGGCCAGCGCGACCAGCACCGGGATCAGGTACAGCACGTCGAAGCGGCGTATCCGCCGCGGCACGCTCTGGCGAAACACCGCCACCGGCGACACCTCGGCCAGCCGCACCAGCGGTGGCAGGGCAAAACCGGCCAGCACGGCGATGCCCATCGCGGCGGCGGCGAACGAAGGCGCCAGCGGCAGCACGGTCGGCAGGCTGCCGAACAACGAGCTGGCGAACAGCCACGCCAGTTGTGACAGCCCCAGCGCCAGCAACAGGCCGAGCGTCGCCGCCGGCAGCGCGAGTGCGCCGAGCGTGCCCAGCAGCAGGCCCAGCACGCGCCGACGTGAGGTGCCCAGTGCGCGCAGCAGCGCCACCTCGGATGTCTTGCGCCGAGCATAGCGTTGCGCGGACAGCGCGATCGCGATGCCGGCCAGCAGTGCCGACAGCAACGCGGTCAGGCGCAGAAAGGCGCCGGCGCGGTCGAACGAGGTACGCATGCGCTCCTGCGTCTGCTCCGGTGTGATCAGCTCGGCGCCCTGCGGCAGCGCGGTTCGCTGCGCCCAGTCGCGCCAGCGCTGCACCGCGGCGGGCGCACCCGCCAGCAGCAGCTGATGACGGGCGCGGCTGCCGACGCCGAGCAGTCCGGCCTGTTCGGCATCGGCCAGGCTCATCAAGGCACGCGGTGCCAGCGCCAGCAGCTGCCCACCATCGGGCTGACGCACGAGTTCGGCCGCAATGGTCAGCTCACGCCCACCCAGTTGCAATGGCTGGCCGACCTTGAGGTTCATCGCCACCAGCGCGCGATGATCGAGATAGACCTCGCCGGTGGCTGGTGCGTGGCCGTTGTGCGGATGCCCCGCGGCGTCATTCAACTCCAGCGTGCCGCGCAACGGATAGTTCGGCCCGCTGGCCAGAACGTCGAGCAATTGGGTCTGCTGATGGGCGAACGCCACGCTGGGGAAGCTTGCTGTTCGCGCGACCTGCAGGCCGTATTGACGCGCCTTGTCGACGAATGTCTCCGGCGCGGTCTGCGGCGACGACATGCCGATGTCGCCGCCGATCAGTTCGGCCGCGCTGGCCAGCATGCCGCGCTCGATCCGGGTAGCCAGCGTGGCGACCACGCCCAGCGCCACCACCGCCAGCACCAGTGACGCGGCCAGTGTGCGCAACTCCGGCAGATGCCATTCGCGGCGCAGGCTGCGCAGGGCGAGCAGCAGCATCTTCATGCGTGGGCGTCCGCGCCAGCCGACAGCACGCGACCTTCCTCCAGTTCGATCCGCCGATCGCAACGCGCGGCCAGCGTGGCATCGTGCGTGACCAGTACCAGGGTGGTGCGGTGGTCGCGGTTGAGCGCGAACAGCAGGTCGCAGACATGGTGGCCGGTGCGCTGGTCGAGATTGCCGGTTGGCTCGTCGGCGAACAGCACGCGCGGGCCATGCACGAACGCGCGGGCGATCGCCACGCGCTGCTGCTCGCCGCCGGAAAGCTGGGCCGGATAGTGCCGGCGCCGCGGGGTCAGCCCGACCGCTTCGAGCGCGTCGCGCGCGCGCTCGCGTGCGGCGCTGCTGCCCTCCAGTTCCAGCGGCAGCATCACGTTTTCCTCGGCGGTGAGCGCGGGCAGCAGATGGAACGACTGGAACACGAAGCCGACCAGCCGCCGGCGCAGGTCGGCACGCGCCTCCTCGTCCAGTTGCTGCAGCGCATGGCCGTCCAGTTCGATGCTGCCGGTATCGGGCGTGTCCAGCCCGGCCAGCAGGCCGAGCAAGGTGGTCTTGCCGGAGCCGGACGCGCCGACGATGGCGAAGCTCTCGCCCGGGCGGATCTGCAGGCTGACCTTGCTGAGGATCTCCAGTCGTCCCTCGGGGCCGCTGACCGACTTGCTAACATCGCAGGCTTCAAGAAGAGGCCGGGAAGAATCACTCATGCGTCGATGCCTGTGGCTGTTGATATTCCTGTGTGGCATCGGCAGCGCCCAAGCGGCGTCGCCGAAAACCGTACTGGTGCTGGGCGACTCGCTGTCCGCCGCGCACAACATACCGGTCGAGTCCGGCTGGGTGCACCTGCTGGATGCGCGTCTGGCCAAGATGGTGCCGAAGTGGGCCGTGATCAATGCCAGCATCAGCGGCGAGACCTCGCTGAGCGGGCGCCATCGCCTGCCGGCGCTGCTGGCGAAGTATCGGCCCGCCGTGCTGGTGCTGGAGCTGGGCGCCAACGACGGCTTGCGCGGCCTGCCGCTGCCCGCGTTGCAGGAGAATCTGGATGCGATGATCGTGCAGGCCCGGCGCGCCAAGGTGCGCGTGCTGGTGGTCGGCATCGAATTGCCGGTGAACTACGGCCCGCAGTATCGCGACGGCCTGCGGGCGATCTACGCGGCGCTGGCGCGCACGCGGCACACCGCGCTGGTGCCGTTTCTGCTTGATGGTATTGCGCTCGACCCCGCGCTGATGCAAGACGATGGCCTGCATCCCGTCGCGAAGGCGGAGCCGCAGGTACTCGACACCGTGTGGCGCTCGCTGGCGCCGCTGCTGCGCTGATCCAAACCGAACGATATGTGAATCGTGCGTCACGGTTTCACACAATCCTCACCCGGCAAACGCTTAGATCTTCACATATGTGAAAACGATGGCAGTGGAGACGACAATGACCGTACATGACGAGCAAGCAGGGTTGATTCTCCTGGTCGAAGACAATCGCCAGATCGCCGAGATGGTCGGGGAGTTTCTCGAGCGCCGCGGTTATTCGGTCGACTATGCCGCCGATGGCGTCAGCGGCCTGCATCTCGCGGTGTCCAACAGTTACGACGTGCTGGTGCTGGACCTGATGCTGCCCGGTCTGGACGGCCTGGAAGTGTGCCGCAAGCTGCGCAAGGAGGCCAAGAAATCCACCCCCGTGCTGATCCTTACCGCACGCGACACGCTGGAAGACAAGCTGGTGGGTCTGGAGGCGGGCGCGGATGATTATCTGGTGAAGCCGTTCGAGGTGCGCGAGCTGGAGGCGCGGGTGCGCGCGCTGATCCGCCGGGATCGCCGCCAGGTTTCGACCGAGATACTCACCGTCGGCGACATGACGCTGGATACCGCCACCTTGCGCCTGACCCGCGAAGGGCAGGAGCTCATCGTTTCGCCGATCGGTTTGAAGCTGCTGGCGATCCTGATGCGCGAGTCGCCGCGGGTGGTCAGCCGGCGCGATATCGAGCGCGAGATCTGGGGCGATACGCTGCCCGATTCGGACACTTTGCGCTCGCATCTCTACAATCTGCGCCGGGTCATAGACAAACCCTTCGCGCGCCCGCTGCTACATACCATCCATTCGGCTGGTTATCGTCTGGCGGATCTGGAGTCCGAAGTGGCGTCGACAACACAGAACGCCTGACAACGCATCGACATGGCAACTACAGGTAATGGATAGCAGGGTGACAGCAGTCCTATTTCGTGTGGGTGCCTTCCGGCGGCGGATTGCGTGGGTCTTCGGGCTGCAGTTTCTGATCGTGGCGACCGTCTGCATGCTTGGCATCTACGCTGGCATGCCGACCGCGATCGTGATCGCGGTGATCGTGATCGCCACCGTCATTGCCTGGGGCATCACGCGTCGGGAATGGCGGCCGGTGCGTGCACTGGCGCGAGTGGTCAGGCGCTGGGATGGCCAGCAACTGGACCCAGAGGCCTTGCAGCTGGAGCAGTTGTCCACGCGTACCGACGCCGACGTGGCCTCGCTGGTGCGCGGAATGCAGGGGTTTGCCACCCGCATCGCCGGCTACAACCAGCGCGAGCGCAACTTCACCCGCGACGCCAGCCACGAACTGCGCAGCCCGCTCACCGTGATCAAGATGTCCGTGGACATGCTGACCGAAGAGCAGGGTCTCAGCGAATTCGGCGCGCGTTCGGTACGCCGGATCCAGCGCGCCACGCGCGAGATGGAAGCGCTGGTGGAAGCGCTGCTGATCCTCGCCCGCGAGACGACGGATGCCTCGGACAGCGAACGTTTCGTCGTCAACGACGTGCTGCACACGGAACTGGCTTCTGCCCGGGAATTGCTGGCCGGTCGCCCCATCCAACTATCGCTGGAAGAGCCGGCCAGGTTTGCCTTGCAGGGTTCGGCGCAGGCCTTTTCCGTGCTTTGCTGGCAGTTGATCCGCAATGCCTGCCAGCAGACCGAGCAGGGCAGCGTGGTGGTCACCGTGCTGCCCGGCGTGGTAAGCGTGAGCAATCATGCCGATCCGCACATGCCCGGCGACTCGCGCCCGCTGCGAGTGCACGGCGCCGACCGGCACGGATTCGAGCTGGCCATTGCCAAGCGCATCAGCGACCGTTTTGGCTGGCCGCTGGAGTTGCAGACCCGCGCCGGGTTGGAAAACATCGCCCGTATCCGTTTCCCGCAACCCCTGCCGGTTGACGCGCCCGGCAGGGGATGACCGCGGAAGCGTCGGTAAGCGAATCAGCCGCTCTTCAAAGCGGCATCGATACCGAACTTGCAACCGGTCCTGGCCTTCACATCGTCGAGGCTGACGCCGTCGTTGAGCTCGATCAGCACCAGCCCGTCGCCCTTGTTGACCTTGAACACGCACAGGTCGGTGATGATCAGGTCGACCACCTGCTTGCCGGTCAGCGGCAGATCGCATTCGGTCTTGATCTTCGGCGAGCCGTCCTTCGCGTTGTGCTCCATCAGCACCACCACGCGCTTCACGCCACTGACCAGGTCCATCGCGCCGCCTGGGCCTTTCACCATCTTGCCCGGCACCATCCAGTTCGCCAGATCGCCATGCGCGGACACTTCCAGGCCGCCGAGGATCGACAGATCAATGTGGCCACCGCGGATCATCGCGAATGACTCCGCGCTGGAGAAAAAACTGGAGCCGGGCAGGGTGGTAATGGTCTGCTTGCCGGCATTGATCAGGTCCGGGTCGAGCTGCGCTTCGGTCGGGAACGGGCCGATCCCGAGCAGGCCGTTTTCCGATTGCAGGGTGACGTTGACGCCGTCGGGAATGTGGTTTGCCACCATCGTCGGAATGCCGATACCGAGGTTCACGTAGAAGCCGTCCTGCAGCTCCTTCGCCGCGCGCTTGGCCATCGCCACGCGGACCGGGCTCTCCTTGCCGCCGACCACACCGGCGAGCGTGCGGAACTCGATGCGCTTCTCGTACTTCGCGCCCTGCACGATGCGGTCGACATAGATGCCCGGCACATGGATGTTGTTCGGGTCCAGCTCGCCCACCGCGACCAGATGTTCGACCTCGGCCACGCAGACCTTGCCGCAGGTGGCGATCATCGGGTTGAAATTGCGCGCGGTCTCGCGGAATACCAGGTTGCCATGGGCGTCGCCCTTCCATGCCTTGACGATCGACAAGTCGGAATGGATAGCCTCTTCCAGCACGTATTCCTTGTCGCCGAAGACCTTGGTCTCCTTGCCTTCGGCCAGCTTGGTGCCGAAGCCGGTGCGCGTGTAGAAACCGGGAATGCCGGCGCCGCCGGCGCGCAGCTTCTCGGCCAGCGTGCCCTGCGGAGTCAGATGCAGCTCCAGCTCGCCGGCCAGCACCTGGCGCTCGAACTCCTTGTTCTCACCCACGTAAGACGCGAACACGCGCTTCACCTGATGCGTCTTCAACAGCGGGCCCATGCCGAAATCATCCACGCCGGCGTTGTTGCCGACGATGGTCAGGCCTTTGGTGCCAGCTTCCAGCAGCGCGCCGATCAGGTTCTCGGGGATGCCGCACAGGCCGAAGCCGCCGGCAGCGATGGTCATGTCGTCGAACAGCAGGCCGTCGAGGGCCTTCGCTGCGCTTGGGTAAACCTTGTTCATTGCCATGCCTTCCTGCAGGGAGAGTCAGCTGCCAAGGATACGACGGATTGGCGGCAGCCGGCCTTGTACCAAGGTCGCAGGCGGTGCAGTGATCGCGTAGAACGGATAGCTGCGGGGAGTTGTATTCACCTCATCGTTTGGCTTGCGTGGCCGAGTCCGGCGCCGCCGCCTGATTCCACATCTCCTGCCGCAGCCGCCACTTTCCGTCGACGCCACGGTGCAACACCAGCAGCATCTTGCCGCGGCCGTCGAAGGGCGGTTTGCCGTCGGTCAGCTTCACGATCTGGTGCTCCGTACACCACTCCGTGGCGAGATCGCCCGAGACCTGGATGTCGAAGCACTGGCTCTCGAACGACTGCATGTGCGCACCGGGATACTGCTTCTGGATGCCATCCAGAAACGTCGCGATCGCCTGCTTGCCGACGATGGGCGGCGTCGATGGCAGGAGGCTGATGCCGTCGTTTTCCCACAGGGCCAGGATGGCGGTGTTGTCCATCTTTCTCGTCGCCGAGTCGAGCGCCCGGTTGAATGTCGCGATGCCTGCCTGCGCATCGACTGCAGCGGCTCGGGCGTGGCCCACCCCGCAAGTCAGGAGAAGAAACAGGAACGCACTGCAGACGGTTCGCATGGCGAGCCTCCAGGAGTCGTGGGATGGTGCGGTCACCTGATTCTGCGCCGTCTCCGTTCCTTGCGCGAACCGTGACGCGCTTCGGGGCGGTGTGGGACGACTGGCGGCTCCTACCGGAGTTTTCGTAATTGCTCTGGCGTCAGGGCGCCGCTGATGCCCAGCCGGCTGCCGTCGGCGCGGATCACCAGCACGCGCGGCGTTTCGCCGCCCCAGTGCGGGTCGAGCAGGAAGTTGATGCGTTCGGGGGAAGCTTCGGCGTAAGCGCGGTTCGGATAGACGTCCATCTTCATGGTGTGCAGGCGCGCTTCGATCGCCGCACGTTGGTCGATGCTGTCGGTAGCCACGATGATCAGCTCGATGTCGTCCGGATGGGCGCGCTGCAGCGTGGCCAGCGCATCCAGGTTGGCTTCGCAATACGCGCAGTCGAGCGCCCACAGCGCGATGATCCGTTCACCATGTGCCGGCGCCTGCAGCAGGGCCGGCACGTCGGTTGCGGCCAGCGGTTGCAGCGAACCGGCGACGGCCAGCGACGGCAGCAACAGGGCGAACGCAAGCAACAGGCGCTTCATCGCGGGGCCTCCACCGGGATCACCCGAAGGCCGGCCGCGGTATTCCACGCCACGAACGCACGCCCGTGCTTCTGCAGCAATTGCGGCGAACCGACGGCGCCGTGGCTGCGGGCAATTTCCCGGGCGGCCTCGAAGTGCGCGCCGTTGTCGGTCGAGCGGCGCAGCATCAACGCGTAGCCATCGGCGCTGACCTGGTTCCAGGCGACCCACACCGTGCGCTCATGCACGGCGACGTCGGCATGGCTGGCGCCCGCGGTGGCGAGGGCCAGTGAATGTTGCGGCTTGCGGCCGGGATCGAGTTGGCCGTACCAGATCGTCGGTTGATTCTTGGCCTCGTACCACACCGCGTGGCGGATGCCGTCGCTGCCGATCGCCAGGCCGGGACCGTGGTGCGGGCAACCGGCGATCTGCCATTCGCTGTAGGTGGCGCGTTCGGCGCGGCTGGGCTGGCCGTCCGTGTGCAGCACGGCCCAGGCATGGTCGCGGATGTTGTCGCCGTAGATGCTGCGGAAGAACGCGGCGATCTCGCCCTGCGGCGTGCGGGCCAGCGCGATGCGGCAGCACTCGCAGCTCTGGTCGATCAGTTTCTGCTCGGGCACGAAGCTGGTGCCGCCATCGTCCGACCAGCTGTAGTACACGGCGGCGCCGAGGTACGGCTTGCCCCTGGCGGTGGCGGCGATCACGTCGCGCTTGTCGATCCAGGCGACCACGATGCGACCCTTGCCATCGACCGCCAGCGCGTCGAAGCGATGGGTGATCTCGGCGCGGTCATGGTGCACGGTGAGCGGTGCGCTGAAGTGTTCGCCGCGATCCAGCGAACGGGCGAAGCGCACAAAGCCGGTCCACGGTTGCGCACGCGGCTGCGACCAGCTCACATAGATTTCGTCGTGCGGGCCGAACGCGAGTTTCGGGCGGTTCTCGCCTTCGGCGTAGATCCGTTCGGCCTGCGCGTTCACCTCGACCGGTGCGCTCAGAGTGTGGCCGTCGTCATCTGAATGACGCAGCCGCACGTGGCCGTCTGCCGCGTCCACCAGCCACAGCCGGCCATGACTGTCGAACGCCGCGCTGGCGCCCAGTTCGGGGCCTTTGGGCATGTCCATGTGCATGCCGTCGTGGGCAAGGACGGCCAGTGGCAACACGCAAAACAGGACGATCAGCAGGCGACGCATAAGCATTCCTTAGGTTTTGCTCCTCCCCCTGCTTGCAGGGGGAGGTTGGGAGGGGGTGAGGCTTTTGACTTTGCGATCAAGAGCGACCCCACCCCAACCCTCCCCTGCTTGCAGGGGAGGGGGTAGGACGCGCAGGATCCGGTAGCTCTTCACAGCTCCCAGCGCAGTTCGCCGAACCAGGTGCGGCCGGCATAGGGATGGTAGACCCAGTACTGCGCGTTGGTGAGGTTGTCGACGCCGAGCGCGGCGGTCCAGCCCGGCGAAAACTTCCAGCGCAGCTTCGCATCGGCCACGGTGAAGCTGCTCACCGCGCCATACGTGTCCACGTAGTCGCTGTTGTCCAGCGTGCCGTACTGGCGACCGGAGTGGCGGACGCCGAGCGAGGCATCCCATTGCGGTGCGAAGCGGTAGTCGGCGAACAGGCTGGCGCGGATCTTCGGGGTGCGTGGAAAGTATTTGCCGTTGGCGCGCGGGTATTGGCGATCGTCCAGCGTCTTCGCGTCGTTGAAGGCGACACTGGCCTGCAGGTCAAGTCCGGCCGTCCAGACGTCCGTCAGATTGACCTCGCCCTCGATGCCGCGGCTGCGCATCCTGTCGATGTTCTGCACGCTGGTGACGGTGGGGGTGACGGTGATGTCGGTCTGCGAATACAGCGAGTCGGCGATGCGATCCTGGAACAGCGAGACGCGCCAGTGGCCGTTGGCGAGGCGACGCGTGAGCGTGAGGTCGGTGGACTCGTCGCGTTCGGGCTGGAGGTTGGGGTTGTTGTTGACGATGGCGTTGGCCGAAATGCTGCCCTGGAACAGCTCCGCCACGGTCGGGTAACGCACCGCCTTGCCATGCGCCAGGCGCAGCTCCCAGCCGTAGGCGAGGTCCCAGCTCAACGCCGCCTTCGGCGAGAAGTCGGTGCGCCGGCGATCGGCATAGCGCAGCGTGGTGCTGGCGTTGGCCAGCAGACCACCGTAGGCGCGCCATTGCTCCAGCCGCTCACCGAGAGTGAGCGACCACGCGTCGGCAAAACTCCACACGTCCTGCAGATACGCCGCGCGGGTCTGGCTGCGCCCGGCGAATGCGCTCACTGGCGGGCCGTCCGCGACGGCGCGCCAGTCGCTGGCGTTGCGCACGCGGGTGTTCAGCACATAGCGGTCGCCATGCACGCCGGCGTACAGCATGTGCCGCTGGCCGAGCGGGCCGGAACTGCGCAGGTCGAAGGTATCCCAGCCGGAGCCGGCCTTGTTCGCGATCGTGCCGGGGCCGCCGATCGGTGCGCCGGGCTCAGCCAGGTTCGCGGTGGCGGCCTGCGAGCGCAGGAAATCGTAGTGACTGGCCACCGCGGTCCAGCGCCAGTGGTTGTCGAGATGGCCATTCAACTCGACGCCGTACAGCATGTGCGTGTCGCGGGCCGCAGTGGGCGCCAGTCCGCTGGCGGGCAGGGTCCAGATGCGGCCGGCGGCGTTGATCGGGCCGCTGCTCACCGGCTGGCCGTCGCCGTCGCGGATCAGGCTGCGCGCGCGGTCCTCGGCGCGGTTGTGCCACCAGCCAACGGTGAACAGTGCCGCGACATGTTCGGCGACATCGACGCCGAGCTTGAATTTGGCCTGGTTCTGCACCGTGTGTTCGATGCTGTTGGCGCCGTAGACCAGCCGTGACGTGCCGTTCGGGTTGCGGTCGGCCGTGGCGCCGGTGACGGCGACCGCCGTGGCCGGGTCGCCGCCGACCTTGGCGGTGGCGTACTGCATCGGCTGGCCGTGGTTGTCGAGTTGGCTGATCGCCAGCAGCCAGCTCCAGCGACCCTGCCGGTTGCCCAGCGTGGCGGCGGCCTGGCGCCCGTTGTAGTGGCCACCGGCGCCATAGGCATCGCGATAGTCCTGACTGAAGAACTGGGTGCTGACGCTGGCGGTCAGTCGCTGCGGCAGCACGGTATGGATCAGCACCGTGGTACCCAGCGAATTGCCCGGATACAGCGCGGAATAGGGGCCGTACAGGATGTCGACGGCGCCGATTTCCTGCGGCGCCACCATGCCCCAGCGCGGCGCACCGTCGTAACCGTTGGTCATCAGGTTGGAGAGCAGCAGCCCGTCGGCATAGACCAGGCTGCGCGCACTCTGCAGGGTGCCGGCGTTGCGGCCGCTGATCACCGCGTTCGGATCGCCGATATAGCGCTTGCGCACCATCATGTTCGGCGCGTATTTCAGCGCGTCGGCGCTTTCGGTGACGTTCTGTTGCTGCAACTTCTGGCGCGTGACGCGCACCTGCACGCTGGGCGTTTGCATCACCATGGTGTCGCTGGCGTGCACCGAGACCGGCGCCAGCGTGGTGGTGGCGGGCGCAGGGTCGGCGGCCAGCAGCCGGCTGGCCGCCAAGGCGAGCATGACGGCGCACAGGTTGCGCGGGAAAGCGTTCAAGAGACACTCTGGATGCTGGTCTAGGGTTGCAAGGATAGTCCGCTGCCACGCACGCGACAGATGGCGCGTTGTCGCAGCGGCGGTCGGCGATGGGATGCGCGGATCTGCCCAAAGGTGCCCGTCCTACGAAGCCTCGCTCAGTCTTCGCGGTCGGGCCGCTCGCGCACCGGGTGCTTGCTCAGTTTGCGCTGCAGGGTGCGGCGGTGCATGCCGAGGCGACGCGCGGTCTCGGAGATGTTGCCGTCGCATTCGGTGAGCACGCGCTGGATGTGCTCCCACTCCAGCCGGCGCAGCGCCAGCGGCTGCTCGGGCGCATCCGGCACGTCGTTGTCATCGGAGTCGTTGTCGCCATCGAGCAGGGCGCGCACCACCGCGTCGGCATCGACCGGTTTGGCCAGGTAGTCGTGCGCGCCGCGCTTGATCGCCTCTACCGCGGTGGCGATCGAGGCGTAGCCGGTCAGCAGCAGCACGCGTAGATCCGGGACCAGCGTATGCAGTTCGGGAATCAGGCGCAGGCCGTTGTCCTCGCCCAGTTTCAGGTCGAGCACGCAATAGCGCGGCTGATGCCGGCGCGTCAGCGCGCGCGCTTCGTCGAAGTTGCTTGCCGTGATCACTTCGAAGCCGCGCGAGCCGAGCGCACGCGCCAGCACGCGCAGGAAGGTGGCGTCGTCGTCGACCAGCAGCAGCGGGCGCACCGTGGCGGCGTGGGGTAGCTCGGTCATTGCAGTGGTTCCTGAAAGCGGATCAATCGCCCATTCTTGCTGGAAGCGGCGACGCATGCACGTCGGGCGAGCTTATTTTTCGCCGATCACCGCCAGCGGCAGGCGCAGGCAAACCTCGGCGCCGTGTTCGGTGTTGCTGGCAAGCAACTCGCCGTTGAGCCGCTCGGCGGTAGCCTCGGCCAGGGTCAGCCCAATGCCCAGACCGGTCTGCTTTTGCGAGTAGCCGAGCAGGGCCAGGTCGCGGATGGCGCCAAAGCCGGGCCCGTGATCGCGCACGCTCAGCTGCAGCCAGCCGCCATCGCGCGATACCTGCAGCGCCACCGCGTGCGACTGGTTGCCGGCCGAGGCATCGACGGCGTTGTTGAGCAGGTTGAGCAGCGCATGGCGCAGGCCCGGCGGCGTGCGCAGCACGGTCTGCGCGGTGGCGTCGTCCAGTGCGAGGGTCAGTTCGGCTTCCGGGCGCAGCAGCTGGAAACGCTCCAGGCAGCCGTGGATGAACTCTGCCACGCTGAGCCGCTCCGGCTCCTGCGACAGCTGCGCCTTGCCGAAGGCGACCATCTCGCGAAGGATCGTGCGGCAGCGATCCACCTGGCCTTCCAGCAACTCCAGGTCTTCGGCCAGCAAGGCATCGTCGGCATGTTCGCGGCGCAGCTCGGGCAACAGGATGCGCATGGTCGACAGCGGCGTGTTGAGCTCGTGCGCGGCACCGGCGGCCTGGGTGGCGATCGCCAGGATGCCCTCGTCGCGCAACGCACGTTCGCGCACCCGCTGCACTTCCGTCTGCTGCGCACGCAGCGCGTACGCCAGCCGGTTGATGAAGAAGCCCAGCAGCAGTGCGCTGATCACGAAGTTCACGCCCATGCCAGCCACATGCAGCGAGAAACGGCTGCTGCCGTCCATCGACATCAACACCGGCAGCGGCACGTTCCAGCGCAGCAGGATCAGATAGGCAATGCCGGCGATCGCGGCCACCGCGGGAATCGCCCGCACCGACAGCGCCGCCGCGCTGAGCGCGATCGGCACCAGCAGCAGGGTGACGAACGGGTTGCTGGCGCCGCCGGTGAAATACAGCAGGTAGCCCAGCACCAGCGTGTCCACCGCGATGTGGCCGATGGTTTCCCATTCGCGCAGCGGCCACGGCTGGCTGAGCCGCCAGGCGGCGAACACCGCGAACACCGCGAGCAGGCCGATGCCGAGCAGCAGCGGCAGCAGGGGAATCTGCAGATGCATCCACCACGCGCAGACCAGCACGGCCACGCTTTGGCCCGCGATGGCACACAAGCGCAGCCACGCCAGCGTGCGTGTCAGGGCGAAGGGGCCGATGCGTTGGGCGTGCCGTTGCGGCATGGCGATCATCCAGGCTGGCTGAAACCCGTGCGACCCGCCGTGCGCCGCACGACGGGTTCATCGGATCACGGCGGTGCGTTGAATTCCTCACTGCGCACGGCCGGCAGCGGGGTGTGGTGTTCGGCCGCATCGGAGTGGCTCGCCGACAGCTTGTTCATCAGCGGCAGCATCGCGATCGCGATCAATGTGCAGGCGATGCCCACGAAACCGAGTTTGTTGAACAGGCTCACGTAAATCGTCAGCGACTGCGCCGGATCGGTGATGTTGTCCGGGATGTGAGCGATATTGGCCACGATGCTGCCGAGGTATTGCGACAGGCCCACGGCCACGTAGTACGCGCCCATCATGAAACCGCCCATGCGCGACGGTACATAGCGCGCAATCATCGCCAGGCCGAGGCCGCTGACCAGCAACTCGCCCAGCGAGTACCAGCCATAGCCCCAGACCATCGTCCACGACGACACCTGACCGTCGACCGCTGCGCCTGCGCCAACGCCGTACATGAAGAAACCGACCGCCACCGCGGCGAAACCCAGCGCGAATTTCAACGCGATCGAAGGGTCCTTGCCGATGCGGCCAAGCCCGTTGTAGGCGAATACCAGCACCGGACTCAGCACCACGATCCAGATCGCGTTGAGGTTCTGGTACTGCTCGGGAATCCAGTTGAACAGGTGTGCGCCGAACACGTTGAACGACAGGTCCACGTTGTGCTGCGCAAACAGGTTCAGCGAGGTCGCCATCTGCGAGTAGAAGATGAAGAAGAAGATCGTCTGCACAGTCAGCACCAATGCGGCGATCAGGCCGGCGCGTTCACTCGGCTTGCTGCTGCGGATCAGATGGGCAAACACGCCCAGGATCACTACGCCGGCGGCATACACGCAGATCTTCGCAACGGTCTGGCTCTGCAGGATGAACGCGACGACGAAAACCAGCAGGAACGCCGCGCCGAATACCGGCAGCGCGCGGCTCATGTTCATCGGCAGGTCGTCCGCGGGCGAGCCGATATGCACGAGCGCGCGGCGCATGAAAATGTAGTTGAGCAGGCCCAGGATCAGGCCGATCGAGCAGACGCCGAAAGCGGTGTGCCAGCCCATCGAGTCGCCGTAGTTTGCGGCGACCACGTTGCGGATCCACGGCGTCAGTGTCATCGAGATCATCGAGCCGATGTTCACGGCCATGTAGTAGATGGTGAACGCACTGTCGATGCGGGTGTCGTCACCTTCGTAGATCTTGCGCACCAGGTTGCCGGCATTCGGCTTGAAGAAGCCGTTGCCGACCACGATCACGCCAAGCGCGAAGTAGGTGAGGTTGGCCGGGTTGAAGATCGACAGCAGGCCGGCGCGGCCGTTGATCAAGCCCAGCGCCTCCGGTGGAATCCACAGGATGCCGTAGCCGAGCGCCAACACGCTGGCTCCGATCAGCATGGTGCGCCGCGTGCCGAGCAGCTTGTCGCCGACCCAGCCGCCGATCGCGGGCGTGGCATAGATCAACGCCGCGGCCGCGCCCCAGACGAGGTTGGCCTTGGTGTCGACGAAGCCAAGCTTCTTCATCAGGAACGTGACCATCAAGACCTGCATGCCGTAGAAGCCGAAGCGCTCCCACATCTCGATCATGAAGACGGTAGTGAAGGAGCGCGTCTGCGAGACGGGCGGATTCTGGGTTGCCATATCTTTTCCGTGCGTGATTCGAACCGTGACTGCGCCGGAGCACCGTCTGCGACATGCGATCCTGAACGGATCACAACCGCCGAAGCGTAACCCATTCGCCATCAGGCTGTAGCCGCACTGCCGCATGGGTGCGGCCGGGCACGTTACCGTGCGCGCCTGCGTGTTCGCGCCGGTGCGGCTGGCAGGTCGTTTGCCGCGCCGACGCTTGTGGCATCATTGAACGCTTGCGCGTACCTGTCCGAGAGCTCCGCCACCCATGCCGAACACCGATCTGTTGCTGCCGGGCCGCCGCATGCGCGCGCCAGACCACGCCGTCGCGGCGCATGTCGGGTCGCCGCTGCCGGCGGCTGGCTGAGCGGTCGTCGTCGCGATGGCAGCCGAAGGTTTTCGTGGTCCGAAGCAGCTCTGGAACGCATTCCAGTGGTCGATGAAAGGGTTCCGCGCGGCGTGGCGGCACGAGGCCTCGTTCCGGCTCGAAGCCTGCCTGGTGATCGTGCTGGTGCCGCTCGGTCTGTGGCTGGGCCAAGGCGGTCTGGAAAAATTCGCGTTGATCCTGGTGCCGCTGCTGGTGCTCTCGGCCGAGTTGTTCAATTCGGCGATCGAGGCGGTGGTGGACAAGGTCAGTCCGGAGTTCCACGAACTGGCCGGGCGGGCCAAGGACATGGGTTCGGCGGCCGTGTTCGTGCTGCTGGTCATGGTAGTGGTGAGCTGGGGCCTGATCCTCGGGCCGCGCCTGTTCGGTTGATTGTCGCGCGCTCACTCCGCGACCACACGATTGCACCGCGCCGCATGGGATGATGGAATGACTTTCCACCGGAGCGGAGCGCCCCCATGAAACTTCTGCGCAATCTCGTGCTGTTGCTGCTCGCCGTCAGCCTGACCGGCTGCGGTTACAACGCCATCCAGAAGCAGGACGAAGCAGTCAAGGCAGCCTGGTCCGAGGTACTCAACCAGTACCAGCGCCGCGCCGATCTGGTACCGAACCTGGTCAACACGGTCAAGGGCTACGCGCAGCACGAGGAGAAGGTCTTCGTCGAGGTGACCCAGGCGCGCGCCAAGGTCGGCAGCCTGCAGGTCAATGCCGACACCCTCAACGATCCGCAGAAACTGCAGCAGTTCCAGGCCGCGCAGGGCGAGCTGGGCAGCGCGTTGTCGCGCTTGATGGTGGTCAGCGAAAACTATCCGCAGCTGAAGGCCGACGGCCTGTTCCAGAACCTGCAGGCGCAACTGGAAGGCACCGAGAACCGGGTCACCGTGGCACGCAACCGCTACGTGCAGGCGGTGCAACAGTACAACGGGATGATCCGTACCTTCCCGAACAACCTGACCGCGAAGATCTTCGGCTACAAGGTCAAGCCGAACTTCAGCGTGGACAACGAGAAGACGATCTCCACCGCGCCGACCGTCGACTTCGGCAACGCCGCGCCGGCGCCCGCCAGCTCGACGCACTGATGATGTTCGGGCGCTTGCCGCGCCTGTGCCTGCTGCTGGCGACAGCGTTGCTGTCGCCAGCCCTGCTGCATGCCGCCGATGCGGTGCCGACGCTGACGCGTCACGTCACCGACCTTACCGGCACGCTGACGACGCAGCAGGTCGATCAGCTGGATGCGCAACTGGTGGCGCTGGAGAAGGCCAAGGGTGCGCAGTTGACCGTACTGATGGTCGGCGGTACGGCGGGGCAGGACATCGAGGGCTATTCGCTGGCGGTGGCCGAGGCGAACAAGGTTGGCCGCGAGGGCATCGACGACGGCGTGCTGCTGCTGATCGCCAAGGACGATCGTCGTGTGCGCATCGAGGTCGGCTACGGCCTGGAGGGCGCGATTCCGGATGCCGCCACCGCGCGGATCATCCGCGAATACATCGCGCCGAAATTCCGCAGCAACGACTATTTCGGCGGCATCAGCGATGCGGTGGGCGCGTTGACCCTTCTGATAAATGGTGAGCCGTTGCCACCACCGGTGCAGGGTTCACCCGCCGACGAGCGCAGCGGCCTCGGCCTGCAGAACGGCTTGATGATCGGCGTATTCGTAGCGTTGTTTCTGCGCAGCGTGCTGGGTCGCGCCCGCTCCTGGGTGCGCGCGCCGCTGGGCGCCGCGCTGGTCGGCGGCCTGCTGTGGTTGCTGGTGTCGATGGGCGTCGGCATGCTCGGTGCCGTGATCGGCGGCGTGCTGATGCTGCTGCCCGGCGGGGCCGGGCGTTCGATCGGTGGCGGTGGTTGGGGCGGCTTCGGCGGCTTCGGCGGCGGTAGCGGCGGCAGCGGTGGGTTTGGCGGCGGCGGGTTCAGCGGCGGTGGCGGCAGCTTCGGCGGCGGCGGTTCTTCGGGGAGTTGGTGATGGAACGCATGCACCGGCTTCTGCTCAACCTGTTCGGCGGCTGGTTTCAGCTGCCGCGGCGATTTCCAGCGGCCCTGCTGGACGAGATGGCCGCAGCGGTAGCTGCCGGCGAGCAAAACCATCGCGGGGAAATCTGTTTCGCGATCGAATCGCGGTTATCGCCGCTGGCGGTGCTTGAAGGGCTCAATGCGCCCACCCGTGCGCAGCAGGTATTCACCCAGCTTCGGGTATGGGACACCGAGTGCAACAGCGGCGTGCTTTTCTACGTGTTGATGGCCGAACGCCGCATCGAGATCGTCGCCGACCGCGGCATCGCGGTGAAGGTGACGCCGGGCGAGTGGGACGCGATCTGCGCGCAGATGCGTGAGTGCTACGCGCGTGGCGCGTGGCGCGTAGGCAGCCTTGCCGGCATTGCCGCGGCGAACGTGCTGTTGCAGCGACACTTCCCCGGCGACGGCAAGCCCAATCCGGACGAATTGCGCGATCGCCCGGTCCTGCTCTGAACCGGCACGGCGACAGGCACTCAAATGAAACGGCCACCGCGAAGGTGGCCGTTTTTTGTCGGGTGCCGCGCGCGGGTTACACACCCTTGCCGATGTGTTTTTCCAGGAACGCCTGCAACAGGTTGTAGAACTCGACGGTGTTCTTCTCGTCGTAGAAGCCGTGGCCCTCGCCCGGCTTGCTCAGCCATTCGTACGGCTTGTGCGCGGCATCGAGTGCCGCCCGCATCGCCTTGGCCTGCGCGAACGGCGCACGCTTGTCGTCTTCGCCGTGAACCAGCAGCACCGGTACGTCGATCTTGTCGGCCAGCTTGTCTGGTGAATTGGCGGCAAGATCGGCATCGTCCCTGCCGATGACGGTGTGCAGGTAGCTGCGGCCGGACTTGTTCTCCTGGACGTCGCCTTTCTTGTACATCATCGCCAGGTCATAGACGCCGGCGTAGCCGACCGCACACTGGAACATGCCGGGCGCGCGAATTGTGGTCATCATGGCCGAGTACCCGCCGAAACTGCCGCCATACACGCAGATGCGCTTCGGATCGGCGTATTTTTCCGCGATCGCCCACTTCACGCCGTCGATCAGATCCTGCTGGATTCGGGTGCCCCACTTCAGGTAGCCGGCTTCCTGGAAGTCCTCGCCGCGGCCACCGGAGCCGCGGTAGTTCACCTGCAGCACGAGGTAGCC
>JBEPVP010000019.1:0-28578 GCA_041690935.1 Rhodanobacter sp.
AGCGGACCTTTCCGTATTGCAGCGGCGTAGCCACGCAGCACAACCGCAATAGCAAGGCTTACTTCGCCAGCTTCGTCAGCAAGCTGTGCCAGAAATCCAGTGCCGCCGGAATCTCGGAGGCCAGCAGTTTCTCGTTGAGGCCGTGGGCAAAGCTGTCGTTGGGCTTGGCGAAGGTGGGGTCGACGCCGTAGCTGGGTACGCCGGCGTTGCGGAAATACATGCTGTCCGACGCGCCGGCGGACATGCCGGGGGTCACGTCCAGTCCCGGGAAACGCTCGTGGATGGTGTCGCTGACGGCGGCCATCACGTCCGGGCGCAACGGAGAGGGCGGGCTGGTCACCGGCGGTGGCGGTTGCACGGTGATCTTCACCGTTGGATCGGCGACGACCTGGGTGAGCGTGGCCTGGATGGAGGCGATGCTCACGCCGGGGAAGATGCGGCAATTGATGTTGGCGGTGGCGCGCTGCGGCAGCGCGTTGAGGGCATGCCCGCCATCCAGCATGGTGGCCACGCAGGTGGTGCGCAGCTGGCCGACATAGGCCGGGTCGGCCGAGATGGTGGCCGCGGCCCTGGCGTCGTTCGGATCGGTGACGAACTGCCGCATGGCCTGGGCGAGCGGGCCGCTGGTGTGCGTGCCCAGGGCTTTCAGCGAGGCGAGGGTGATCTCGTTGTGCTGCACCGGGAAAGCGTACGCCGCGACATGGTCGAGCGCCGTGGCCAGCCGATAGATGGCATTGTCCGAGGTCGGTTCGCTGGAGTGGCCGCCCGCCGAGGTAACCGTGAGCAGGAAGTCTGCATAGGACTTCTCGGCCGCCTGTACCGCATACGCCACCGGCTTGAGCTTGGCATCGTAGGTGCCGCCGCCCGCATCCGCGTTGAGCAGGAATTCGGCATCGTGATAGCGCCGGGCCAGTTCGCGGGTCGAGGCCATCTGCGTCTCCTCGTCACCGGAAAACACCAGGATCAGTTCGCGGCTGGGCACGAAGCCCTCGCGCTTGAAGCGCATCATCGTCTCCACCAGGGCGATGACATTGGTCTTCATGTCGGCCGTGCCGCGGCCGTAGATGTAGCCGTTCTCCTCGATCAGTTTGAACGGATCGCGGGACCAGTCCTTCGGGTTGGCTGCGACCACGTCCATATGCGCCGAGAGCAGGATCGGCTTGCCCTTGCCGCTGCCGCGGTAATGCGCCACCAGCGCGGCGGTGCGGCCGACCGGAATGATCTCGATGTCCGCCTTGGCGAAGCCGGCCGACTCCAGTTGGGTGGCAAGATAGCGGGCCAGCACGGGCACCTGCTCCTTGCCTTCCACGGTGGGCGTGGCGATCGCATGACGCAGCATCGCCATGGTTTCCGGCATGGCCTGCGCCGTGGTTTCGGCGGCAACCTGGGGAGCCTGCGCGCAAGCCAGCGCGAGACAGCCGACCCACGAAATACGACGCATCGACATGATGGTTTTCCCCAAGGCAGTGACAGATAGTCCTGGAGTATCGGCGAAGCGGCACCCGCGGGCCAGCGGCATGCGCGTGCCGCGAAAGCTCGGGGCGCAGGCGATCAGTGGCTGCGGCATGATCTGCCCAGGGGCAGGAGGCCTGCAGGCGCGATCGCCTCCGTCCCGCTGCCTGCTACAGCTTGTAGTTCACCCCGAACATCACCGTTCTTCCCCAGGTGTCGTATTCCAGCGGCCTTGCCACGGACACGCCATTGGGCAGACCGGCGACCTGCACGGTCTTGTCCGGGGTGTTGCTGAGGTTGCTCACCTGCAGCAGCAGCGACAGACCCTTCCAGTGACCCTGGTCGAAGGCGTAGCCGAGCTGGAGGTCGGTCTGCTGGTTGGCGAGCACCTTGGTGTAGCCGAGCTGGTCGAACAGGGCCACGGCTTCGCCGGTGAATGACGAGCGATAGCGCTCGGCAATGCGCACCGACCAGCCGTACTTCTCGTAGTACAGCGCGAGGTTGGCGACCTTGCGTGACAGTCCGGGCAGGCTGGTGGGGCCGCCGGGGATCGACGAGATCGAGCTGGTGGGGATGTTGCTGTTGGTCAGCGAAAAGTTGGCCTGCACGCCGAAGCCATCCAGCGCCTTCGCCACGAGGCCACCTTCCAGCGCAGCGGACAACTCCAGCCCCTGCATCTTGCCGCCGGTGCCGTTCTGTGGGCGGCTGAACGAACCGATGTCGCTGGTCGGCGTGAGCGTGGGGTTGTCGTTGGTGTAGTGGGAGAAGTCGTAGTCGAGCGTGGTCTGGGTGTAGACGTAGTTGAGCAGGTTCTTGTTGAACACCGCTGCCGCGACATAGCTGGCACGGCCGAAATAGAGCTCCCACGACAGATCGGTGCCCACCGCGATGTACGGCTTGAGCTTCGGATTGCCGCCGCTGCCGGACCACAGTACCTGGCCGGCGGCGGGACCGTCCTGCACCTTCGATACGCCGGCCGAGGTGGCGACTTTCTCGTCGTCGATGCGGCCACGCGCCATGGTCTTGGCCAGGCCGAAGCGCAGGTATTGGCGGTCGGTAAGTTGGGCGACCAGATTCAGGCTGGGCAGCACGTTGTTGTATTTGGCGCCGTCCGCAATGCGGCCAACCAGGGTATCGCCATTGGTCTGCAGCGCCTGCGACGACTGGTCGGTGTGCACGAACTGCACGCCCACGTTGCCGCGCAGCGGCACGTTGCCCAGCGTCGTCTCGATGTTGAACTTGGCGTAGGCGAGCGGAACTTTCTCCTCCACCGTGTAGTTGCGGCTCCAGTCCGACTGGCCGTTGCGCTGGGTCAGGTAGAACTGGTTTTGCAGCGCGGCCAGCACGTCGTAGTTGAGGATGCCGGGAATGCCGCCGTAACCGAGCGAGGTCGGCCCGCGCAGGAACGCCGGGTTCACCGGCACGCCGAAGCTGTGGTCATAAGTGGCTGCGTCCGAGCCGTTGCCCTTGAGCCAGGCAAAATAGACGTCCGCCTGTTTGCTCTTGATGCGGTCGGAGTAATCCACGCCGAGGTTCATGCTGCTGAAGATCCAGCCCAGCGGGTGGCTCACTTCCAGTCGCACCGCCTTGATCGTGTCCTTCTGGCGGTCGAATTCCTGGCGGCCGTCGTAGCCGTAGTTGGTCGGGTCGGTGAAGACGATCGAGGCCGGGTCGGCGAGGTCGACGCCTGGCGTGAATTGCGGATAGCCGTTGCCGAGCGGTGTCTGGAACTGCACGCTGGTGAAGGCGCCACCGGCGAGGCCGGCGAACAGGTAGGCGTCGTGCAGCTTTTTCTTCGCGCTGGAATACGACAAGTCCGCGGTCGTCGTCCAGCCGTTGCCGAAGTCGTACTGGTTGTTCCAGCCGGCCGAGAACAGCTTGTCGTGTTCCTTGCTGTATTCGTTCTGCAGGATCGGCGCGATGCCGCTCACCGTGCCGGACGTGACCAGCGGGTACGGCTGATACGGCGACAGGCCGACGTTGCTATACGAGACGTTGTCGTACGGGCTGCTGGACCACTGCGCACCGTTGGTGAACTTCTCCTCGTTGAAGGCCGAGTAGTACAGGTCGAGCGTGGAGTGGTAGTGGTCGCCGGGCGCCCATTCCAGCACCGTCATCAGGCCGTTGCGTCGCTGGTTCTGCGACTGCGCGCGCAGCTGCATGCCTTCCTGCGAGATCACGTTGTCCGGCATGCCCGGCGTGTGCGGGCCGCCCCAGTTCTGGTCGATGCCGGCCGTACCGTTGTCCACGCTCCACCACCACGCCTGGTATTGCTTCTCCTGGATCGGCGAATCGAGTTGGGCGAAGCCGACGGCGACGCCCAGCGTGTGGTCGAGGAACTGGTCGATGTACGAGAAGCTGGCGCGGTGCCCCATGTCGCCGACGCCGCTGCCGGGGTTGAGCTTGCCGTTGCTGGTGTGCTCGCCGCGCAGGTTGGCCGCGATGGTGCGCCCGGGCAGGTCGAGCGGCCTGATCGTGTGCAGGTCGACGGTGCCGGACAGGCCCTGGCCGATCAGGCTGGCGTCGGGCGTCTTGTAGATCGCCGCGCCGCTGATCAGTTCGGACGGGTATTGGTCGTATTCCACGCCGCGGTTTTCGCCGATCGTCGCCTGTTCGCGCCCGTTGAGCGTGGTGCCGGCGAAGTCCGGCGACAGGCCGCGGATCGAGATCATGTTGGCGCGACCGTTCACCCGCTGCGTCGCCAGGCCGGGTACGCGCGACAGGCTCTCGGCGATGCTTGCATCGGGCAGCTTGCCGATGTCCTCGGCCGAGATTGCCTCGATGATATTGTCCGAATTCTGCTTCGCCTTCAGCGAGTTTTCGATGCTGCCGCGGATGCCGGTGACGATGATCGCACCGAGATTGGTCGCCGTGTCTGCGGACTTCTTCTTGTTCTTGTCGACGCCTTTCTTCACCGCCGGGCTGGCTTTTGCCCTGGCCGCCGTGGTTGCCGGTGGCTGATCCGGCGCCTGCTGGGCCGCGGCGTTGGCCGCCAGCACGGTGGCGAGCAGCGCAGCGGCGCAGGCGACAGCCAGCGGCCGCCTGGGCTGCCGGACGGAAGGCGCGAGGAGGATCTGCGACAAGCGGCGGTGATTCATGGAAGTCCCCGGGTTGGAAGAAATGCGGCTGACACCGGTTCGCATGGTCAGCCGCAGTGGCCAGCGTTTTGGTTGTTGAACTGGAAAAACCCCGGGGATCGCTCCCCGGTTTTTCCATGCTTGCGTGGCGGCCCGCCGTGAGGCGAAGCCTTACTTCGACTCCTTCTCCATCAGCTTGTCGACCATGTTCGGCGGCACGATTTCGTAGTGATCGAACTCCATCGAGAAGGTGCCGCGGCCGCGGGTGGCGGAGCGCAGGAAGTTGATGTAGCCGAACATCTCCGCCAGTGGTACGTAGCCCTGCACGAATGCCGCGGAACCCTTCTGACCCTGGTCGCTGACCGAGCCGCGGCGACGGTTCATGTCGCCGATCACGTCGCCGAGGTACTCCGCTTCGGTAACCACTTCCAGGCCCATGATCGGCTCCAGCAGCTTGGGTTTCGAAAGCTTCTGCGCTTCGCGGAAACACTGGCGGGCGGCGATTTCGAACGCCAGCGCGGAGGAGTCGACGTCGTGGTACTTGCCGTCGATCAGGCGCGCCTTGAAGTCGAGCACTTCGTAGCCGGCGATCTGGCCCTGGCGTGCTTCCACGATGATCGCGTGCTGCACCGCCGGGATGTATTCGCGCGGAATGCGGCCACCGACGACCTCGTCGGCGAAGATCACGCCGCTGCCGGTCTCGCCCGGCTCGAAGATGATCTTCACCTCGGCGAACTGGCCCGACCCGCCGGACTGCTTCTTGTGCGTGTAGGTGTGCTCGACCGTCTGGCCGAACGCCTCGCGGAAGCTGACCTTGGGCTTGCCCATGTTGGCTTCCACGCCCAGCTCGGTGCGCATGCGGTCGATGGTCACTTCCAGGTGCAGCTCGCCCATGCCTTTGAGCACGGTCTGGCCGGTTTCTTTGTCCACTTCCATCTGCAGCGACGGGTCGGCCTTGACCATCTTGTAGAGCGCAGTGGACATCTTGTCGACGTCGTTGCGCGTCTTCGGTTCCACCGACACGCTGATCACCGGATCGGGAAAACGCATGCGCTCGAGCAGCGCCGGGTGCGCCGGATCGCACAGCGAATCGCCGGTCTCGGTGTCCTTCATCGAGACGAACGCGCAGATGTCGCCGGCGCGCACCTCGTCGATTTCCTTGGCCGAGTCGGCCTGGATCTCGACGATGCGGCCGATGCGCTCCTTCTTGCCGCGGGTGACGTTTTGCAGCGTGTCGCCCTTCTTGATCACGCCCGAATAGACCCGGCAGAAGGTCAGCGTGCCGAACTGGTCGTTGATCACCTTGAACGCCAGCGCGCGCGCCGGCGCGGTATCGGATACTTCCTGCTCGCCGATGATGTTGCCGTCCTCGTCGACCAGCGCGATGCCGCCGTTCTCGCCCGGGTAGGGCAGGTAGTCGACGACCACGTCCAGCAGCTGCTGCACGCCCTTGTTCTTGTACGACGAGCCGCACAGGACCGGCACCAGCTTGCCGGTGACGGTGCCCTTGCGGATGCACTTCTTCAATACTTCCGGGTCATGCTCGCCGGTTTCGATCAGCCGCTCGAACGCGTTGTCGTCCATCGCCAGCGCGGTTTCCAGCATTTCCTCGCGCAGCTTCGGCAGCTGGTCGATCCAGTCGTTGTCGACGGTGGAGCTGAACTTCAGGCGTGCACGCAGCTGATCCAGCGGCACGGTTTCCCAGGTGCTGTCCTTGTCGTCGGAGGCCCAGATGTAGCCCACGCCGGCGACCAGGTCGGCCATGCCGACGAACTCGTCGCTGCTGCCCAGCGGAATCTGGCACAGCAACGCCGGCGCATTCAGGCGCTCGCGGATGCCCTTCACGCAATGCGCGAAGCTGGCGCCGATACGGTCCATCTTGTTGACGTAGCACACGCGCGGCACGTTGTACTGGTCGGCCAGGCGCCAGTTGGTCTCGGTCTGCGGCTCCACGCCGGCGACGCCATCGAACACCACCACGGCGCCGTCGAGCACGCGCAGCGAACGGTTCACCTCGATGGTGAAGTCGACGTGTCCGGGCGTGTCGATCACGTTGATCTGGTGGCCCTTCCATTCGGCCGACACGGCGGCGGACTGGATCGTGATGCCGCGCTTGCGCTCCTGCTCCATGTAATCGGTGGTGGTGGAACCCCGGCCGTCCTTGGTGTCGTGCACATCGATGATCTGGTGCTTCTTGCCGGTGTAGTACAGGATGCGCTCGGTGGTGGTGGTCTTGCCGGCGTCGATGTGCGCGATGATGCCGATGTTGCGATACAGGGCTAGGGGTTTCTGGCGGGCCACGGTCTGATTCCAATAAGTAGTAACAGGGCAAAACATGAGCAGGACAGTCAGTTGCTGTCCGCCTTGAAAGTTTTCAATGAGCCTGCGGATTCGGGCGGTCTGCGCCGGTCACGGCAGGCCGGCGCCACAGCGCTGGAAGCGCCATGATAGTCGATCGGCAGCAATGCTTCGCCTGCAGGGCTATTTGGCGGGTGGGAGCGGGCTCTGGGTGTGCCTGCCGGCTTTGCTCCCTCCCCCGCGCAGCAGGGGAGGGGTGGGGTTGCTCTTGCTCAGGTCAAAACCAGGTCAAGGGCCTTACCCCCTCACCTGAAGGACTCCCTTCGGTCGCCAACCTCCCCCTGCTGCGCAGGGGGAGGAGCAAGCCCGCGGGGATATCTCAATTAATTCACAGCCTGTGAGCGCGAACGGATAATTTCCCGGCTGGTTGATTTTTGCGAAAAGCCGAGCCGTTGTTAAACCGGCTTGTTGCGGCCGGTCAGTCGGCTGCGCCGCAGTCGTCGTTCGCTGCGCATGACGTAAAGGACGATGACCTTGCTGCCATCCACCCGATAGAACACCCGGCACGGTGGCTCGACGATCTGCCGGTAGCGCCAGCCCTTCAGTTCCGGCGGTTTCGCGCCGCTTTGCGGGTGATCGGCCAGCTGCGCGACATGATCGAAGATGCGCTGAATCAACGCCTGCGCCGCGTGCGGGTCATCCAGCGCGATGTAGTCGGCAATTTCGTCCAGCTCGTTGAGTGCCGGCTCGGTCCAGACTATTTCAGCCATCGGGCCATGCGCGTCTTGGCCTGCGCCTGCGACAGCGTGCGCCCTTCATCCAGCGCGCGCTCGCCGCGTGCAATACCTTCAAGCAGGCTCATGCGCTGCTGAAGCTTGTCGAACGACTCGACGTCCACCAGATAGGCGCTGGGCAGACCATGCTGAGTGATCAGGATCGGCTCACCATCTCGCTGCAGTTCGGCGAGCAGTTCGGTAGCCTGACGCTTGAGGGTGGTAACCAGTTCGGTGCGCATGCGAGTGATACTAAAGTGGCACTCGCTCCTATGCAACAACCCCGAAACCTCAGCGCGCCGCCAGCGCCGTTACATGATCGAACGAGCCGTCCGGCGGCGTATCGAGAATGTCGTAGCGACGCAACACATCCAGCCGATGGCGTTCGTTCGGCGCCAGAGTATTTTCAGAGGGACAACGGGCCTACTCCGCTTCAGTGGCCTTGCACGTATCATGCGAAGAGTCGAGGTGCCGCCAGCCTGGTTGGAACGCAACACAGCACGGCCAGTCGCTCAGGCGCTGCACAGGCCGGTCAGGGCGGTGGTCAGCTGTTGCGTGTCGTAGGGCTTCTGCAGCACTTTCTCGTTGCGCCAGATGTCGGGAAGGCCTTCGAAGCCATAGCCGGAGGAAAAAATGAACGGTACGCCGCGACGACGCAGTATCTCGGCGATCGGAAAGCTGCTTTCGCCGGCCAGATTGATGTCGAGGATGGCCAGGTCGAGCGCCGCCGACTCGGCCAGCGCCAGGCCCGCGGTCAAACGCGCGGCCTTGAGCACGACGTAGCCGACATCGACAAGGCGGTCTTCCAGCATCATCGCCAGCAGCATCTCGTCCTCGACCAGCAGGAGGCGCGGTTTGTTGCTGTCGGAGTTCATCAGGTGGGCTTCTTCTCATCCATGGGCAAGTCGATGACGCAGGTGACGCCACTGTGCAGGAACTCCAGCGTCACGTTGCCATCCAGTTCATACGCAAGACCGTCGCCGATCAGGCGCGAACCGAAACCGCGTCGCGTCGGCGCCTGCACCAGGGGGCCGCCGGTTTCCGTCCACTGCAGCTTGAGCCACACACGCTGATCAACCTGGCGTGTAGCCCATGTGACGGTCACCTGGCCGTCGGCCACCGACAGCGCGCCGTATTTGCCGGCGTTGGTCGCCAGCTCGTGCAGCCCCATGCTCAGTGCCAGCGCCTGCTTGGGCTTCAGTGTCAGCGCGTCGCCGCGCAGGCGCACGCGTGCATCGTTCAGGCGTGCATCGCTGTCATGCAGGTACGGCGCCAGCTCCCGCTTGACGATATCGCCCAGCGCCACCCCGTGCCAGGCCTCTTGCGCCAACAGGCTGTGGGTATGCGCCAGCGCCAGCAGTCGCGCCTGAAAACTTTCCCGGAACGCGGCCAGGTCGGGCGCGTTGATCGCGGTCTGGGTGGCGATCGCCTGCACCGTGGCCAGCGTGTTTTTCACCCGGTGGTTGAGTTCGGCCAGCATCATTTCGTTGTGCCGCTCCGCGCGATGACGTTCGGTGATGTCGCGCGCGATCAGCTTGCCGGCGAACAGGATGCCGTCCTCGTTGCTCACCGGCGAGTAGCTCATCGCCAGCGGTACCGATTCACCGTTCGGGCTAACCCAGGTCATCTCGAACTCGGCGAGCCGGAGGGGCCGCTGGTGGCTGGCAAAAAACGCCTTTACCTCGGCGGACGCGCTGGCTGGCTGCAGGATGCTCAACGGCTGGCCGACTACCTGCGCGGCCGACAACCCGAAAATGCGTTCGGCGCCCGGGTTCCAGCTGGTGATCCGCTCGTCCAGCGAAAAGCCGAAGATGGCGTCGCGCGAGGAGTTCACGATGGCGGCCAGCCGCGCGTGCTCATGGTTCAGTCGCTGGCTGTCGGTGATGTCGACAAAGGTCAGCACCACCCCGTCGACCACGTTGTCGACGGTCAGGTACGGACGCATGCGCAGCAGGTAGGTCGGCGCGTGCTCGGTGCCGCGCAGGACGCGCTCGGTGACGGTCATGTCGTGCAGCACCTGCGCCACGTCCTGCTTCAGCTCCGGATAGTTGATGCGCGGGGAGATCTCGGTGATCGGTCGCCCCTTGTCGCCATCGCGCAGGTGAAACAGCCGGGTCATCACCGGCGTGTAGTTGCGGATGTGCAGCTTGCGGTCGAGAAACACGGTCGCGATATGCGTGCTGTCGAGCAGGTTGCGGATATCGCTGTTGACCTGGTGCAGCGCCTCGTTCTTGCTGTTGAGTTCCGCGTTGACGGTTTGCAGCTCCTCGTTGATCGACTGCATCTCCTCGGTGGAGGTTTCCAGCTCCTCGTTGGCGGACTGCAACTCCTCGTTGACCGACTGGTATTCCTCGTTCGAGGATTTCAGTTCCTCGCTGGCGGTTTCGTGCAGGTCGACCGCGGTGTGCAACTGCGCGCGCGTGCTGCGCAGCTCGTCTTCCAGCGCATGGATGCGGATCCGCTGGCTGTCGGGCTTGCCATCGGTGGCCGGTTCGGCCGCGTGCGGCGCGTGTTCCAGTTCGTTGAACGCCACCACGCACATCTTGACCGCGCCGTCATCGTGGGCCAGCGGTTCCACGATCAGACGCAACGGCCGATCCAGCCCGTTGAGCACGACGCTCAGCCCTTCCCTGATCACCCGCTTGCCACTGGCAAACACCTGCATCACGGCGGCGCGCGCGGCACTGCGCAACGGCTTGTCCAGCAGCTGGAACAGGTTGAGGCTGGCCGCGCCGGTGGATGGCGCAAAGTACCGCCGGGTGTCGCCACCGAAACGCAGCACCTGGTGCTGCGTATCGATCACCACATAGGCGGGTGACCAGGGCTCCAGCGCCTGGCGCGCATGGCGATCGACCAGGTCATCGACGTGCTCCGGCGCCGCCGGCGGCGCGTGGTTCGTGCGGTTGACCGGATGGCGTTGCGCACTGGGAAAGTGGCGCGGGTGGATATGGCTGTCTTCGCGGCGCGCGTACAGCCGCTGCTTCTTGTCCAGCTCGGTGAACAGCGGGGCGTTGTGCCCGAGCCGCTCCGACGTGCCCAGCAGCAGAAAGCCGCCGGGGCGCAAGGCGTATTGAAACGACTGCACCAGGCGCTCTTGCAGGTCGCTGTTCAGATAGATCAGCAGATTGCGGCAGGAGACCAGATCCATCCGCGAAAACGGAGGGTCCTTGATCACGCTGTGCGGCGAGAAAATGCACATTTCGCGGATCTGCTTGATCACGCAAAAATCTTCGCGATCCTTGCTGAACCAGCGCTCCTGGCGCTCGGGCGAAATGCCGACCAGCGGCGAACGAAAACGCCCGGCACGCGCGCGACCGATCGCCTGCTTGTCGATATCGGTGGCGAAGATCTGCACCTTCGGGCCGCGCTGCGAGCCCATCGCCTCGCGCAGCAGGATCGCGATGGAATAGGCTTCCTCGCCGGTGGCGCAGCCGGGCACCCACACCCGCAAATCATCGGCGCTGGTCTTGTCGGCCAGCATCGCGGGGATCGCCACGGTGCGCAGCGCCTCGTAGGCGGCCGGGTCGCGGAAGAACTCGGTCACGCCGATCAGAAACTCGCAGAACAGCAGCTCGTGTTCGTCCGCGTGTTCGCCCAGGTACTCGATATAGTCCGTCACGGTGTCGGCCTGCACCACGAGCATGCGACGCTGGATGCGCCGCATCAGGGTTTTTTCCTTGTACTGGCTGAAGTCGTGGCCGATTTCGGCGTGCAGCATTTCGCAGATGGTCTTCAGATGCGAGGCGACATCGCCACGCACGCCATCGGCGTCCTTGTGACGGCTGGCCGCATGCACCTGTTTCTGATACGCGAGCAGACGTGCCGGCATCTCGGCCGCCGGCAGCACCGCATCGACCAGGCCGGTGGCAACCGCGCTGGCCGGCATGCCGGCCATCGCCCTGTCGTCAAGACCCGATTGCGCCAACGCCAGCCCGCCGTGTTCCTTGACCGCGCGCAAGCCTTGCGCGCCATCGCTGCCGGTGCCGGCCAGCACGATGCACACCGCGCACTCGCCCTGATCCTCGGCCAGCGACGTGAAAAACGTACTGATCGGCCAGCGATGTTCACGCGGCGGCGCTGGCGTGCACACCTGCAGGATGCCGCCGGCAATCGTCAGCGTTGCATTCGGCGGAATCACGTAGACATGGCGCGGCTCAACCCTGGTGCCATCGACGGCGGTGAGCACCGGCATGCTGGTGCTGCGGCCGACCAGTTCGGCCAGCAGGCTGGAGTGATCCGGCGCCAGGTGCTGCACCAGCACGAAGGCCAGGCTGCTGTCGACCGGCATGTTGGTGAAGAACGCCGTATACGCTTCCAGACCACCGGCCGAGGCGCCGATGCCGACGATCAGGTCGAGCATCGGCGGCGACTTGCGGGTCTTGCCGCGCGCGCCGCCCTTGCCGGTTTTCGCCGCGGTAACGGAAGCTGGTTTGGCAGGCGTTGGCATGGGCGGCAGTCTGAGACTCGGCGAGGCTTGAACGAGTCTGCAGGATAGCGCAGCGCCCGGGTGATCACCGCGTTATCCCCGACGAGCGTGGCGCGATGGCGCTGTCGCAAGAGACGAGTCGCCGGCTTTGCTCCCTCCCCTGCGCAGCAGGGGAGGGTTGGGGAGGGGTGGCTCTTGGTCAGAGCAAAACCAGGTCAAGAGCTTTACCCGCTCACCTGAAAGACTCCCTTCGGTCGCCAAAACCGCGGGGATATCTCAATCAATGCACAGCCGCTCAGCGCGAACGGTGACAGTAACGGTACGTATTGCTCGGACCAGGCCGCGTAGTTTCGCAACCCCTCAACGGGAGGTGGGGCCCATCAACAGATCTTCGTGAAACGCGCCGAACGGCTCGCTTGGATGGGCGATCTGGATTTCCAGTACCCACAGGCCGCTCGCCGGCGCGGCTTCCAGATCGCCGAGGTCACCGCCGCGGTGGATCGAATGCGGAAAGTCGCTGAGCCGGTGGCCCTTGATCGCATGGTTGAAGCGCCAGCCCATCGCGTCGGCGCGCTCGCGCGCAAACGCGTACAGCGCCTGGCCGCTCAAGCCTTGCGTGCGCCATTGCCCGGCCACTTCGCCGAACAAGGTGCGCGCTGCGTCCGCGCAGGCCTGCCGCTGCGGCGCGTGGCCGACCACGAAGGTATCCCCGACATCGCCTTCGTGGCCGTCAAACACCAGTCCGAGGTCGATGAAGTAGCTGTCGTTCTCGCCCAGCCGCACGGCCGGGTCGGATTTCTGTCGATAGGTCCTGGTGGTATTGGCGCCGATGCGGATCAGCACCGGATGCCACAGCCGTTCGATGCCGAGCTGGCGAAACACGTCGGCCGCCGCGACCTTCGCCTCGTCCTCGCTGATGCCCGGCTGCATGCGCTCACGAACGCCGTGCAGGGCGGCCCAGCTTTGTTCGCGGGCGCGCTGCATCAGGGCCGGGTCGAAACGTTTGCCGACAGCTTCGCGGGTGGAGTTCATCGTTGCGCCGGCGCGATCAGGCCAGCAGGAGCAGCGCCAGCGCGATCGCCGCCGGCAGCGCCTGGATCCACAGAATTTTCCGGCTTGCGCTCAGCCCGCCGAAGATGCCGGCGACCAGCACGCAGCCGAGGAAAAATGCCTTCACGCCGAAGCCGGTGCTGCCGAGGTACAGGCCCCAGGCCAGCCCGGCGGCAAGGAAGCCGTTGTACAGACCCTGGTTGGCGGCGAGCGCCTTCGACTGCTCGGCAAACTCTGGCGTCAATCCGAACGCGCGGCGGCCGGAGGGCCGCGTCCACAGGAACATTTCCAGTATCAGAAACCACAGATGCAGCAGCGCGATGACGGCAATCAAGACGTTGGCGACGATGGACATCAGGCTTCCCCTTCGGATGGCGATCGGTGGCGCCGCATGCTCGGCACCGTGGCGCGCAGTGTCGCAGCCGATCTTCGGCATCGCAAACCTTCTCGCGAAGTCCGCCATCCCCGCGGCTTTCAACAGCCGAACGGCTGGTCAAGCGGGGATGACGAAGCCCGGTTGAGGCTGATGCCGTGAAGCTGTGGCGCATGACGCGGGGCGACCCGCGCTCAGTTCAGGCAGCCTGCGCGAGAGCCGCTGTCTGCACCGGCATGACGAGCGCGTCCGCCCGCCCCAGCCGCCGTAGCAGCCGATAGTGCGAGGCGATGCCCGCGCCGAACGTACGATGTTCGCGATAGGTCACGCCGAACTCGCGGCAGGTGTCTTCCACCACGCGGGCAACCAGCGGGTAGTGCACGTGCGCGATGCGCGGAAACAGGTGGTGCTCCACCTGGAAGTTCAGCCCGCCGATCAGCCAGCTCAGTACGCGGTTGCCGCGGGCAAAATCCACCGTGGTTTCCAGCTGGTGGATCGCCCATGGCGTGGCCATCTGCGAGCCGCTGGCGTCAGGCACCGGAAATGCCGCCTCTTCCACCACGTGCGCCATCTGGAACACCAGCGCCAGCAGCACCCCGGCGACCGCCGAGACCAATGCGTAGAACAGCAGCACCGTGCCGAGCGAGTGGAAGATCAGGGGCACGCCGAACGCGAGCGTGAAAAACACCAGCTTGCCGATCACGAAGCCGGCCAGGTCGCCGCCCTTCGGCCGGGTGAACGGACGTTCGCCGACCGTGCCGGTGAGCATGTCGCGGAAATCGCCGTACAGATGCCAGCGGATCGCGGTGACGCCGTACAGCGGCCACAGGTAGATGTGCTGCCAGCGATGCCACGGCCGCCGCGGCTGCAGCGGCGACAACCGCCCCAGCACGCCGAGATCGATGTCGCTGTCGTGGCCGGCCACGTTGACCCAGGTGTGGTGGAAGCGCGCGTGCTTCCACTGCCAGATGTACGAACTGCCGCCGACCATGTCCAGCGCCAGCGCCATCAGCCGGTTGATCCAGCGCCGCTCCGAATACGCCTGGTGACCGCCGTCATGCATGATGTTGAAGCCGATCGCCGCCATCGCCGCGCCCAGTGCCAGGGCCAGCGGCAGGCTCTGCCACCAGCTGACGGCGAAGCACACCAGCGCCACATAGGTCGCCGCGAACACGGCAAGAATGATCGCTGCCTTCAGGTACATCTGCGCGCTGTCGCGTTGTCGCGTGCCACGGCGCTTGAACTCGGCATCCACCCGGCGCCGCAGTTCGCGATGAAACGAATTGTCACCGTTGAACTTCAGCCGATCGGCGTTGGCAGCGGGTGCGACAGGCGAAGGAATCCCGCCATGGGTTGAAGCGAGAGACATGATGTCGCCAGCGAAAGATGAGGCGCTCATCTTACGCGATGCGCGGTCATGCGAATGTTGCGTGGGTCGCGGAGCTTGGAACCTTTCCCGAGCCTTCCTACGGATCAAGGACAGGCACAGGCCGCAGGCCGCAGCTCATGCTCTTCTTGCCGTTCTCCCTGAGCGCAGGCCGCAGGCCGAAGTCGAAGGGCCCTCGCCAACGCTTCGACTTCACGACCTGCGGTCGCTACGCTCAGCGCGAACGGGTAACGGTATGCGCAGAA
The DNA here is from genome assembly GCA_041690935.1 of Rhodanobacter sp. Classification (GTDB taxonomy): domain Bacteria; phylum Pseudomonadota; class Gammaproteobacteria; order Xanthomonadales; family Rhodanobacteraceae; genus Rhodanobacter. Next base: position 15,082 of record JBEPVP010000019.1, read on the forward strand.
ACTAGGTTTAGTTTCACTGCTTCAGCAGTACGAGCGGTGAAGCATGCAGCGGCACCTGCCGCTGCCGGCGCAGTTCCCGACCTCTCAGGTCGGGCCAACCTGCGCCGCCGCCCTGAACGTCACCACCAGCACGTCGCGATGGGCCGGTTGTGCCGGGTCCAGTGGCGTCACCGCAGTCACGCCATGGAAGACGCGGGCGTCGTCGACCAGCGCGGCATCCAGTGCGTGGGTGAGCGTGAAGCTGCCGAGCAGGCTGCCGTCGTGGGCGTGGATGGTGGTGGTGCCGCGCTCGATGTTCGCGCGGTCGATCAGCAGCACCAGCACATAGTCGACGCCGTCGCGATGCACGCCTTCCGGGGTCGGTTCACCGGCTTCGTCGGCGCGCGCCTCGATGCGGAACTGGTGCACCTCGATGTGCCAGTACCGGGTGGTCGGCGCCAGCGCACCGAAACAGTCGCGGCAGAAACCGAGGATGCGGCGCAGGCTGGCGCCCTCGGCGATCGTCGGCAGCATCGGTTCGAACCAGCGCTGGATGTCGCCCTGCAACGGGTTGTACTGCAGGCTCTGGTAGTGCGGCTGGTGCGGCTGGCGGCGTATGTCGCCGCTGGCGTCGGCCGCGAACGTGGCGTGACGCCGGCGCCGATGGCGGCCACTGGCGGCCAGATACTCGTCGGGCGCCAGATCGTTCCAGCTGGCGGCAAACGCGGGCCAGTCGACCAGCGCCGGCGCCGGCAGCAGGTTGCGCATGTCGTCGGCGGTGACGAAGGCAAAACCCTCGCGTTGCAGCCGGAGGTGCAACGCGGACGTGTCGGAGTGGGCAGTCATCCAATTACGTTAGCAGGACCGGCATGAAGCGGCGATGGCTGTGCTGGCCTGGGTAGGGCGGGCACTGCCCGCCGCACTTGCGAGGCCACGACGATTCTCGGCGAAAGCCGGCGGGAAGTGCCCGCCCTACGCAGATCGCTGCCCTGGCCCAAAACGCCGGGCAAGTCACGAATACGTGATTGCATGAACATATAAACGTTTAGATGTTTAGACGTCTATTGACAAGTGACTCGCGATGCCTTCACTATCCGTTTCACTCATCGAGACCGGCTGAGGGACAGGCCCTTTGAAGCCGGGGCAACCTGCGGAACGTTTCCGCCACGGTGCCAACTCCTGCGGAGGTGCCTCGCGGCACGGCCGGTAGATGGGCGTCATCCGGGTTGCGGCGCGTTGCCGTCAGCTCGGGCTGGCGACCTTTCCGGTGCTTCGCAGGGCGATGCCGACCGGAGAGAGTTTGATGACCTTCCAGCCCGAAACCCGCGATGCCGAAGCCAGCCATGCCGCGTTCGCCCCGATCCACGAGTCATCGCGCGCCCAGCCAGCGTTGACCGCCCAGCGCGGCACGCGCCGGCTGCTGCTTAGCCCGAAGTACGGCAGCGGACCGCGCGAGGTCGAGGTTCGTTACCTGTGGTGCGGCGCGCCGGACGCGCCCACGCTGATCGTGCAGGGCGGCATCTCGGCGAACCGCGATGTCACCGCGCTGGATGGTGATGCCGCATCCGGCTGGTGGCAGGCGCTGGTCGGCAGCGGCGCGGCGGTCGACCTGCAGCGTTGGCGCGTGCTGGCGATCGACTGGCTGACCCCGACGGAGTTGGGTGCCAGCGCCGTATCCAGCGAGGATCAGGCCGACGCGCTGGCGGCATTGCTGCAGGCGCTGCATATATCGCAGGCGCATGCCTTCATCGGCTCCTCGTATGGCGCGATGGTGGCGCTGGCGTTTGCCGCGCGGCACCCGCGCAGCGTGGACCGGTTGCTGCTGCTGGCTGGCGCGCATCGGCCGCATCCGCTCGCCACCGCGCAGCGCAGCGTGCAGCGCGGCATCGTGCGGCTGGGTCAGGCCAGCGGCCGGGTCGACGAGGCGCTGGCGCTGGCGCGACAGCTGGCGATCACCACCTATCGCGGCAGCGGCGAGTTCGGCAAGCGCTTCGCCGGTGGCCCGGAGTGGCGCGACGAGCGCTTCCATTTTCCGGTCGAGGACTATCTCGAACACCAGGGCCGCCGCTTCGTCGAGCGCTTCGATGCCGACCGTTTCCTGGCGCTGTCCGAGTCGATCGACCTGCACGACGTGGAACCCGAGCGCATCCCTACGCCAGCCACCTTGATCGGTTTCCCCTCCGACCGGTTGGTGCCGCTGGCCGACCTGTGCGAACTGCAGCGCCGCCTGCATGGCCCGGCCACGCTGGAAGTGATCGAGTCGCCGTACGGCCACGACGCCTTCCTGAAGGAGCCCGAGCAACTCGCGCCGCTGTTGCGCGAGGCACTCGCGTAGGTCTTCGTTCCGGCTTCGTAGGGCGGGCACTGCCCGTCGCACATGGCCGTGACGCACCGCCGAAGAGCTGGCGGGCAGTGCCCGCCCTACGAAGCAAGAGTCATCGTGCTGCATACCTAGATTGATGAAACCCTGGAGATTGCGATGAATGAGTCCGCCCCCTGTACCCGCGCCGTGCGCGCCGGCATCGAGAGCGACAGCCAGCACGGCGCAGTGATACCGCCGCTGCACCTGTCGACCAACTACAGCTTTGAAGGCCTCGGCGGCAAGCGCGCCTACGACTACTCGCGCAGCGGCAACCCGACGCGCGACCTGCTCGGCAATGCGCTGGCGGAACTGGAGCAGGGTGTCGGCGCGGTGGTGACTTCCAGCGGCATGTCGGCGGTGGCACTGGCACTGGAACTGGTCCCGGCCGGCGCCACCGTGCTGGCCGCGCACGATTGCTACGGCGGCACCTGGCGCTTGCTCGATGCGTGGGCGAAGAAGGGCCGCTTCCGTGTCGAGTTCGCCGACCTCACCGATGGCACGGCGCTCGCTGCCGGCCTCGCGCACAAACCCGCGCTGGTGTGGGTGGAGACGCCATCGAACCCGTTGCTGCGGATCACCGACATCCGCCACGTGGCGCGGGCCGCGCACGCGGTCGGCGCACTGCTCATTGTCGACAACACCTTCCTGTCGCCGGCGCTGCAGCAGCCATTGCTGCTCGGCGCGGACGTAGTGGTGCACTCCACCACCAAGTACATCAACGGCCACAGCGACGTGGTCGGCGGCGCGGTGGTGGCGCGCGACGCGGCGGTGTTCGAACAGCTGAAGTGGTGGGCCAACTGCAACGGCCTCACCGGCGCGCCGTTCGACAGCTATCTCACCTTGCGCGGTCTGCGTACGCTCGGCGTACGGCTGCGCCAGCACCAGGAAAATGCCGCGCGGATCGCCGCGCAACTGGACGTCCATCCGGCCGTGCGCCAGGTGTACTACCCCGGACTGGCCAGTCACGCCGGGCATGCGCTCGCGGCGCGCCAGCAGCAGGGGTTTGGCGCCATGCTCAGTTTCGAACTGGACGGCGACGTCAGCCACATCGAGGCGTTCGTGGATGGCCTGCAGTACTTCTCGCTGGCCGAGTCGCTGGGCGGCGTGGAAAGCCTGATCGCGCATCCGGCCACGATGACGCATGCGTCGATGGCACCCGAGGCGCGTCGCACCGCCGGCATCGCTGACAGCCTGCTGCGCCTGTCGGTGGGCATCGAGGACGGCGACGACCTGCTGCGCGATCTGGATGCGGCGCTGGCCCGCGCCGTGGCCGTAGAGAAGTCCAAACGTCGGGTGATCGCATGAGTGCGGTACTGGATGCCGTGGTGGGAGCGACCTCAGTCGCGACTGCTCCGCGAACCATCGCGGCTGCAGCCGCTCCCACAACCGGAGGAAGTCCCTTGTGGACAAAAGCAGCGCCCACCATCGCGGTGGTGCTGCTCGGTACCGGCGTGGTCGGCGGCGCCTTGCTGAAGCTGCTCAATACCCCTGCTGCAGCATCGTTACGGCTAGTCGGTGCGGCCAATTCGCGCCGCCAGCAGATCGATTCGATGCGCCTGGCCAGCCGCAACCTGCGCGAGCAACTGGATCGCGACGGCGCGCCGCGCGACAACGCCGGCTTGCTCGCCGCGCTGGACGCCAGCGATGCGGCGGTCAAGGTGATCGTCGATGCCACCGCTAGCGCGCCGCTGGCGTCGCGCCATGCCGAATGGCTGGCGCACGGCTACCACGTGGTCACCGCGAACAAGGCACTGGCCGGCGGCGAACTGTTCGGTTGGCGCGCGCTGCAGGCGGCGCTGGCCGGGGGCGCTCGCTACGGCGATTCGGCCACCGTCGGCGCCGGCCTGCCGGTGCTGTCCACGCTGCGCCGCTTGCGCACCTGCGGCGACAGCCTGCTCGCCCTGGAAGGGGTGTTCTCCGGCTCGCTGTCGTGGCTGTTCAACCAGTACGACGGCAGCCGGCCGTTCTCCACACTGCTGCGCGAGGCGCGCCAGCTCGGCTACACCGAGCCCGACCCACGCTCGGACCTTTCCGGCGAAGACGTGGCGCGCAAACTGCTGATCATCGCGCGCAACGCGGGCTTCGCGCTGGGCACCGATGAGGTGGATGTGCAGGGCCTGGTGCCCGAATCGCTGCGTGCGCTGGATACCGAGTCCTTCCTCGCCCGGCTGGAAGAACTGGACGCGCCCCTGGCGAAGCTGCACGCGGAGGCGACCTCACGCGGCGGCGTGCTGCGCTTCCTCGCCCGCCTCAACCAGCGCGGCCGCGCCCGCGTCGGCCTGGTCGAAGTGCCGCTGACGCATCCAGCCGCGCGCCTGTCCGGCACCGACAACCAGTTCGCGCTCACCACCACCCGCTACCACACCCAGCCGCTGGTGATCCAGGGTCCGGGCGCGGGGCCGGAGGTAACCGCGCAGGCGTTGCTGGGGGATGTGCTGGCGCTGGCTTGAGCCGATTCTGGCACTCACTTGGCCTGGATCGCCTCGACCTGGATGCGCAGCGTCACGTCCATCTTGAAGCCATAGTCCTTGCCGGCATCCATGCCGAACGCGTCGCGCTTGAACGTGGCCAGCGCATCGGCGCCGCAGACTTCGCGTTTCAGCATCGGGTGCGGCATGCACTTGAAGCTGTTGATCGTCAGTTCGAGCGGTCGGGTGACACCGTGCAGGGTCAGCTGACCCACCACGCGGGTCGGCGCGCCATTGACGAAGGCGGCGAGCTTGCCGGTGTAGGTGGCCCGCGGATAGAGGTTGCTTTCGAACAGCTCCTTGCCTTGCGTACCTTGGTTGAGCTGGACCTGGCCGAAGTCAGCGCTCTTCATGTCGACCGTGACCGCGACCGTCCCGGTGCCGGCTGTCTTGTCCAGGGTCACCGTGCCGCTGCTGCGGTTGAATTTGCCGCGCCACACCGACAACCCGCCTAAGTGGTCGGCTTCGAAACTGGGATAGGTGTGATCCGGATCGATGTTGTAGGTGACGGTGGTGGCGCCAGCAGCGGTGCTGAGCGACAACAACGCCAGCAGGCCGAGTGCGTTGATCGTGATGCGCGTCTTGAGTGCCATGGGCTGCTCCCTGGTGCGGTGGTCATGCGTGCCCGGAATGGGGGGTTGCCTGAGCGACGAACGGAGTGGCGCGTTTTCGACAAGCTGGGGAACGACCATGGATGGTCGCTGCTCTGAAGAGCGAGGAAGTCGAAGGGGTCTGCGCGAACGCTTCGACTTCCTCGCTCCCCAAGGCCACGGCCATCCATGGCCGTTCTCCGCGTGCGCGGCCTGCGGCCGCTACGCTCAGCGTGAACGGTAAATGTGCAGCAGTACTCGCAGCAGAAAGTCAGTATTTTCAAAGGCGCTCAGTGCCCGGCGCCCATCCGGTATCGACCATCGTCGTACATGACCGGCACCCACCCATAGCGCACCGCTGCCCCGGTATTGGCCTTGAGCGGCGCTATTTGCATTTCATTGGCGTATTTGCGCAGCGTCAGTCCCAGATCCGGATCGGGAACGGCATCGAGCAGCCAGGCATCCGCTACCGAGCCATCGGCCTTGAACGCGAGCAGGTAGTCGGCAAAACCCGCGCGCGGTGGGAACCGGCCTGCCGGCGCGACGTACGGCCTGGCATCCGCGGCGGGGTGCGGGATCTCGCCGGTGAATTGGCTGTCGGTTCCGGCGCGGATTTCCGCGTCATGCGACGCAATGAAGCTGTCCACGTCGCGCATGACGTCGGGCACGGCCGATGGCCCCAGCCTGGCGATGACCCGTTGCAGGAGCTCTGCCGCGTAGCCGTCATGCGGTCGGCGGCTGCGTGGCAGCAGCGATGCGTAGTGGCCGTAGATCTGCGCCCAGTTCATCGCCTCGCGGTACTGCCGGGCAGCAAGTTTCAGCTCGGCCATCTTGGCCATGGCCAGGATGCTGCCGTGAATGGCGGCGTTACCCAGGTAGAGGCTCGCCTTGACGGGATCCTGTTGCACCGGCGAAACGTGCGAACGCTGGCCCATGTGGTACAGCGAGCCCAGGACGTACAACTCGTGCTGGTCGCCGGTTTGCGCGGCCTGCTCGATGCGCATCAACTCGCGCTGACGTTCGGCAAGCGGGATGGTTTTGTCCAGCACGCGAGCCCAGGAACTATTCGATGTGCTCGCCGCGAGCGATGGCGCGTCCGCTTGTTTCGCTGGTGTCGATTCGCCAGCGGATGCGCCACCGCACAAAACCAGCAGTACGGCGAAGGCGGCCCACGAAGTACGTTGCTGTACGTCTTTCATTCGACCGTTTCCCTGGCGCAGAGCAGGTTTCATGGTGGGCGCATGTCGCCGTGCTTCAGAGCCTTTGCGGGAAGTCGCTGGTCGATTTCCCGCAAAGGCTCGTCATCCCCGCAACGGACTATGCCTTGTTCGCGAGCACACCGGTCAGTGCCCGGTGATGCGCTCCGCCGTCTCCTCATCCGGCGGCACCAGCGGTGCGTCCGGATCGAGGCGCGCTTCCAGCTGCGCCGCTTCCACCGACGGCGTGCGCCAGCCGGACTTCACGCCCCACAGATAGAACCCCAGGCCGATCACGGCGACCACGGCCAGATCCCAGCCGTAGGGCAGGTAGCCCTTGCCGCCGAAGATGGTGCTGCCGCCCCACGACACCAGCGCCAGCGTGGGCAGGTAGCACACCAGCCACCACGCGCCTTTCATCTGCCGCCCGAAATCGTGCCAGCCGGCCTTGGCCTGGTAGTAGAAATACACCGGCAGCGCGACCACCATCAGCAAAATGATTTCGCCGGTCAGCGGCCACTTCGCCCAGTACAGCAGCTCGGTAGACATGATGAAGGCGATGCCGGCGATGATCGACAGGCCGGCCAGCCGGAACGGACGGTGCAGCTCCGGCGCGGTGCGACGCAGCGTCATCACGCTGATCGGGCCGGTCAGGTAGGAGATGATCGTGGCCACCGAAATCACCGCCGCCAGCGAACCCCAGCCACGGAAGAAAAACAGGAACAGGAACGACACCGCCAGATTCACCCACATCGCCGGGCGCGGCACGCCCCACTTCGGGTGCACGCGGCCGAGAATCTTCGGCAGCGTGCCGTTGCGCTCCATGCCGTAGAGCATGCGCGCGGTGGTGGCGGTGTAGGTCATGCCGGTACCGCTGGGGCTGATCACGGCGTCGATGAACAACAGCGTGGCCAGCCATTGCAGCCCGAGGATGATCGCCAGATCGGCAAACGGCGAGCTGAAATCGATCCCGTGCCAGCCCACATTGGCCAGCATTTCCCGCGGCACCGCGCCGATGTAGGCCACCTGCAGCAGCAGGTAAACCACGGTGGCCAGCGCGATCGAGCAGACGATCGCAAACGGAATGCTCTTGCCCGGATTGCGTGCTTCACCGGCCAGATTCACCGGGCTCTGGAAGCCGTTGAAGCTGAACACGATGCCGGCGATCGCGACCGCCGTGAGGATCGACGGGAAGTCGGTCTTGTGCAGTTCGCCGTGGATGCCGACGCTGAAATTCTCGGGGTGGAAGCCGCTCATCATCAGCAGCACGGCGGTGAGCGCGGGAATCACCAGTTTGAACAGCGTGATCAGCGTATTCGAGCGCGCGAACAGCTTGACGCTCCAGAAGTTGAACAGGAAATACACGATCACCAGCACCGCGGCGATCAGCAGGCCAATGGTGCTCAGCTCGCCGTGGCCGCCGGGTACCCGGTGATACAGATCCTTCGCCCACTCCCATTTCCACGACGACATGTACTGCGCCGACGCTTCCGCCTCGACCGAGATCACCGAGACGATCGCGATCCAGTTGGCCCATGCGGCGATGAAGCCGACCAGCGAGCCGTGCGAATAATGGCCATAGCGCACCATGCCTCCCGATTCGGGAAACATCGCGCCCAGCTCGGCGTAAGTGAGCGCGATCGTCATGATGATCGCCGCGCCGATCACCCACGCCCAGATCGCGCCGGGTCCGGCGATCTGCGCTGCGCGCCAGGCGCCAAACAGCCAGCCCGATCCGATGATCGAGCCCAGGCCGGTAAGCATCAGGGCGAACGGGCCGACGTCGCGGCGGATCGCGCGTTCTTGGGTCATTGAGGGTTCCCGTAGCGGCGCGGATGTGCGCCGTGAAGGGGGCGATGGTTGCAGAATTGACCGCTCCATGCCACCTGCCAGCGGTCACGGTGACGCCGGAATCCGTTCCATACGCGATGTCCGTCCTGTGCAGCCGATCCCGACCGGTACGCGAAAAAATCAGTCAACCACGCGGGATGGCCTGGCTCCCTCCCCTTGCGGGACGAGCAGGGGAGGGAGTGCATCGTCAGAGTGCCAGGCCACCTTGCGACTGCGCGGTAGGCACTGCGCGGGCACGCGAGAACGCCAGCAGCTCGTCCAGCCGAGCGCCCTTCTCGCGCCAGTCGTGGAACAGTGACTCGCCGACCAGCGCGTAATGCCAGTGGCGCCCGCCGCGCTGTTCCGCATCCAGCGCATTGATCCGCTCGCACCAGGTCGTCGCCGCCTTCAGCTTGCGCCGCACGTTCGGATGGCTGACCTGCTCTTGTGCCTTGGTCTCGACCAGGTAGATCGCATCGGCCGTGCGTACCAGGAAGTCGGGGATGTATTGAGCCGCCAGGCCGTCGTTTTTCACGTAGCGCAGGCGCACGAAGTCGTGCCGGTTCTCGCTGATCTTGCAGAACGCTTCCACACTGGCGTCGCTCTGCGCCCACTCGATGAACGCGCGCTCCAGTCCGCCGCTGCGGGTGGGATAGGGCAGGCGCGCATAGATGCACTTGCTCACTTCCAGCGAGGCGCTTTCACGCACCATCAGTTTCGTCACCTCGGACAGCAGCCGGTGGCGCACCTCAGTGGCGCCGGTGGTGGTGTGCTCTTCGGCGCGTACCAGCGCCAGCCCGAAAACCTTCACGATGTGGTCGAGCACCGGCTGCAGCAGTAGCAGTCGCCAACCCTCGTCCTCGAACGGCTCGAAGGTTTCGTTGAACAGCCGCTCGCGGACGTAGTCGTCCAGCGCCGTTGCCAGCACTGCGGTGTTCATCTGCAGATACGGGCGATCCAGGTTCTGTGCGATCTTGTTGCCCTTCGGCAACGGATGGTTCAATGCCTGGCTGACCCGACGGGTCAGCCGCGACAGCAGCTCGTTGTAGCCGCCGACATTCATGGTGGCACCCTCGACGCGGTAGTCGCCGAACAAGGTGTTGCTCTGCAGATCCTGCGAGGTGAAGGTGTCGCCCTTGCCGAGCAGTTCGGCCAGCTTCGTGCGGCTCATCGCGCTGAATGGCGGCAAGGTGGCGATGTCGATCGGCAGATGTTCGACGCTGTCGTCCGCCTCGCGCAGGATGAACGGGATCGCGAAGTCGAACTGCTCGTAGCCGTCGCGCAGTTCGGAAGGAATCAGGTCGCCGGTGCTGCTGCCCTCGTCGTCGTCGCCGGTGGTGCCGACCAGGCCCTCGGCCATCAGCTCGTCGTAGAAACTCTGGAACGCCGGATGTTCGACGATCGAAAGGATGTCGATCAGCGAACCCGGCTCCTCGCCATGGTTGATCCGCTCGCGGTTCTCGCGCTTGATGTCGGCGTATTCCGGATCGCGCCACATCAACCGCAGGCCGCGGCCGATGGTCTGCTCCAGCAGGATCTGCGCCTGGCTGGAACGCAGCGGCACGATCACGCAGATGTTGTTGACGTCGAAACCCTCGCGCAGCATCAGCACGCTGACGATCACCCGCGGCTGCGCATGCTTGTCCACGTTGAACAGGCGCTGGCGCAATGGCGCCCACTGCTTTTCGCCCAGCTCGGCCCTCCTGCCCGAGTCGACCGTGAGTACGTCGTCGTCATGCAAGCCCTCGTCGAGCAGGAATTGCGCCACCAGCGGCGACACCGCGGTGTCCTCGCACACCACCAGCATCTTCGGATGGCGCGCGGCATCGAGTCGGGTGAAATCCGTTTCCAGCTTGCGCAGCTTCTGCAGGCCGGCACGCAACATCACGCGCTGGCCCTCGGACAGCTGCACGTTGCCATCGCCGTCGCGCTCGGCCTTGAACTCCAGCGGCAGCGCGCCGAGTTCCTTGCGCTTGTCCAGCACAAGCGACTTCACCAGCCCCAGTCGCATCGCGTCCTTCAGGTCAAAGTCCACCACGATATGCGGGAAATACACCTTGCGCCGGTTCTTGCCGCCGCCGACGTCGTTGTACGGCGTGGCGGAAAAATCCATTTGCACGAAGCGGCGACCCTTGCCTTCGGCGATGATCGACAGGCTCTTCTGCCACTCGACCTCGGTGACCTCGCCTTCCTTCTTCAACTCGTGGATGTGATGCGCCTCGTCGTTGAACACCATCAGCTCGGGCAGGTCGGCGAGGTAGCTCAGCACATTGCCGCGCGCCCAGCGGCGATCGAGCACGTCGAGGCTGTTGCCAGTGGCGCGACCGGGCACCAACGGCAGCACGTCATAGGCCACACGGGCGGCATCGGCAACCATGCCGGGCGAATCGATCCACTCGGTCTCGTCTTGCTCGATTTCTTCCTCGGCCTCGCTGAGCAGATGCCAGTTGGTGATCGCGATCATGCCGTTGCCGGTGGCTTTCAGGCCGATATCGTGCTTCTTGCACACGTTGCCGCGCACGAACTGGGCGATTCGCTCGCGCCGTGCTGGTGGCGTGAAAAGTTCCGCATAGCGCGCGATGTCGGAGCTGACGAAGTCGCGCGGTTTGTCGCCGGCTTCACCGCCCTCCTGCTCCTTGCCGAGAAACGCGTCGAGCAGGCGCTCATACACGATCAGTCCCGGTGCCACGATCAGGAAGCGGCGGGTGAAGCGCGGGTCGTCGCGCCCCTCGTCCAGCGCCGCGGTCTTGTTCAGCAGCTGCCACACCAGCAACGCCTGCAGCACCCAGGTCTTGCCGGTGCCGGTGGCCATCTTCAGGCAGTACTTCGGATGGCCGTGCTTGGCCTGCGCCACGTCGGCCAGGCGCGTGCCTTGCAGCAGCGCATCGGCGCAGACCTGCTGGTAAAGATCTTTCAGGTTCGGACTGGCCAGCACCTCATGCGCCACGATCACGTTGAGGATCGCCTGACGCTGGCCCGGATGAAAATTGAACGTACGCGACTGGCACGCGTCCTCGCCAAACCACCAGCGCAACAGCTCGGCGGTCACCGGCGTCACCAGTTCGTAGAGGTCGGCGATGCCCTGTTCGAGGCCGATGCAGAGTTGTTCGGTGCGACGGGTGAGCGCGGCGGCCAGAGCCAGCGAATGATTGCTGTCAGACATGGGCGGGCTCCGCCGGCTTGCGCGAGATAAACAAATTGTTTATGATTGCCGCATTATCAGGAGCTTCGCTGGCACGGAAACGCCGCAGCTGTTCGCTACGGGTAAATCGCGACGGCTGCCGCCAGACATCTGGCGGCGCGCCATGATGCGTTTGTACCAGTTGGACGCGGCTTCGACGGTGAGCCATCTGCGGCAACCGCCGTCGAACCGGCTGGAAGCTCTGAGCGGCAACCGCGCTGGGCAATGGAGTATCCGCATCAACAACCAGTGGCGGCTGTGTTTTCGTTTTGAAGCGGGTGACGCCTTCGACGTCGAAATCGTTGACTACCACTGAGAACCTTGCGTCATGACCACATCCCTTCCAAAAAACGGCATGCCGCCAATTCATCCCGGCGAGTTCATTCAGGAAATCCTCGATGACTATGGAATGAGCCAAGCGGCGCTGGCGCGTGCGGTAGGCGTCTCGCCGATGCGCATTTCGCATGTCGTGCGCGGCGAACGTCCGGTCACCGCCGAACTCGCACTGCGTTTCGGTCGAGCCTTCGGGCAGACCGCGCAGTACTGGATCAACCTGCAGAGCGCCTACGACCTGAAGATCGCCGAACGCGAGATCGGCAATAGTCTCAGCAAGGTACGACGTCTCGCTGCCTGAGCTCTCTCGGAATGACAGGCATGGGGCATCCGCGAGTAAGTTCATGCCCGCGTCTCCGCCACCAGCTGCACCACCTCGGCCTCGAAGCCGAACACATCGACCACGCGCACGCACACCCGCCGCTCGCCGGGCTTGCGCGGCACGCTGAAGTTCGCCGCGGTGACCACGCGCAGTGGGTCGTCGTCGTTGGCGGTGTTGCCGCGGTAGTCCTGCCACACCGAGCGGAACACCTCGCCGTCGTAGTCCGGGTCGACCGCCCAGTATTCGATCAGCGCCAGCGGTTCCGCGTTGGCGACCTTGAGCAGCTTCTTGCGGTTGTCCTCGTCGAGGTTGATCGCCTCGGGCGAGAGCAGTACGTAGTTGTCCAGCGTGACCTGCAACGTTTCTTCCTCGCCACTGCGCTGACGGCGCACCGGCTTGATCGTGAGGTACTGCAGGCTGCAGAAGCGCACCTGCCCGCGCAGCTTTTCGATGCCGCCCTTCTTGCGCAGGCGGTCGAGCAAGTCGGGTGGGATCACCAGCACTTCCAGCCGCGCATCGTTCAACGCGGTGATGCTTTGGCCGATCGACGGCTCGAAGTTCCAGCCCAGCACCACCACGCGATCCCAGCCACCAAGCAGGTGTTCGCGCTGGGCGATCGCCTTGCGCAGGGTGGCGTCACCGGTGAGCTTGTTCGGCGAATCGACCAGCACCAGGGTCTTCTTGCCGGCGTAGACCACCGCGCCGAGATTGCGCAGCGGGTTGTCCTCTGGCTGCAGCGGCAGCGCGCCGTACAGCGACAGCACGATGCCGGACAGGTCGCCGACGCGGAAGCTGCGCCCCATCGCACTCTTCGCCGCCTCGACCTGATAGTCGCCGATCGCCTGGTACAGAAAGGGTTTTGCACCCTGATCGATCAGGCGCTTGCGCATGATCATGCAGGCGGGCTTGCCGAGGTCGGTGGTGATCCAGCGGCGGCCGAGTTTTTCGGCGACGGCAGCGGTGGTGCCGGAGCCACCGTTGAAATCCGCAACGAGGCCGTTCTCTGGACTTGAGGCGCTAAGGATTCGCTCTAGAAGCGCTTCCGGTTTCTGCGTGTTGTAACTGACGTCTTCATCTTTGTGCCAAGAGCGAAGAGGCTGGATATCGGCCCACAAATCAGATGCAGGCATACCTTCAGAGCCTTCCAGATATTTCTTTAGTCGCGGAACGCCGTTGCGCGTCCAGAAAATTCTATTCTCCTGTAGGACGCGATCTATACCGGCTTGGTCTGTCTCT
>JBEPVP010000020.1:0-28124 GCA_041690935.1 Rhodanobacter sp.
AGCGATCGTCGCGCGCTGGTGCCGCGCTCGCCGATCGCCGAGCTGATCGAATCGGGCTTCGCACCGTGGCTGGACGAGCGCCACATCGAACGCGCGCTGGACCTGTGCACCGGTTCGGGTTGCATCGGCATCGCCATGGCCGAGTACAACCCCGAGTGGCAGGTCGACATCGTCGACATCAGCGACGAGGCGCTGTCGCTGGCGCGTGAGAACATCGTGTTCCAGCACGTCGAACGCCGCGTCGAGGCGATCCAGTCCGATCTGTTCGCGGGCGTGCAGGGCCGCCGCTACGACCTGATCGTGTCCAATCCGCCGTACGTCACCGAGGACGAATACGCGGCGTTGCCGGGTGAATACGCACACGAGCCGAAGCTGGGCCTGACCTCGGGCGCCGACGGCCTGGACCTGTGCCTGCGCATGCTCGACGAAGCCGCCGAGCACCTCACCGACGACGGCCTGCTGGTCGTCGAGGTCGGCGAGAGCGAACACGCGCTGGCCGCTTTGTTGCCCGATATTCCGTTCATCTGGATCGAGTTCAAGGTCGGACAGATGGGCGTGTTTGCGCTGGAACGGCGCGACCTGACCGAACACGCCGCGGCCATTCGCGCAGCGGCGGCTACTCGTCGCGCGAGTTGAATGATGGAGCTGCTCACGCCGCGGCTGCGTGTGGACGCCTTGCGCGACGATGACGCGCAAGCGCTGTTCGCCTGTCGCGCCGATCCGGCGGTGGCGCGCTTTCAGGGCTGGTGTCCGGTCGACGTGGCGGCGGCGCGCGACTTCATCTCGGCCCAGCCGACGAAGCCGGAAACGTCAGGCTGGTTCCAGCGCGCGATTCGCCTGCGCGAAAGCGGCCAGCTGATTGGCGATGTCGGTGTGAACCTGCCCGAAGATGCCAAAGGTTCGGTCGAATTCGGGATCAGCCTCGCCCCGGCTCATCAGGGCAACGGCTACGCCAGTGAGGTGTTGCGTGCCCTGTTCGACTGTGCGTTCGGGCCGCTGGGCCGGCACCGCGTTCATGCCTCGGTCGATCCGCGCAATCTCGCCAGCGTGGCCATGCTGCGTGCGTTGGGCATGCGGCAGGAGGCATATCATCGCGAAAGCCTGTGGCTGCGCGACGATTGGGTGGATGACGTGATCTTCGCCATGCTCGCACGGGAGTGGCAGGTCGGTCGTACGACGACAGGTCAGCGAGGCTGAGAGCGACGCGCGTCGACCACCCGAACAGCACCTGATGGGTGCTGACGCTGAGCTGGCCGAGACTGGTTACCGTACGGCTTCTGCGTGAATCGCATCGCGGAAGATGGACACCACTCGGGTGGCATCCATCTCGCTTACGCGTTCAGGAGCTTCGCGTCGCTTGACGTTCACCCGTGCGCAACGGTTCGTCATCGCGGTTAAGCTGTGCGGGCTCCCGCCCGACGTCCCGATGCCCATGTCCAGCAATTCCTTCGGCAAGCTTTTCACCGTCACCACGTTTGGCGAAAGCCACGGGCCGGCGATCGGCTGCGTGATCGATGGCTGTCCGCCGGGGTTGCTGATCGACGCGGCGGAGTTCCGCCACGATCTGGAGCGTCGCGCCACCGGCCGCAGCCGCTACACCTCGCAGCGGCACGAGGCGGATGATGTCGAAATCCTCTCCGGCGTCTATCAGGGCAAGACCACCGGCACGCCGATCGCGCTGCTGATCCGCAATACGGATCAGCGCAGCAAGGATTACGGCGAGATCGAGCAGACCTTCCGCCCCGGCCATGCCGATTACACCTACTGGCAGAAATACGGCATCCGCGATCCGCGCGGCGGCGGGCGTTCCTCGGCGCGCGAAACCACCATGCGCGTGGCGGCGGCTGTTGTCGCCAAGAAGTGGCTGGCCGAGCGCTACGGCGTGCGCGTGCGCGGTTATCTGGCACAGATCGGCGAGATCACGCCGGATGCGTTCGACTGGGACGCGGTGGAACAGAACCCGTTCTTCTGGCCCGACGCGGCGCAGGTGCCGGCGCTGGAAAGCTATATCAACGCGCTGCGCAAAGCCGGCGACTCGGTCGGCGCGCGCGTCAACGTGGTCGCCGACGGCGTGCCGCCGGGCTGGGGCGAGCCGATCTACGGCAAGCTCGATGGCGAGCTGGCCAGCGCGCTGATGTCGATCAATGCGGTCAAGGGCGTGGAGATCGGCGACGGTTTTGCCGCGGTCAGCCAGCGCGGCAGCCGGCATCGCGATGAAATGAGTATGGACGGCTTTGCGTCCAATCATGCCGGTGGCATTCTTGGCGGCATCAGCAGCGGCCAGCCGGTGACCGCCTCGATCGTGCTGAAACCAACCTCCAGCATCCTGATTCCCGGCCACAGCGTGAATCTGGCGGGCGAACCGGCCGAAGTAGTGACCAAGGGCCGCCACGATCCGTGCGTCGGCCTGCGCGCCACGCCGATCGCCGAGGCGATGCTGGCGCTTGTGCTGATCGATCAGGCGCTGCGCCACCGCGCCCAGTGCGGCGATGTCGGCGCGGTCGAACCGCGGATTCCCTGAAAGATGGAGACGGTCATGCTGCCTATGTCGAATCTGCCGCCATCGCCATCGTTGCGACCTTCGCTGCATGACATGCTGAGCGATGCGATCCGTTACTGGGAGTGGCGACGCATCGCCTACAACATCGCGCTGGTGGCGGTGGTCATCGGTTGTGCCGTGGCCGCGTGGCCGCATTTTCGCGTTGGCTTGAACTTCGAGTTGCTGCTGGCGTTGTTCGTGCTGGGCGTGCTCGCCAATGTCTGCTACTGCGCCGCCTATCTGGCCGACATCCCGATCCAGTATTCCGCGTTCCGTATCGCCTGGCTGCGGCGCCGCTGGATGCTGTGGACCGCCGGCACGCTGTTCGCCATGGCGCTGACGTACTTCTGGCTCGTCGACGAGATGGCCTCCGTTTTCGGCAACTGAGTGGCAGCTTGCGCATGACCGGCAAACCGACTGTCTGGGTTTCACGCCCCACCTATCCCGACATCATCGCCCGGCTCGATGAGCACTTCGCGGTGAGCTGTGAACCGGAGGAGCGCAAGTTCTCCTCGGCTGAGCTGATCGCGAAACTGGCCGATCAGGATGCGGCCATCGTTGGCCTCAAGGAGCGCATCGGCGCGGCGGAAATCGCCGGCGCGACACGACTGCGCATCGTCGCCAACCTCAGCGTCGGCTACGACAACCTCGACCTCGCCGCGCTGACCGCCGCCAACATCGCTGCCACCAACACCGCCGACGTATTGAACGAAAGCGTGGCCGATTACGCGTGGGCCTTGCTGCTGGGTGCGGCGCGCCGGGTCGGCGCGGCCGAGCGCTGGTTGCGCGCCGGGCACTGGCAGGCCACCGAGTTCAAGGCGTGGCTGGGCATGGATGTGCGCGGCCGCACGCTCGGCATTCTCGGCATGGGCCGCATCGGTCAGGCGGTCGCGCGGCGGGCGGCGGGATTCGGCATGCCGGTGATCTATCACAATCGTTCGCCGCTGCCGGCGCCGATCGAGCGCGAATGCAACGCGCGCCATGTCGATAAACAGAACTTGCTGCGCGAATCCGACTTCCTGGTGCTGACGCTGCCATTGACGGCGCAGAGTCGGCATGCGATCGGCGTGTCCGAGCTGGCGCTGATGAAGCCGACTGCGGTGCTGGTGAACATCGCCCGCGGCGGCATCGTCGACGATGCCGCGCTGGCCGCCGCGCTGGCCGGTGGCGGGCTTGCCGCGGCCGCGCTGGACGTGTTCGAGGGCGAACCGGGCGTGCATCCGGCGCTGCTGGCGCTGGACAATGTGCTGCTCAGCCCGCATATCGCCAGCGCCAGTCACGATACGCGCCGCGCCATGACCGCCTTGGCCGTGGATAATGTCCTGGCGTTTTTCGGCCACGGTCCGCATGCCGGGCGGCCACAGACGGTCCTCAATCCCCAGGTGCTGGCTGCGGCCGGCACGCTTCACCACCCTTGAGCAAAGAACACCCCGAATGAGCCAGAAAAGCAGTTACAAAATCGCCATGGTCGGTGCCACCGGCGCGGTCGGCGAAGCGTTGTTGGCCATCCTTGCCGAGCGCGACTTTCCAGTCAGCGAGCTGGTGCCACTGGCGAGCGAACGTTCGGCTGGCGGCAAGGTCAGCTTCGCCGGTCAGGACATCACCGTGCAGTTGCTCGATACCTATGATTTCGCCGGCGTCGACATCGCGTTCTTCTCGGCCGGCGGTGCGGTCAGTCGCGAGCACGCGCCGCGGGCGGCAGCAGCCGGCGCAGTGGTGATCGACAACACCTCGGAGTTCCGCTACCAGGACGACATCCCGCTGGTGATCAGCGAGGTCAACCCGCACGCCATCGCGCAGTACACCCACCGCGGCATCATCGCCAACCCGAACTGCTCGACCATGCAGATGCTGGTGGCGCTGGCGCCGATCCATCGCGCGGTGCAGATCGAACGGATCAATGTGGCCACCTACCAGTCGGTCTCCGGCGCCGGTCGCACCGGCATGGAAGAACTGGGGCGGCAGACCGCGGCCCTGCTGAACTTCCAAAGCGTGGAGCCGGGCAAGAAATTCCCGGCGCAGATCGCGTTCAATGTGATCCCGCAGATCGACGATTTCCAGCCCAATGGCTATACGAAAGAAGAGATGAAGCTGGTGTGGGAGACCCGCAAGATCCTGGAGGACGAGTCGATCCAGGTGAACCCGACCGCCGTGCGCGTGCCGGTGTTTTATGGTCATTCCGAGGCAGTGCATATCGAAACCAGCGAAAAGATCAGCGCCGAACAGGCCCGCGAGCTGCTGCGGCAGGCGCCGGGCGTGGTGTTGATGGACGAGCGCAAGCCGGGCGGCTACCCGACCCCGGTGAGCGAGGCGGCCGGCACCGATGCGGTGTACGTGGGGCGCATCCGCGAGGACATCTCGCACGAGCGCGGGCTGGATCTGTGGATCGTCTCGGACAATATCCGCAAGGGCGCGGCGCTCAATGCCGTGCAGATCGCCGAACTGTTGATCGAGGACTATCTCTGAAGATGCGCTGTCTGCAAGTCATTGGTGTGATTGGCTTTGTCGTGATCTCGCCGGCCTGGGGCGGCGGCGCCCGGCCCGCCTCGCAACATACCGAACAGGCGGTGCCAGCGCTGCCCGCTGTGCACCAGCGCGTGACCCGAAGCCAAGCCGAGGTGAAGCAGCTGGAACGGGATTTGTCCAGGCAGGAATCGGACAGCAAGCGGGCGCGCCAGCGCCTGCAACAGCAGGACCAGGCCATCGCCGAGCTGCGCAAACAGCTGCAAGAGCTGCCGGCCAGGCCGGTGGCTGATCAGCATTGAACCGGTTGCTGCGGTGAGAACACACCGCAGCAATGCACTGCAAGTATTCGCCGCAGCTATTGTTGATTGGTCTGCATATAACTAAAGTGGCACCTCGTTTGCCGCGGTAGCCGCCTCGGCGGCGACACCACAAAAGTTGCGCCAAGATCGTTCGGGGGAACACGCATGAATCGTTCGTTGAAGTTGTCGATGCTGGTGGCACTGGCACTGGGCAGCAGCCAGGTGCTTGCCTTGGACCTTGGCCAGATCCGGGTCAAGTCGGCGCTGGGGCAGCCGTTGCTGGCCGAAATTCCCCTGCATCCGGCCAGTCCGGCGGAGTTGCAGAACCTCACCGTCCAGCTCGCCTCCAGCGAGGAATTTGCCCGTGCCGGCATCGTCGGTGGCCGCACCGCGATCCCGCTGCACTTCAGCGTGGCGAACATCGCTGGCGGCAAGGTCATTCGCATCACCAGCAGCCAGGCAGTGGACGATCCCTATCTCGACCTGCTGCTGGAAGTGAGCAGCAAGGCCGGCAAGAGCGTGCGCGAATTCGCGATCTTGCTTGACCCGCCCAGTGCATTGATGGCAGCACCCGCAGCGGCCGCACCCATGCCGTCGGCAGCGCCGGCCCGAGCCGCGCAGCCGCAAGAGACACCGGCCCGGTCGGCGCCGCCGCAGGCAACGCAGGCACGTGTGGCGGCACCCTCCAGGGCCGCGGCAGGCACCAGCAACGGTCGGTACGGCCCAGTCGAGCGCGGCCAGACCCTGTCGTCGATTGCCCGCAGCACCGCGCCGGCCGGGGTCGACGCCCAGCAGATGATGCTCGCGTTGAAGCAGGCCAACCCGGACGCGTTCTACCGCGACAACATCAATGCCCTGAAAAGTGGTGCGGTCCTGCGCGTGCCGAGTTCCGCCGATGCGCAGTCCATGACGATCGCGGCAGCCGTGGCCGAAGTGCGTCGCCAGAACAGCGACTGGCGCACCGCAGCACCGGGCAAACCCGCTGTCGTGGCCGATACGGCGACGCGCGCGAACGCCTCCAGTGCGCCCAGCGACACGGCCAGTAGCGCCGGTGATCGGCTTGCGCTGGTGCCGGCAAAAACCGGCAACGGCGCGGGCGCCCAGGGCAGCAACGCTGCCGGCAAGAGCGACAAGGCCGCTGCCGGTATCCGACAGGATCTTCTTCGCAGTCAGGAAAGCCTGGCCAGCCTGCAGCAGCAGAGCGTCGAGCTGAAAACCCGCCTGAAGGATCTGGCGGACATCAACAACAACAATGCACATCTGTTGTCGCTGAAGGATAGCGAGATCGCCGACCTGCAGGCCAAACTGGCCGCGGCGCGCAAGTCCGCCGGCCAGCCGCCAGCGGCTGCACCAATGCCAGCACCCGCAGCCAGCGTGGCGAAGACGGCGCCATCGGAAGCTACGCTGGAAACCGCCACGGCCAGCACATCGGCCATCGCGAACGCGGCGCCTGCCATGGCCGGTTCCAGCGCCATGACGAAGACTATGCCCGCGCCCACGGCCAGCACGCCGGCGGCGACCGCCGCCGTCACGCCGAAACCGGTCAAGTCCACCGCCAAGCCCGTACTCAAATCCGGCCCTGCAGCTGGGGTCGAGCAGCCCTGGTACATGCAGCCGTGGACGTGGGCCGCGAGTGCCGGTGCGGTCGTGCTGCTGCTCCTGCTGGCCCTGCTCGGTCGTCGCCGCAAGACGGCAACGGCCGCATCGAAGGGTGCGTCGTCGCTGGCCGATCGTTTCGGTTCAACGCCGTCGCCTGATCCCGGCCTCGGCAGCGAGGACATCGATCAGGAAGAACTGCTCGACCAGCTGGCCGAACATCCGGATGACATCGGCCTGCATCTGGAACTGGTCACGCTGTACTACTCGCGCCGCGACGTCGAGCATTTCGAGGCGGCTGCCGAAGCCATGCACGCGCATATCACCGATCCGCAGCAGGACGAGTGGCAGGACGTGATGCACATGGGCGAGGATCTGGTGCCCGGTCACCCGCTGTTCGACCACCACCCCGACTTGCCGATGCACGAGGAAACCGAGGCCCGCCGCGAATTCGACATCGATGACTATGCCGACGAAAACGACGCACTGGCCGTCGCGCCGACGATGCCGCCGGCTGCGCCGAAGAAGGTCAGCGAATACAACTTCAACTTCGACCTGAGCCAGCCGGTGGTGGCCGAACCGCCGAATCAGCCGGCACTGGCTGACGATGTGACCATCCATGCGCCGGACACCCATGCGGCGCCCGCTGCGGAAGCGGCTTCGAGTTGGCATTTCGACGATGCGGACAGGCCATCCGAGGCCGCCGGGCAGGATCAGGATCTGGGTGAATTCAACGACGATCCGATCGACACCAAGCTCGATCTCGCCCGCGCCTATCTGGACATGGGCGATGCCGACGGTGCGCGCGGCATGCTGGGTGAAGTGATGAAGGAAGGCAGCCAGATGCAGCGGGACACCGCCAAGCGCCTGCTCGAGAATCTGCACTGATTCCGGCCTGACACGGTCGGCATGAACCCTCGGGCCGGCCTTGCCGGCCCGACTTCGTTGCGGGCTGCTAATCTGCAGCTTCTTTCAGCGGGCTCCTGCACGACCTCATGCGTATCGCTCTGGGTATCGAATACGACGGCACCGATTTCTTCGGCTGGCAGCGGCTGACGCAGGGCCCCAGCGTGCAGGCGAAGCTGGAACAGGCGCTGTCAAAGGTGGCGGCCCATCCGGTCGAGGTCAGCTGCGCGGGGCGCACCGATGCCGGCGTGCATGGGCGCTGCCAGGTCGTGCATTTCGACACCGCGGCGCAGCGCGACATGCGCAGCTGGATGCTCGGCGCCTGTTCCAACCTGCCAGCCAGCGTGGCGGTGTTGTGGGCGCAGCCAGTGCTGGAAAGTTTTCATGCGCGCTACGCGGCGCGCAGCCGGCGCTACCGTTATCACATCCTCAACCGGCCCGTGCGAGCGGCGCTGGATGCGCGCTATGTCACCTGGGAGCGCCTGCCGCTGGACGCCGAACGCATGCACGCTGCTGCGCAGGCGCTGCTCGGCGCGCACGATTTCAGCGCGTTTCGCGCGTTGTCGTGCCAGGCCGCGCATCCCCGCCGCACGATGTTGGCGGTGAGTGTGCGGCGCGAGGGCGAGCAGGTATTCGTCGATATCGAAGCGAATGCGTTTCTGCATCACATGGTGCGCAATATCGTCGGGTCGCTGCTGCTGGTCGGCCGCCACGAGCAACCGACCGAATGGATCGCCGAATTGCTGGCCGGTGGCGATCGCCAAGTTGCCGGGCCGACGGCCGCCGCCTCGGGCCTGACCTTCATTGGCCCGCGCTACGAAACGCATTGGGGCCTGCCGCCGGACGTTTGCCTGACGGGAGCGGGCCAGTGACCCGCATCAAGTGCTGCGGCATGACCCGTGTGGAGGATGCGTTGCTCGCCGCGCGCCTGGGCGCCGATGCGATCGGCCTGGTATTCACCGCCCGCAGCCGACGGCAGGTGACGCTTGCGCGGGCGCAGGAAATCGTCGCGTCGCTGCCGCCGTTCGTCAGCACGGTGGCGTTGTTCATGGATGACGAGGCGAGCCTCGTTCAGCGGATCGTCGAGGACCTTCGACCGAGCCTGCTGCAGTTTCACGGCAGCGAGCGTGACGACTGGTGCGTGCAGTTTGGCCATCCATTCCTGAAAGCGATCGCGATGGGCGAGGGTGCCGCCGCACTCCCGCGGCTGCGCGACTATCCGCATGCCGCCGGCCTGCTGCTCGATGGCCATGGTCCTGGCGAGGCGGGCGGCAGCGGCAAGGCCTTCGACTGGTCGTTGCTGCCGGCCGGGCTGGCGCAGCCGGTGATCCTGGCCGGTGGTCTGACTTCCGACAACGTGGTGGACGCGCTGCGCGCGGCGCGCCCATGGGCGGTGGATGTGGCCAGCGGCGTCGAGTCGGCGCCCGGCATCAAGGATCCGCACAAGCTGGCGGCCTTCATCCATGCGGTGCATGCGTGGGAAGCGGCATGACGGATACGCCAACCGCCATTGAGGAGTATTGCGACACGGGCCGGCCGATCGCACTCGACGAGTTGATCGGCCGTGATCGGCCGCTGGTGATCCGCGGCCTGTGCCGGGACTGGCCGCTGGTGAAACTGGCCGCTCAGTCGGATACGGCGTTTGCGCAGGGACTTTCCACGTTGGACAACGGCAGCGAGGTCGACGCGCTGCTTATGGCCCCGGGCGAAGACGGCATCATCGGCTACAACGCGAATTTCGACGGCTTCAACTACGAGCACCACCGCGTCTCGATCACCCAGGGCCTGAAGCGGCTGGCGCACTACAGCCGCCAGGAAAATGCCCCGGGGCTGGCGATGCAGAGCGCACTGATTTCCGCGTGCCTGCCAGGGCTGCTGGACAACCACTCGATTCCCTTCCTCGACCGCGCCATCCAGCCGCGTATCTGGATCGGCAACAAGGTGACCACGCCGGCGCATTTCGACGAGTATCACAACCTCGCTTGCGTGGTGTGCGGTGGCCGGCGTTTCACATTGTTCGCGCCGGATCAGGTACCCAACCTGTATGTCGGGCCACTGGATTTCGCGCCGACCGGTACAGCCATCAGCATCGCCAGGCTCGATCGTCCCGACGATCCGCGGTTCCCGCGATTGAAGCTGGCGCTTGCCCAGGCGCAGGTGGCCGAACTGCAGCCCGGCGATGCGATCTACATCCCGCCGATGTGGTGGCACCATGTCGAATCGCTGGAGCGGATCAACGCGCTGGTGAACTACTGGTGGAAGCACACGCCGGCCGATGGTTACGTGCCGGATACTGCGCTGGGATGCCTGATGCATTGCATTCTCACGTTCAAGTCGCTGCCACCAGCGGAGCGCGCCGCGTGGAAGGGGCTGCTGGATCACTACGTTTTTGACGAGGCCGATCCCGCTGCACACATTCCGGCCGGGCATCGCGGCATGCTCGGTACGCTCACTCCCGACATGGTCACGAAACTGCGGGAGGCCATCCGCCGCTATCTGTGAGCCTGATCGGGCGATGCCGTTGCGGATGGGCTGGCGCGGTTACGGTTCGTGATTCCCCGATACCGGGGATGCCGCTAAGATGACCGCTTGCCTGTAGGAGCGCACCCTGTGCGCGATGCTCTTCTCACGTGTCGGCAAAAAGCATCGCGCACGACCGAAGGAAGTCCCTTGTGGACGGGGTGCGCTCCTGCGACCATCGAGTGACAACATGAGCAAGATCGTGGATTTCAACGCCTACCCCGATGCGCACGGACGCTTCGGCAACTACGGCGGCAGCTATGTCGCCGAGACCTTGATGGCTCCGCTGGCCGAGTTGACCGAAGCGTATCTGCGCCTGCGCGACGATCCGGCATTCATTGCCGAACTCGATCGCGACCTGAAGCACTACGTCGGCCGGCCCAGCCCGATCTATCACGCCGAGCGCCTGTCGCAGCACATTGGCGGCGCGCGCATCGTGTTCAAGCGCGAAGACCTGAACCACACCGGCGCGCACAAGATCAACAACACCGTGGGCCAGGCGCTGGTCGCCAAACGCATGGGCAAGCCGCGCATCATCGCCGAGACCGGCGCCGGCCAGCACGGCGTGGCCAGCGCCACGGTGGCCGCGCGGCTGGGCCTGAAGTGCGTGGTGTACATGGGTTCGGTGGACATCGAGCGACAGAAGATCAACGTCTACCGGATGAAGCTGCTCGGTGCGGAAGTGGTGCCGGTGACGTCCGGCTCGAAGACGTTGAAGGATGCGCTGAACGAGGCGATGCGCGACTGGGTTACCAACGTCGCCGACACCTACTACATCATCGGCACGGTGGCCGGCCCGCATCCGTATCCGCTGATGGTGCGCGACTTCAACGCGATCGTCGGCCGCGAGGCGCGCGCGCAGATGCTGGAAGAGTATGGCCGTCTGCCCGATGTGCTGACCGCCTGTGTCGGCGGTGGCTCCAACGCGATCGGTCTGTTCCACGCGTTCCTCAACGATGCCGACGTGCGCATCGTGGGTGCGGAGGCGGCGGGCGAGGGCATCGCGACGGGACGTCACGCCGCGTCGCTGGCCGCTGGCCGCCCCGGTGTATTGCACGGCAACCGTACCTATGTGCTGTGCGACGACAACGGCCAGATCACCGAGACACATTCGATTTCGGCCGGTCTCGATTACCCCGGTGTCGGCCCCGAGCATGCGTTCCTGAAAGACGCCGGCCGCGCCGAATACGTCGGCATCACCGACGACGAGGCGATGGAGGCCTTCCATCTGCTGGCGCGTACCGAAGGCATCCTGGCCGCGCTGGAATCCAGCCATGCCGTCGCGCAGGCGATCAAGCTGGCACGCGAGCTGCCGAAGGACGGCATCGTGCTGTGCAACCTGTCCGGTCGCGGCGACAAGGACGTGCACACGATCGCCGCCCGCGAAGGGGTCGAGGTATGAGCCGCATCGACCGCCGCTTTGCCGCGCTCAAGACTGCCGGCCGCACTGGCCTGATCCCGTTCGTCACCGCCGGCGATCCATCGCCCGAACACATGGTGGCGTTGATGCACGCCCTGGTCGACGCGGGCGCCGACCTGATCGAGCTGGGCGTGCCGTTTTCCGACCCGATGGCGGACGGTCCGGTGATCCAGCACGCCAGCGAGCGGGCGATCGCGAAGGGCGTGGGCCTCAACGAAGTGCTGGGCTGGGTCGCCGCGTTCCGCCAGCGTGATGCGGAGACGCCGATCGTGTTGATGGGTTACCTCAATCCGGTCGAGATCCACGGCTATGCGCGCTTTGCGCAGGAAGCGGTGCAGGCCGGTGTCGATGGTGTGCTGCTGGTCGATTGCCCGCTGGAAGAGGCGGCGGTTTTGCAGCCGTTGCGGGATGCAGGACTGCAGCAGATCCTGCTTGCCGCACCGACCACCGCACCCGCGCGTATGGCGCAGCTGTGCGGTTCAGCCGAGGGTTTCCTGTACTATGTATCGTTCGCGGGCATCACCGGTGCGGCACATCTGAGTACCGGCGATATTGCCGCGCGCGTGGCCGATATCCGCGCCCGCGCGAAGGCGCCGGTGGCGGTAGGTTTCGGCATCCGCGATGCGGCCAGCGCGGTGGCGATTGCCGGCTTTGCCGACGCGGTGGTGATCGGCAGTGCGCTGGTCGAGCAGCTGGCCGGAGCGTCGGATGCCGAAGAAATTGCCGAGCGGGCGCGAGCGTTTCTCGCGCCGATCCGCGCCGCGCTCGATGCGCGTTGAGAACAGGTGTCGCCCGCTGGCGGCGCGCTCACGAATAGTCAGGGTGATGCAATGAATTGGCTGCAGAAAATCATGAATCCGCGCACCCGCCCGCCGAGTACGAACGGCGGCAAGGGTTCGGTGCCCGAGGGTGTGTGGGAGAAGTGCGGCGGTTGCGGCACCGTGCTGTATCGGCCGGAGCTGGAGCGCAACCTGATGGTCTGCCCCAAGTGCGGCCATCATCACTACATCAGTGCGCGCATGCGACTGGAGACGCTGCTCGATGAAAGCTCGGCACAGGAACTGTGGGCCAGCATGGAGCCTACCGACCCACTGAAATTCCGCGACACCAAGAAGTATCGTGACCGCATTGTCGCCACCCAGAAGAAGCTCGGCGAGAAGGATGCAATGGTCGCCATGAGTGGCAAGCTCAAGGGCCGTCCGCTAATGGCAGTGGCATTCGAGTTCGCCTACATGGGCGGCTCGATGGGCTCGGTGGTGGGCGAGAAGTTCACCCGCGCGGCCGAGCGTGCGCTCGCCGACCGAAGCGCGCTGGTGTGTTTCTCCGCCACCGGCGGCGCGCGCATGCAGGAGGCCTTGTTCTCGCTGATGCAGATGGCCAAGACCTCGGCTGCACTGGCACGCCTGCGCGACGCCGGCGTGCCGTACATCAGCGTGCTGACCAACCCGACCACCGGCGGCGTATCGGCCAGTCTGGCGATGCTGGGCGACATCAACATCGGCGAGCCGAAGGCGCTGATCGGCTTTGCCGGCCCGCGCGTGATCGAGCAGACCGTGCGCGAGACCTTGCCCGAAGGCTTTCAGCGTTCGGAGTTCCTGGTCGACCATGGTGCGATCGACCTGATCGTCGACCGCCGCGAGATGCGCGACAAGCTGGCCGACCTGCTCGGCATCCTGATGAAGGTGCCGCGCGCGGCCTGATGCTCGTGGGACGCCGCAGCGAAACGATGCCGCCGTCAGGCGGCATCGCCGTTTTTGCCGCGAAGTTTTCCACAACCGCGGTGGACGCGTTGCGGTAAACCCTGTGGACAACTGCGGCGCGCGCCTTTGCCGACAACCACTTGCCACACATTGTCGATGTTTTGCCCAGTGCCGGCGCGCTCACGCAAAGTTCTCCACAGCGATTGTGGAGCACGTCCGGTAAAGCCTGTGGACAAGTGGGCTATCTGCCTGAACGCAAAGGCGCTTGTGACGGCGTGCGCAAATGCTGCCCGCGGTGGCGCCGGCGCGACGCGCTCAGGCCAGCGTCTGCATCAGCCACAACGACGCCGTACCCAGGCCGCTGCCGATGGCGATGGCCGCGAGCACATCACTGGGATAGTGCAGCCCGAGGATCACCCGCGAGGCGGCGACCAGCGCGGTGAAGACCAGCAGCAGTGGTGCGAGCGGCGGATACCACGCCAGCGCCACGACACTGAAGCTCACCGCCTGCAGGGTATGGCCCGAGGGAAAGCTGAATTCATCCAGCGCCGGCACATGGGCAATCACGCCGGCGCAGACGCGATAGGGGCGCGGACGGCGCGTCCAGCGTTTGAGCAGGCGATACAGCAGCAGCGCGGTGACGCCGGTGGCGGCCATGTGGGCGGCGGCGAGCACGCCGCGATGACCGCCGAGCAGCGCCAGTACGGCCATCAGCGCATACCAGAACATCCCGTCGCCGAGCCGGCTGACGGCGCGGAAAAACAGGCCGACCATGCGACGTGCGCCCCAGCGGTTGGCCAGCACGCAGACACGGCCATCCAGGGCCAGCGGGGGCCCGGACGAAAGCTCAGGCGTGGGCGACGATGCGTGCGTGCTCATGCTGGTTCTCCTCGGCCATTTCGCGCAGCAGGGTTTCGAAATCGCGAATCACCGCTTCCGGCGACAGCCCGGCCATCCCGACATGCGCCGCACGCCCCATGTGCCGGATCAACCCCGGGTTGCTGGCCAGCCGGACCGCCGCGTCGATGAACGCCACGGCATCGCCCGAGTCGATGCAGTAGCCGTTGACACCATCGATGAGATGCTCGCGCGCGGCGCCCTCGGCATACGCCACCACCGGCAGGCCGGCGGCCAGTGCCTCGATGATCACGTTGCCAAAGGTCTCGCTGAGGCTGGGGAACACGAACAGGTCGGCGCTGGCATAATGCCGCGCCAGCGCCACGCCGCGCTGCACGCCGGCGAAAATGAAATCCGGGTGTGCCGCTTCCAGCGCGGCGCGTGCGGGGCCATCGCCCACCCAGATCTGACGTGCCTGCGGAACGCAGCGCTGGATGGCACGAAAGGTGTTTACCGCCAGTTCGAGATTCTTCTCCGGCGCCAGTCGCCCTACGTACAGCACGACCGGTGTGGCGGCGTCGACACCCCAGCTGGTACGCAGCCCGTCATCGCGACGACAGGGGTGGAACAGCTGCGTATCGACGGCGCGGCGCAGCAGCCGCGCATTGGAGATACCCATGGCCTGCAACTCCTGTGCGAGTGCGTCGGTCGGCACAAGAGTGGCCGCCGCGCGTTGGTGGAACTGGCGCAGGTAGCTGCGCACCAGCGGCGTGAGCAAACCCAGCCCGTAATGATCGGCATAGCGGTCGAAGCGGGTATGAAAACCGCTGACCAGCGGAATACCCAGTTGCCGGGCAACACGCACCGCCGACCAGCCCAGCGGGCCCTCGGTGGCGACGTAGATCGCATCAGGGCGTTGGCGCGACCAGTGCCGACGCAGCGTGCGGCCCGCCGGCAGGCCGAAGCGCAGACCGGGATAACGGGGCAGGGCGGCGCCGCGCACATGCAGTGCGTCGATGCCCGTTTCATCGTGGTGGCGTTGGGCCTGCTGCGGACGGATCAAATCCACGCTGTGACCGCGGCTGGCCAGTCCGGCGGCGAGGTTGTGCACGGTCAGTGCCACGCCGTTGACTTCCGGTGGATAGGTCTCACTGACGATGCCGATGCGCATGACGATACCTGTGCTGACTTGGCACAGAGTCGTCGGCGGGCATTGCGCCGCCGTGGCGGGTGCATGACGTTGCAATGACGTTGCGCAATCGCACGGGTGGCCCGTGCGCCCGATGCGCACCTACACTGATGGACCCCCGCTCATGTGGAGACTGTTGATGAAACGCATCCTGCTCGCTCTTGCATTGACTGCAATCGCCGGCGCGGCGACCGCTGTCGATGCTCCCTCGCTGCCGGCCGCGAAGGCGCCCAGAGGCGGCACCGTCTACATCATTTCGCCCAGCGATGGTGCCACCGTGGATCAGCAATTCGTCGTGCGCTTCGGCCTCAAGGGCATGGGCGTGGCGCCTGCCGGCGTGGTCAGGGAAGGCACCGGTCACCATCACCTGCTGGTCGACGTGAAGGAGCTGCCCGCCGCCGGCCAGCCGATTCCGAAGGACGACAACCACATTCATTTCGGTGCTGGCCAGACCGAAACCACGCTCACGCTGAAACCGGGCACGCATACCTTGCAGCTGGAACTGGGCGACGCGAACCATATCCCGTTCGATCCGGCGCTCGTGTCGAAGAAGATCACCATCCACGTGAAGTGACGATCGCGCAGCGCGGCCACCGCGTATTCCGAACCGGAGTCAGTGGCCGAGATACACCGATACGCCGAGATTGGTCTGCCATTCGGAAGCCGTTCCGCCCAGGCGATGATCGAAGCCCGCGTCGAGCTGCACGCGCGGGCTGATCATCCAGGTCAGGCCGGCGCCGGCGACGGTGCCGCTGCCCTGGTCGGCCGCGTGCAGCAAGGCGGCCTCCGCATACACCGTCAAGGTTCGGCTCAGCACGTAGTTGTCGCTGATCGCCACGGTCGTGCTGTCCAGGCCGCCACTGCATACGTCCTGCAGATACAGGCCCAGCGAATTGCGTTCGTCCGCCTGCAGATTGAATTGCGCACCGAGCAGGTATTGGCGACGGTCGCTGCGGAAAGCTTTCGCCCCATCGGTGAATTCCACGCTGCCCAGCAGTCCCCAGCTGAAGGTCTGGTCGGATGAAGGCAGGGCGAGTTTCAAACCCAGGCTGCTGTCGCCATGGCCGCGGCTGGCGGAGCGGATGCCGGCCCCGCGCTGTCGAAGGTAGTTCCACGGCGAGCTGCCCAGTTGCAGTTCCAGCGGTCCACCGATACCGATGCGGAGCAGACTGTCGGCGCTGTACTGTGAGCTGGCAACACCATCCTGCCGAGCATGACTCCAGTCCGGCAGACCCTGTTCAATGGTGACGTCGCCGGTACCCAGCACGACGGGCGTGAAGCCATAGCCCGGGCGGTCGTAACCCGGGTTGTCGGCCCATGCCGGCTGGATGAAGCCGGACCCGCCAGACACCAGCACAACCAGCGCCGCAAGGCACGAGGCGCGAAGCATCGGTGGCGCGACGCACCGGTTGCGGCCCCGGTATCGGCTAAAATCCATGACTTCGCTCCGTATCTTTCGAAAAAGCCCATGACCGTCCGCACCCGCTTTGCTCCCAGCCCCACCGGTTTCCTGCATATCGGCGGTGCCCGTACCGCGCTGTACTGCTGGCTGGAATCGCGCCGTCGCGGCGGCGAATTCATCCTGCGCATCGAGGATACCGATCGCGAGCGCTCGACCGATGCCGCCGTGCAGGCGATTCTCGAGGCGATGCACTGGCTCGGTCTGGATGCCGACGAAGGCCCGTTCTACCAGACCCAGCGGCTGCAGCGATACACGCAGGTCGCCGACGAACTGGTTGCCGCCGGCAAGGCGTACTACGCCTACGAGAGCAAGGCCGAGATCGAGGCGATGCGCGAAACCGCGATGGCGAAAGGCGAGAAGCCGCGCTACAACGGCTACTACCGCGACCGCAACGAGGCCCACCGCGAGGATCCGAACCGGGTGATCCGCTTCCGCAATCCGCGCGAGGGTTCGGTGGTGTTCGACGACAAGGTGAAGGGCCGCATCGAGTGGAGCAACAGCGAGCTGGACGACCTGGTGATCTTCCGTTCTGACGGCTGGCCGACCTACAACTTCGCGGTGGTGGTCGACGACATCGACATGGGTATCAC
The DNA here is from genome assembly GCA_041690935.1 of Rhodanobacter sp. GTDB lineage: Bacteria > Pseudomonadota > Gammaproteobacteria > Xanthomonadales > Rhodanobacteraceae > Rhodanobacter. Next base: position 17,525 of record JBEPVP010000020.1, read on the forward strand.
CGAGGTGATCCGCGGCGACGACCACGTCAACAACACGCCAAGGCAGATCAACATCTATCACGCGCTGGGCGCCAAGGTGCCGGAGTTCGCGCACCTGCCGATGATCCTCGACAAGGAGGGCAAGAAGCTGTCCAAACGCACCAGCGCGGTCAGCGTGATGGAGTATCGCGACGACGGCTTCCTGCCGCATGCGCTGCTGAACTATCTGGTGCGGCTGGGCTGGTCGCATGGCGACCAGGAAATCTTTTCGCGCGAGGACATGGTTGCGCTGTTCGATATCGCCGACGTCAACAAGGCCGCCTCGCGCTTCGACACCGAAAAGCTCGCCTGGCTCAATCAGCATTACCTGAAGACCGACGATCCGCAGTCGCTGGCCGCGGAGTTTGCCTGGCATCTGGCGCGCGCGGGCATCGATCCGTCGCATGGCCCGGCGCCGGCCGACGTGATCGTGGCCCTGCGTGATCGCGTGCACACGTTCAAGGAAATGGTCGACAAGGCAAGGATCTGGTACGCGCCGATTGCCGAATGGGACGACAAGGCGGTCGCCAAGCATCTCAAGAACGACAACGCCGTGGCTGTGCTGGCGGCGGCGAGACCGCAGCTGGCCGCGTGTGCGTGGCAGCTGGAGCCGATCCATCAGGTGATCGAGCAGGTTGCGGGCACGCTCGGCCTGGGATTGGGCAAGATCGCCCAACCGCTGCGCGTGGCGATGACCGGCACCCAGGTGTCGCCGTCGATCGAGCACACGATCTATCTGGTCGGCCGTGTCGAGGCGCTCAAGCGCATCGATGACGCGATCGTCATGGCACGGAATTGATCCGCGCCGTGTCGCTGACGAGCTGACGCCGGCATGGACGAATGGCTTGCGCGGGCCACCCAGGGTGTCGACCTCGATGCGCCGGGCGCGTTCTGGCACGTTTTCTTCAACCTGTTGAATATGGTGCCGTGGGCAGCCATGTTCTGGTGGAACCTGCTGTTCGTCGCGGTGGGCGCGCTGCTCGGCTGGTGGCGTGGCCGGTTGCCGGAAGGCATCGCATGGGCCTTGGTGCTGGGTCCGATCGGCTGGTTCGTGGTCGTGCTGAAACCCCGCCGCGTGCCTCGCGCCAAACCGCCGCCGTTGCCGCGCTGAAGCCTGCCCAGGCTCGCGCAAACGGCGGTGTATCATCAAATGAAGAGGTACACCCCTTGAGCCATGACGTCGCCGACAACCTGCACGCCCACCACCCGCATCATCACGATGCGAAGGGTTTCGTGCGCGCGGTGGAGCACGCCAGCGAGGAGCGCGGCCTGCGTCTGACCCCGCTGCGCAAGGAAGTGCTGGAGCTGATCGCCGCCGCGCACAAGCCGATCAAGGCCTACGATCTGCTGGACCTGCTGCGCGCCAAGCACGGCAACGCGGCACCGCCCACGGTCTACCGCGCGCTCGATTTCCTGCTCGAAAACAGCTTCATCCACAAGCTCGAATCGATCAACGCGTTCGTCTCCTGCCACCACCCGGCCGAGGCGCACCAGGTGCCATTCCTGATCTGCGACAGCTGCGCCAGCGCGCAAGAGGTGTGCGATGAACGGGTGGCCGAGCTGATCGAGGCGCAGGCCAGGGCGCTCGGCTTCCGTCCGCAGGCGCAGACGCTGGAAGTGCACGGCATCTGCAAGCAGTGCCTCAAGGCCTGACACCGGGTGTTCCGGCTATGGTGTCGTCTAGTGTTATAAAGTAACATGAGGTCGACCGGGCACTTGAGTCGCCACGTTTGACGATGCCGGGACAGGCTGATGGATTCCGAGCAGGCAAACAAATCCCGCGCATGGCAAACCGCCGACCGCATCGGCGCGGTGGCTTCTTTCCTGTGCGCGATCCACTGTGCGCTGTTGCCGTTCGTGCTGGCGCTGTTGCCGTTCGTGGGCCTGGAGTTTCTGGCCGATCACCGTTTCGAGCGTGGCTTCGTGCTGTTTGCCTGTGCGCTCGCGCTGGTGGCTCTGGTTCGCGGCTTCCGCCGCCATCAGCAACCGTTGCCGCTGTTGCTGGCGGTCCCCGGGTTGGCGCTGCTGCTGCTTGGCGTCACCTATGCCGAAGGCTATTCGATCATGCTGCACAGTGTGCTGGTGACCTGCGGCGGCCTGCTGCTGGCCGGCGCGCATTTCGTCAACCTGCGCCGGGACAGCCGCTACGGTCATGGCCACGTGCACGACGCGCAATGCGCGCATTGAGTGTTGCCCGCGAGCGCCGCATCCGGGCAGGTGATTGTGTAACGGCAAGCGTCGTTCCTAGCATGCGCGGATGAGCACACCCGCCAAGCACCAGCACGACCATCCGCATTCCCACGGGCCTGTCGGCTCCGGAGACGGGCGCAGCCGCAAGCTGCTGTTCGCGTTTGTCCTGACCGCCGCGATGATGGCGGTGGAAGTGGTCGGCGGGGTCTGGTCCGGCTCGCTGGCTTTGCTGGCCGATGCCGGCCACATGATGGTCGATGCGCTGGCCCTGCTGCTGGCGGTGGTCGGTGCGTGGATGGCCACCAAACCAGCGGATGCGCGACGCAGCTACGGCTACGGCCGGATGGAAGTGCTGGTCGGGTTCGTCAACGCGCTGAGCCAGTTCGTGCTGGTCGGCTGGATCATCTATGAAGCGGTCACCCGCTTGCTGCACCCGTCGGCGATTCTGTCCGGCATGATGCTGGTGGTGGCGATGGTCGGCCTGCTGGTAAACCTGCTGGTGCTGCGCACGCTGCACGGACATGCGCACGACGACGTGAATCTGGCCGGCGCGAGCCTGCACGTGCTGGGCGATCTGCTGGGTTCGCTGGCCGCGGTGCTGGCCGCGCTGGCGATCCGCTGGTTTGGCTGGCTGTGGGCCGATCCGGTGCTGTCGCTGCTGGTCTCGCTGCTGATCCTCAATAGCGCCTGGCGCTTGCTGCGCTTGTCCGCACACATCCTGCTGGAAGGCGTACCCGACGGCATGGACAGCGCGCTGGTGGAAGCGTCGCTGCGCGGCGCCGACGCCTCGATCCGCGATATCCATCATCTGCATGTGTGGCAGCTGGCGTCGGGTTCGCGCATGGCCACCCTGCATGCCGAATTGCACGAGCCTGCCGACAGCGCGCAGGCGCTGCGCGCGATCAAGCAGGTGCTGCTGGAGCGCTTCCATATCCAGCATGTGACGGTGCAGATCGACTCTGGCGAGTGCCTGGACCAGATGCAGGACTGTTCGGGTCACCGTCACGCGTGACTATGGCGGGTCGGACTGACCTGCTATCATGGTCGATCATTCATCCCACGATTCAAGGAGTTCCCATGGGTAAGGGCGATCGCAAGACCCGTCGCGGCAAGACCTACCGCGGCAGCTATGGCAATACCCGTGCGCACACCGTGTCGCCGGCTGTCGTTGGCGCCAAGCCGACCGTGACCAAACCGGCCGCTGCGAAAAAGGCTGCGCCAAAGAAAAAATCGGCCTGAGCCTGCTGCTCGCGCCGGTTGGCCAAGACCCCCGCCCCGGCGGGGGTTTTTGTTGGTGGGTACACCAAGGGTTGCGCGGAATCGGCTCACGGGCCATGTCGGGGACGGCGACGAAAAGCTGAACGCCATGGGGTGACAGGTCGTGGCGGATTTGTCTGCAAGCGATTCGATGTGTATGATGCGATCCATTGTACTAATGCGTTAATACATTATGAAGCGTAGATCACTGGATCCCGAAACCCCGGACGAGTCCGCCGAGCTCAGTCTCTGCGAGGCTTTGCTGTCGCTGAAGAATGCCGATGAAATGGGCGCCTTCCTGCGCGACCTGTGCACGCCGGCGGAGATGGAGGTGCTGGTGGATCGCTGGCGGGTGGTGCCGTATCTGCTCGATGGCGTGGCTTACCGCGAAATTCACGAGCGCACCGCGGTGAGCATCACCACGATCGGTCGGGTGGCGCGCTATCTCAATCAGGGCAACGGCGGTTACCTCGCCGCTGCCGCGCACGCTTCGCGGCGGCGCCCCTCCGGCAGGAAGGCAAAGGCATGAAGCCTCGTGATCGGCTGCGCATCGCGATGCAGAAATCCGGCCGTCTCACCGAGCCGGCGCTCGACTTGCTCAACCGTTGCGGACTGAGCTTTCGCCAGAGCCGCGACAAGCTGTTCTGTTTCGGCGAGGGCGAACCGGTCGACCTGTTGCTGGTACGCGACGACGACATTCCCGGCCTGATCGCGCAGGGCGTGTGCGACCTCGGCATTGTCGGACGCAACGTGCTGGGCGAATTCCAGCTCACCGCCGGGCGCGATGCCGCGCCGCTGACCGAACTGCGACCGCTCGGGTTCGGCCGCTGCCGGCTGTCGATCGCGGTGCCGCAGGAGCTGGACTACCAGGAGCCGCGGCAACTGGAAGGCCGGCGCATCGCCACCTCGTATCCCGGTCTGCTCGGCGAATGGTTGCGCACGCAGGGCGTGAACGCCGGCGTGGTGACCTTGGCCGGCTCGGTCGAGATTGCGCCGAAGCTGGGCACCGCCGACGCGATCTGCGATCTGGTGCAGAGCGGCGGCACCCTGGTGGCGAATCAGTTGCGCGAGGCCGATGTGCTGCTGGAAAGCGAGGCGGTGCTGGCCGGCCCGCTGACCCTGCCGGTGGATGAGCGCGGCGACATGCTGGAACTGTTGCTGAAGCGGCTGGATGGCGTGATCCAGGTGCGCGAATCGCGTCTGTTGCTGCTGCAGACCGCTCGCCACACGCTCGATGCCGTCGTCCGGCTGCTGCCGGGCGGTCCGCAGCCGACGCTGGTGCAGGTGGCCGGTCAGCCGGACCAGTTGATGCTGCAAGCGCTGTGCGCCGGTGAGGTGAGCTGGCGGCAGCTGGAAGAAATCAAGAAGGCTGGCGCACGCGAGATGTTCGTGCTGCCGGTGGAGAAGATGCTGGCATGAAGAGCAGGTTGGCATGAAGCGCCTCGACTGGAACACACTGGATGAGGCGGCTCGTCGCGAGGCACTGGCCCGCCCGGCGCAGTCGCGTGCGGACGAATTGCGCCGCGGCGTCGGGCAGATCATCGCCGCCGTGCGCGAACGCGGCGACACCGCGCTGCGCGAACTCAGCGCGACATACGACCGCTGCACACTGGACGCGATCGCGGTCGACGAGGCCGAGTTCGCCGCCGCCGAGGCCGTGCTCGATCCGGCGCTGAAGGCGGCGATCCGCGAGGCGGCTGCGCGGATCGAGCTGTTCCACCGCGCCGCTGCGCTGCAGCCTGTGACGGTGGATACCGCGCCCGGCGTGCGGGTGGAACGGATGCTGCGGCCGGTCAGCCGGGTCGGCCTGTATGTGCCGGCGGGCAGCGTGCCGTTGCCGTCGACCGCGTTGATGCTGGGTGTGCCGGCGCGGATCGCCGGTTGCCACGACGTGGTGCTGTGTTCGCCGGCGCGCGCCGATGGTCGTTGCGACGAAGCGGTGCTGTATGCCGCGCGCCTCACCGGCGTGCACAAGGTGTTCAAGCTCGGCGGCGCGCAAGCGATCGCCGCGATGGCCTACGGTACCGCCAGCGTGCCGAAGTGCGACAAGCTGTTCGGCCCGGGCAACGCATGGGTGACCGAGGCGAAACTGCAGGTATCGAGCGATCCAGACGGTGCCGCGATCGACATGCCCGCCGGCCCGTCGGAAGTGCTGGTGATCGCCGATGCAGAGGCGAATCCGGTATTCGTCGCCGCCGACCTGCTGTCGCAGGCCGAACATGGGCCGGATTCGCAGGTGATCCTGCTCAGTCCATCCGCCAGATTGCTGGACGCCGTGGCGGCCGAGGTTGGGCGTCAATGTGCCGAACTGCCGCGCGCGGACATCGCCACGCAGGCGCTGGCGCAGAGCCGGTTGATCGCGGTCGAATCGCTGGCGCAGGCGGTCGAGGTCAGCAACCGCTACGCACCCGAGCACCTGATCCTGCAGGTGGCCGAGCCACGCGCGCTGCTCGACGGCATCGACAGCGCCGGCTCGATCTTCCTCGGCCAGTGGACGCCCGAATCGGTGGGCGATTATTGCAGCGGCAGCAACCATGTCTTGCCGACCTACGGGTATGCGCGCAGCTACAGTGGCGTGTCAGTCGCCAGCTTTCAGAAACAGATCACCGTGCAGGAAGTCAGCGCCGACGGCCTGCGCAACATCGGCCCATGCACGGCCACGCTGGCGGCTGCCGAACAGCTGGAGGCACACCGCCGTGCGGTCACGCTGCGGCTGGCTGCGCTGGCGCAAGCCGATGCGGAGCGACAAGCATGAGCGTGCTCGACCTGGCCCGGCCCGAAATCCGCGCGATGCAGCCGTATTCCTCAGCGCGGATGGAAGCCAGCGGCGGACAGGTCTTCCTCAACGCGAACGAATCAGCGTGGGCGCTGATCGGCGACGACGGCCTCGGCTGCAACCGCTATCCCGAACCGCAGCCGGCGGCGCTGGTCGAGGCACTGGCGACGCTCTACGGCGTGCGGCCCAACCAGTTGCTGGTCGGCCGTGGCAGCGACGAGGCGATCGACCTGCTGGTGCGCGCGTTCTGCCGCGCCGGCCGCGACGCGATCCTGATCCAGCCGCCGACGTTCGGCATGTACGCGGTGTGCGCACGGGTGCAGGACGCCGGCGTCGTCGAAGTGCCGCTAGCGGCGGATTTCACGCTGGACGTGGACGCCGTGCTGGCGGCGCTGACCCCGGCGGTAAAACTGGTCTTCATCTGCACGCCGAACAACCCCACCGGCCAGCCGGCGCCGCGCGCCGAGGTCGAACGGCTGGCGCAGGCGCTGGCCAGTCGCGCACTGCTGGTGGTGGACGAGGCCTATGTGGAGTTTGCCGACGAAGGCAGCGTGTCCGATCTGATCGATCGCTACGACAACCTCGCCGTGTTGCGCACCTTGTCCAAGGCCTGGGCGCTGGCCGGCGCGCGCATCGGCAGCCTGCTGGCGAATGCCGGGGTGATCGCGCTGCTGCGCCGGATCATGGCGCCGTACCCGCTGCCCTTGCCATGCGTGGACGCGGCGTTGATGGCGTTGTCCGGCTGGGGCCAGGCGAATGCGCGCGCGCATCTCGCCGTCGTGCGCGAACAGCGCGCGCTGATGCAGGCCGCGCTGCACCGATTGCCCGGGGTGCGCGAAGTGCTGCCGTCGCAGGCGAATTTTCTTGCCGTGCGCTTCGACGATGCCGGGTCCATCTACCAGCGATTGCTCGGCGCCGGCATCGTGGTGCGCGATGTGCGCCGCTATTCGAATCTCGGCGATGCGCTGCGCATCACCATCGGCACACCGGCGGAGAACGATCGTGTGCTGGCCGTTCTGCAGGAGGCTGCGACATGCGCGTGAATGTGCAAACAATTTCGCACGATTGTAGGAGCGCACCCTGTGCGCGAAAACCAGATCGCGGGGCCAGTCCGTTTTTCGCGCACAGGGTGCGCTCCTGCATTTCCTTCGCGGCGAGGCGTCCATGAGCTGCAAGATCCTCTTCGTGGATCGCGACGGCTGCCTGATCGAGGAGCCGGCCGATGAGCAGATCGACAGCTACGACAAGCTGGCCCTGCTGCCGGGCGTGATCGCCGCGTTGCAGCGTTTCGTCGCGGCCGGCTACGAGCTGGTGATGGTGACGAACCAGGACGGCCTGGGTACCGACAGCTTTCCGGAAGCGGATTTCACCGGCCCGCATGAACTGCTGCTGTGCATCCTCGCTTCGCAAGGTATCCGTTTCCGCGAAGTGATGATCGACCGCAGCTTCCCGCATGAAGGCAGGGACACGCGCAAACCCGGCGTCGGCATGTTGCGCCATTACCTCGCCGACGATCGCTGGAGCCGCGCGGCGTCGGCGATGGTGGGCGATCGCGAAACCGACCTGCAGTTCGCCGCCAACCTCGGCGTGCGCGGTTTCCGTGTCGGCCGGCTCGGCGCTAGTTGGGAGGCGCTGGCGCACCAGCTGCTGGACGCGCCACGCACCGCCACCGTGGTGCGCAACACCAGGGAGACCCGCATCACCGTCAGCGTGGATCTGGACCAGATCGCCGAGCCAAAGGTGCATACCGGCCTGGGTTTCTTCGACCACATGCTGGAGCAGATCGGCAAGCACGGCGGCTTCGCGCTGGAGCTGGCCTGCGATGGCGACATCCACATCGACGAACACCACACCATCGAGGACTGCGCGCTGGCACTCGGCGGCGCGTTGAAGGAGGCGCTGGGCGACAAGCGCGGCATCGGCCGCTACGGCTTCACCTTGCCGATGGACGAGGCGCAGGCCAGTGCCGCACTGGACCTTTCCGGCCGCCCATACTTCGTGTTCGACGGCAGCTTCCCGCGCGAGCGCGTGGGCGAGGTAGCCACCGAACTGGTGCCGCACTTCTTCCGCTCGCTGTGCGAGACGCTGGGCGCGAATCTGCACCTGTCCGTGCGCGGCGACAATGCGCACCACATGGTCGAGGCCTGCTTCAAGGTGGTGGCGCGCACGCTGCGCCAGGCGATCCGTCGCGAGGGCAGCGAACTGCCCAGCACCAAGGGTTCACTCGGATGAGCGCCCCGATCGCCGCTCCTGCCCCCTCTTTCCCGACGAAGTCGGGGGAGAGGGTTGGGGTGAGGGGGCGCTCTTATCTCCCCAATCAATCCGTCGTCCTGGTCGACGCCGGCGGCACCAATATCGGCTCGGTGCGCTATGCCTTGCAGCGACTCGGCGTGGACGCTGCACTGACGGCCGATCCGGCCACGATCCGCGCGGCCGACAAGGTGATCCTGCCCGGTGTCGGTGCGGCTGGTCCCGGCATGGCGCGGTTGCATGAGCTGGGTCTGGTCGATCTGCTGCGTTCGTTGACCCAGCCCGTGCTCGGCGTGTGCCTTGGCATGCAGTTGCTGTGCGCGCACTCGGAGGAGGGCGACGTCGAATGCCTCGGGCTGATTCCCGCGCCGGTACGCCGCTTCATCGAAGTACCCGGTTTGCGCGTGCCGCACATGGGCTGGAACCACGTGACCGCGAAGCACGCACACCCGCTGCTGGCCGGATTGGGGGATGACGATCAGGCCTACTTCGTGCACAGCTACGCGGTGCCGATGGGCGACTGGACCCTGGCCAGCAGCGACTACGGCGAGGCGTTCTCCGCGGTGATCGCGCGCGACAACTACTACGGCATGCAATTCCACCCCGAGCGCTCCGCCGCCGTCGGCGCGAAACTCCTGCAGAATTTCCTCGAGCTATGACGGCTCCCATGACGCGCTTCGATGTGATCCCCGCGATCGACCTGCGCGGCGGCCAGGTGGTGCGCCTGAAGCAGGGCGACTATGAGCAGCAGACTACCTACGCGACCGACCCGCGCGAACTGGCGCGACGTTATGCCGACGCAGGTGCACGCTGGCTGCACCTGGTCGATCTGGACGGCGCGCGCTCGGGCCAGCTCGACAACCTCGCGATGATCGAGGCGCTTGCCGCCGTTGGCATGCAGGTCCAGGCCGGTGGTGGCGTGCGCGAGGAGGCTGATCTGCAGCGCCTGTTCGACGCCGGCGTGCAGCGTGTGGTGCTGGGCAGCGTGGCAATCCGCGATCCCGAACGCGTCGCTGGCTGGCTGGACAAGTACGGCGCCGAACGCTTGACCCTCGCGCTCGATACGCGCCGCATCGGCGGTCGCTGGGTCCTGCCGAGCGCCGGCTGGACCGAGATCGAGTCGCGTACGCTGGATGAGTTGGCGCCGTGGTACGCCGTGCGCGGCGCCCGCCACCTGCTGTGCACCGACATCGACCGCGACGGCATGCTGGCCGGCTTCAACCTGGACCTGTATCGCCACCTCGCCGACAGTGTGCCGCAACTGGTGGTGCAGGCGTCCGGCGGCGTGCGTTCGCTGGACGATATCCGCGCCGCGCGCGAAGCCGGCGCGCAGGGCGTGATCCTCGGGCGCGCGTTGCTGGAAGGGCGCTTCACCGTGCAGGAGGCTTTAACCGCATGAACGTCACCGGATACATGCCAGCTCTGCTCCTCCCCTCGCCCGCAGACCAGCACGCTCTGCACCTCCCCCTGCGTGCGGGCCCGCTCGCTTTGCTCCTCCGCCTGCGCGCAGGGGGAAGGTTGGCGACCGAAGGGAGTCCTTCAGGTGAGGGGGTAAGGCTTTTGACTTTGAAGTTAGAGCCAAGAGCAACCCCACCCCAAGCCGCCCCTACAAGCAGGGGAGGGAGCATGGTTTCAGCCTTGCTCCTGACCCCGCTGCTCCCCGTGCAAGCAAGTGAGGGAGAAAGGCGATGCTGAGCCGCCGCATCATTCCCTGCCTCGACGTACGCGACGGCAAGGTGGTCAAGGGCGTGCGCTTTCGCGATCACATCGTGATGGGCGAGATCGTCGAGCTGGCCTTGCGCTACCGCGACGCGGGCGCGGATGAGCTGGTGTTCTACGACATTACCGCCAGCCCCGAGGGACGCAGGGTGGATCGAGGCTGGGTCGAGAAAGTCGCCCGTGTGATCGATATCCCGTTCTGCGTGGCCGGTGGCATCCGTTCGGTCGACGAGGCGCGCGCCGTGCTGCATGCCGGCACCGACAAGATCTCGGTGAACTCGCCGGCGCTGGAGCGTCCCGAACTGATCGACGAACTGGCCGCCGCGTTCGGCGTGCAGTGCGTGGTGGTCGGCATCGACTCGCTGCGCGATGCCGACGGCGAATGGCGCG
>JBEPVP010000021.1:0-27894 GCA_041690935.1 Rhodanobacter sp.
CATCACTCCGACGCGGTGGTCACCGTGGAGGGCTTTACCGATCCGGCCGGTGCGGCCAGCTATAACCAGCATCTCGGCAAGAAACGCGCGGAGGCGGTGCGTGACTATCTGGTCTCCACCGGCGGCATGGCGGCCAATCAGGTGCGTGCGGTCAGCTACGGCGAAGCACGCAACCGCCAGGTTGAGCCCGGCGCGACGCGTGACAGCGGCGCCAGCAATCGCCGCGTTGCGCTGGTGATCGACTTCGCCGGTGCAGGCGCAGGAGGCGCAGGCGCAGGCTGAAGCGACAGGCGTCCGTCGCAGCGGCCACGCAACCGGGCGACTGCCGCCGCGTTTCCATCCACCTCTTGTCCGCGACAATCTCGATGTGACTGTCGCGGACGAAAGTGTGGTCGCGCTCGTGATCCGCAAACGGAAGTCAGGTTAAGTCATCGGCAAGTCACGTGAGATCGCGGAATGAGCGCTTCGGAGCTGGACAATCCCTTCTGGACTTCGCTGCGCAGCCGGCATCGGGCGCTGGCGCAGTGCATGGGTGATGCGGCGCGGTATCCGGCGGAGTTCGCGCCATTCCTTGGCGTGGCGAGTGCGGATGCGGACGTGGCTGCAGCGATGGCATCGCTGGTCGGGCCTGGCGAGTCCGTGTATCTGCTCGGCGTGGTGCCGAAGCAGCCGGACGAATGGCGTCTCGAGGCTTATCCTCCGCTGGCGCAGATGATCTGCACGGCAGCTATTCCGCTGATCGACGGTCCGCCGGTGATCGAGCTGTCCGAGGCGCATCGCGCCGATGTGCTGGCGCTGACCGCGCTGGTGTATCCGCACTATTTCCGTCCGCGCACGGCGGAGTTGGGGCGCTACTTCGGCATCTACCGGGACGGCCGGTTGGCGGCGATGATCGGCGAGCGCCTGGGCACCGATGTGTACCAGGAGATCAGTGCGGTCTGCACGCACCCCGATTTCAACGGTCGCGGCTACGCCCGTCGACTGATCGCGTTGCTGTCGAACGACAATCTCGAACGCGGTCGCACACCGTTCCTGCACGTGAGTCACCAGAACCACCGCGCCAAGCTGCTGTACGAACAGATCGGCTATCGGCATCGCCGCGATATCGGATTCTGGTCGCTTTGCCGATCATAGGGCTGGCGGCACCCTGACATTTCCGACGGTGTCAGGTTGAGATCATTGACCCGTTGTTGATCCACGGGCACTCATCATGCTTCGATGGTCAGTCACCAGATGCCGGAGCAAGCAATGCCCAACCTGTCCGATTTCCCCATCTCCGCGCGCTGGCCGGCGCGGCATCCCGAGCGTATCCAGCTCTATTCGCTGAACACGCCGAACGGGGTGAAGGCGTCGATCATGCTGGAGGAGACCGGCTTGCCCTACGAGCCGCATCTGGTCGACATCATGAAGGACGAGAGTCATACGCCGGAGTTTCTGTCGCTCAATCCGAACGGCAAGATCCCCGCGATCATCGATCCGGATGGCCCGGGCGGCGAGCCGCTGGCCTTGTTCGAATCGGGCGCGATCCTGATGTACCTGGCGGACAAGACGGGTCGGTTTATCCCGGCCAACCCGGCACGACGCTGGGAAACGATCCAGTGGGTGTTCTTCCAGATGGCGTCGATCGGCCCGATGTTCGGCCAGCTGGGCTACTTCAACAAGTTTGCCGGCAAGGACCTGGCGGACAAGCGTCCGCTGCAACGCTACGTCGACGAATCGGTGCGCCTTCTAGGCGTATTGAATGGCCGTCTGGACGGCCGAAACTGGATCATGGGCGACGACTACAGCATCGCCGATATCGCCACGCTCGGCTGGGTCGACAACCTGATCACGTTCTACGAGGCGCGCGAGCTGGTGCAGTTCGACACTTTCGCGAACGTCGCGAGCTGGCTCGATCGAGGGCTGGCTCGCCCGGCGGTGCAGCGCGGCCTGAAAATTCCCGGCCGGGATTAGGTGCGCAGGACGAACCGTCCTGCGCACAGCCTCACCTGCCCGGGTGATAGACGCGTTCGGTATGCCCCGTGAGCTGTTCCGGCCAGAAGTACACGGTGCGCAAATTGCCGGTGGTGTAGCGCTCGGCCTCATCGTTGAAATGCGGCGAATCCGGGTGGCCGCTTTCGCCGCCGGCAGTGATCGCGCGGGCATGCACCTTCGGGCCGAATTCGACCACCGCGACGAAGCTGTTGCCGCCGGTGCCGTAGTAGCGTTTCGTGCCGGGCCAGCGGTGCGCGCCGAACGAGGCGAGCGAGCCCCAGCGGGACGAGGTGAACGGCACCGGGATGCTCGGCCTGGCATCGTCGAACGGCTGCACGATGGCGCCGTTGATGCGTTGGAAGCGGTTGATCTCGCCCCATGGAATTCCCCAGCTGCCGAAGTCCTTTTCCAGTCGAGCGGATGCCTCGACCAGTGCATCCAGACGCGCCTTCGCGCCGGCCTTCTCGGCCATGACGTCGTAGATCGAGAGACCTTCGGCGGTGTCGGCCTTGCTGGCCTTGTCCCATAGCGTGTCGCCCCAGAACACCGCCAGCGAGGTCGGTATCGAGGCGATGCCCCAGCGGTAATCCCAGTGGCGCAGCAGGGCGATCTGGCCGGCCAGTTTCGGCTTCAGCGGATCGCTGGCGGGCAGCGCGTCGTAGTCGGCGATGAGGATCGGGATCTGTCGTGCGAATGCCGGCAGGTACGAATCGAACGCAGCGGTGATCAGCGATGGCACGGTGAAATCGTGCGCGTCGGTGAGCAGGCGCGTGGCGTGGATGCCGCGCGGGTTCTCGCCGAAGGTGTCCATGTAGCGCGGGTAGTCCGCGCGCTTCGGGCTGTACTTGCCGGCGGCGGAGTAGGGCCAGTTGTTGGTGTTCATCACCCAGCCGTTCGGCGGATTCAGCAAGTGCGGCGCGGCGTCCAGCGGCAGCAGGCCGTGCCAGTCGGTGGCGGGGTCGCTGCCATCGACCGGCTTCGTATAGTCGAAGCGGTCGTCGCGTTTGGGAATGAACTGCGGATGCAGGTAGGCGATCTCGCCCTTGTCGTCGGCGAAGATGGTGTTGTTTGATGAGTTCGCCTTGAGCTCGGCGACCTTCATGTAGCTGGCGTAGTCGCTGGCCTTGGTGCGCAGCCAGCTTTGTTCGAGCGCTTCCAGCGGCTTGTTCATCAGCGCGGTGGCGATCCACTTGCCGTCGGCCTCGCGCACGATCGGGCCGTGATGGGTGGCGTAGACGGTGAAGTTGCGCTCTGCCATCGAGCCGTCCTTCGCGCGATATGCCACGCGGATCGTGCGCGTGGTGACCGGGCGCAGCTGCTTGCCGTAGCGGTACAACAGCTTGCCGTCCTGGTGCACGATCGTCTCGGCAAACTCGTCGACCACGTCGGCACCGGTCGAGGTGTGCATCCAGCCGATGTGGTGGTTGAAACCCTGGTAGACGAAGAACTGGCCCCAGGTGACCGCGCCGTAGGCGTCGAGCCCGGCGTCGCTGCTCATCTGCAATTCGGAGCGGAAGAAGAACGAGGTGTGCGGGTTGATCAACAGCAGCGCGTGACCGTCGGTGGTGAGTTTCGGTGCCATCGCGATGCCGTTCGAGCCGGTCGGCTCGGCCCAGCTTGACGGGGTTTCGACGCGGGCGAGTTTCGATTGATCCTTGCCGTAGAAGGCGGCGAGCTGATCCAGCGACACGCGCTCGATATCACCGCCGATGCTGCCTTCGCTGAAGCTCAGCGCCATCCACGGCTCGAAGTGTTTGATCACGCGCGGATGCACGTCCGGATGCGTGGCGAGGTAGTAGTTCAGCCCGTCGGCCCAGCTGTTCATCAGTGCCTGCAGCCAGGTGGGGCTCTTGGCGTAGAGCGCCTTCAGCTCGACCGGATCGATGAACAACTGCTGCCGCAGGTCCTGCCAGATCGCCGCTTCGCCTTCGGTCTCGGCAAGCCGGCCCAGCGAGTTGAGATAGTTCGTCTCGACGCGATTGAAGTCGTCCTCGGCTTGCGCGTAGGCCATGCCGAATACCGCATCGGCGTCCGTCTTGCCGTGGACGTGCGCGATGCCCCAGTCGTCGCGGGTGATCGTGACCGCCTGGGCCTGACGCTGCCCGCGGGCTTCGTCGACCGTACCCGCGTGGGCAGTTGCGACAAGTCCGAGGGCGAGCAGGGCGGCCGCCGGCAGCAGGCGCGCCAGATGACCCGCTCGCTTCGCCGAGTGTGTCAGACGGGACGGATTTTCCGAGGTACGTATCAGCATCAGTTTCCCCTGCATCAATGGTGCGGAGTGCCGTCCTGCGAGGACGTCGCCTTTCCCGAGAGCGAACAGCGTCGACCGCCGCGCGTCCGATGAACCCGACAACACTAGGCGCGCGGGCAGCAGGAACGCAAGCCAATGGCGAGCGTGTCGATCGACACATGCCGTGCGTCGAGGTGCAACATAGGATGACCGTCGCTCAGGAGAGTACCGATGATCACGATATGGATGGCCGCGCTGGCGCTGGCCGGCGCCGCGCCGACACAGACGGTTCCCACGCAGTACGAGGCGGGGCATTTCTTCGCGACGCCACAGACCAGGGCGGGCCCATCGCTGCGCCTGCTTGTCGACATCGGTGGCGGCGGTGTCGACGCATGATCTGCTATGTGGCCTTGCTGCGCGCCGTCAACGTGGGCGGCACCGGCAAGCTGCCGATGGGCGAGCTGAAGGCGATGTGCGAAGCGGCGGGTTTCGCGGACGTGCGCACGTATATCGCCAGCGGCAACGTGGTGTTCAGCAGCAGGCTTGCCGAGCCGGCGGTGAAGAAGACGCTGGAGCAACGGCTGCGGGACTATGCGGGAAAGCCGGTCGGCGCGATGCTGCGTACGGCGGCCGAGATGGCTGCGGTGCTGGCGGCCAACCCGTTCCCGCAGGCGGCGGGCAACCGCGTGGTGGCGATCTTTCTGGATACCCCGCCAGCAGCGACGGCGCTGCAGGACGTCAGCGGCGTGAGCGGCGAACGGCTGGCGCTGGGGCGACGCGAGATCTATGTGCACTACGACGAGGGCATGGCCCACTCGCGACTGAAAATCCCTGCGGCGAAGTCGGGCACCGCGCGTAACATGAACACCGTCGCGAAACTGGCCGACATGGCTGCCGGCAAGCCTCCGGGGTGACGGCACCATCGTCCCGGCAACGGCCCGTCCCGGGGTGCCGCGGCTGGTCACCGACACGACGCGATTCGTCACAGATGGCTGGCATGCACGGCTTGCATGTTCCATCGTGGTGATATCGATGGCGCTTTGCCTGGGGAGGACAAACCGATGAACCGAAGAGACCTGCTGAAAGCCGCGATCGCGATCCCGTTTCTTCCGGCGATCCTGCCGGGCGGGTTCGCTGCCGTGCTTGCTACTAACGTGACTGCCGCGCGATTTCGCTCCCGCGTGCGGCCCGGCGATCCGGCGTGGCCCACCGTGGCCAACTGGGACACGTTGAAGCGAGACGTGGGTGGGCGCCTGCTGAAGCTGGAGTCGCCTTTTGCCAGCTGCGGCACGACGCCAGCGGGGACCGCGTGCGAGGAGGCGCTGAAGCACCTGGACAACCCGTTCTATCTGGGCGACCAGCCGGCACTGACCCAAAGCAGTGGCTGGGTCGATGCGTGGACCTCGCAGCCGAGCGTGTATGCGGTCGCCGCCGAAACCACGGCCGATGTGGTCGCGGCGGTGAACTTCGCCCGCGAGCATCACCTGCGGCTGGTGGTGAAGGGCGGCGGTCACAGCTACCAGGGCACCTCCGAGGCAGCGGATTCACTGCTGGTGTGGACGCGGCACATGCACGACGTGCGCTTGCACGACGCCTTCGTGGCGCACGGCTGCGCCGGCACGCAGGCGCCGCAGTCGGCGGTGACGGTGGGTGCGGGTGCGATGTGGATCGATGCCTACGACGCGGTGACCACCCGCGGTGGGCGCTACGTGCAGGGCGGCGGCTGCACCACAGTAGGCGTGGCGGGGCTGGTGCAGAGCGGCGGCTTCGGCAGTTTCTCCAAGCACTACGGCACCGCCGCAGCGGGCCTGCTGGAGGCGGAGATCGTCACCGCCGATGGTCAGGTGCGTATCGCCAACGCATGCACGAATCCGGAGCTGTTCTGGGGCATCAAGGGCGGTGGCGGTGGCAGCCTCGGCGTGATCACGCGGCTGACCTTGCGCACGCGCGAATTGCCGGCATTTTTCGGCGCGGTGTTCGGCGCGATCAAGGCGTCATCGGATGAGGCCTACCGCGCGCTGATCGCGCAGGCGATCAGCTTTTATCAGCGCGCGCTGTTCAACCCGCACTGGGGCGAACAGATGGTATTCCGTGGCGACAACGTGCTGCGTCTCTCGATGGTGTTTCAGGGTCTGGAGCAAATCCAGGCGGAGAAAATCTGGGCGCCGTTTCTCGACTGGGTGCGCGCCCGCGAGGAGTACGCATTCGCGAGCGAGGTCAAGTTTGTGAGTCTGCCGGCACGGCATCTCTGGGATGCTGATTTCTATCGACAGCATGCGCCGGCGATGGTGGTCGCGGACGACCAGCCGGGCGCTCCACCGCATCACATGCTGTGGGCCGGCGACAGGGATCAGGCGGGACAGTTTCTGTACGGCTATCGGTCGGCATGGTTGCCGGCCTCGCTGCTCGGCAGCGCGCGGCAAGCGCAATTGGTCGATGCGATATTCGCCGGCACGCGCCAGTGGGGAATGGCGCTGCATTTCAACAAGGGACTGGCCGGCGCGCCCGCCGACGAGATCGCCGCCGCGCGCGATACCGCGATGAACCCGGCGGTGCTCGATGCCTTCGCACTGGCGATCATTGCCAGCGAGGGACCGCCGGCGTTCCCGGGCATGCCTGGTATGGGGCCCGATCTGGTCATGGCGCGGACCCATGCCGCCGGCATAGACAAGGCGATGGATGCGCTGCTTAAAATCGCGCCCGGTGCCGGCTCCTATGTTTCGGAAAGCGACTATTTCCAGCGCGACTGGCAGGCGGCGTTCTGGGGATCGAATCATCCGAAACTGGCGAAAGTGAAACGCAAATACGATCCGGCAGGACTGTTCTTCGTGCATCACGGCGTAGGCAGCGAGGCGTGGAGCGCGGATGGGTTCACGCGGGTGCGGGCATGAAGATCCTGTTGCGGGCTACCCATCATCGCGCGGACGCCGCACGTCTCAATCCACCGATAGCCTTCGTCTACGTGGCGGGCGCTGGTGCAGACGCTTCCACCGCTTCCGATGGGATGTAGGCACGCGGGTGCGGCGGCATGCCACCTCGCACATGGCTTGCCGCCTTGGACAAGGCCGTCGGCCCGGGACGAGAAGCATTCGCCGGGTCGATCGGCGAGACATGCACAATGGGCGCCCCGGTGTCCTGGTTGACGACGCAAGAGCAGCGCGGTCTTCCTGCCAGACAGCCGCTGTTGATTCCCTGCAGGAGAGTTTCGTGGCCCCGATCGAACCGTCATCGCGTTATGCCGCTTCCGTCCGCTGGATGCACTGGGCGATATTCGCACTGGTGCTGCTGGCGTACGTGTTCATCAATTTGTTCGAGCTGTTTCCCAAGGGCAGTGCGACCCGGGCCAATGTGCTGGCCTCACACTTCACGGCCGGCCTGGCCGTGCTGCTGCTGGTGCTGCCGCGACTGCTGCTGCGCCTGCGCAACGGGCGCCCGCCGATCACGCCGCCGCCGCCGCGCTGGACCGAGCTGCTGGGCAACGTCACGCATGTAGCGTTGTACCTGTTCCTGCTGGTCCAGCCGATCCTCGGCATCATCACGCTGCAGGTCGGCGGCAAGGCGGTGACGCTGTTCGGGGTGACCTTGCTGCCGTCATTCGTCGGCGTGGCCAATCGCGTGCTGTCGCATCAACTGGAGGACATCCACGGCACCATCGGCACGGTCTTCTACTACGTGATCGGGCTGCATATCCTTGCCGCGCTGTGGCACCACGTTGGCCGGCGCGACGACACGCTGAAACGAATGCTCTGAGCGCGACCGACACCTTTTCATTTTCAGCGCCACGCCCCAACTCTTGCGGAGGTTGCCAGCGTGCACCGACGTCACTACGAAAGACACCGTACCGGCCGCATCGCCTGGCTGCGCGCGGCGGTGCTGGGCGCGAACGACGGCATCGTGTCCACATCCAGCCTGGTGCTGGGCGTGGCGGCGGCGCATGCCACCGGGCAGAACATCCTGATTGCCGGCATTGCCGGCCTGGTGGCCGGTTCGATGTCGATGGCCGCCGGCGAGTATGTGTCGGTGCATTCCCAGGCCGACAGTGAGCGTGCCGAACTCGAGCGCGAAGACCGCGAGCTGCAGACCGACGTGGAAGGCGAGCACAAGGAACTGGCGGCGATCTACGTAGGTCGCGGGCTCGATCCGCTGCTGGCCAGCCAGGTCGCCGATCAGCTGATGGCGCATGACGCGCTCGATGCGCACGCGCGCGACGAACTGGGCATCACCGAGGCGTTCAAGGCCAGGCCGCTGCAGGCTGCCGGGGCGTCGGCGCTGAGTTTTGCCGTGGGTTCCGCACTGCCGCTGGTCGTGGTGGCGCTGACCCCGGCCGCGGCGCTGCTGCCGCTGGTTTTCGCCACCTCGCTGGTGTTTCTTGCCGCGCTGGGTGCGCTGGCGGCACGCACCGGCGGCGCACGCATGGGCGTGGGCGCCCTGCGCATCACCTTCTGGGGCGCGCTGGCGATGGCGATCACCACCGGCGTCGGCATGTTGTTCGGCGGGGGTGGCTGACAAGCGGACGACCATGTGCCGCGGATATCTCGATCCGGCGCCTCGGCCTCGACTTCTCGAACAGCCGGCGTCCGAGCAGCCGTCAGCCGCCGCGTCCGGTCGGGGTCAGAGCACGACGAGCGTCTTGAAGCCGCCAAAGAACATCCGCCTGCCGTCGAACGGCAGCGCCTTCGGATCCATCATCGCGGCGAGACGCGAATCCGCCATCACCAGCTTGTTGATGCGGTCGCGGTCGCGACGTGACTTGTAGACGATCCATGAGAACACCACGACCTCGCCTTCCTTGAGCTTGACCGCCTGCGGGAACGACGTGAGCTTGCCCGGCTTGACGTCGTCGGCGACGCACTCGATGTATTCCAGCGCGCCATGTTCGCGCCATACCTTGCCGGCCTTGCGCGCCATCCGGCGATAGGCCGCCAGGTTTGCCTGGGGCACCGGTATCACGAAACCATCGACGTAGCTCATGAGCATTCTCCCGTGGAGGCTGGTGACAGGGCAGGGCGCCGTGCCGATGATCGGCGCGATCGGCTGGCCCTGCAACTGCCGCACGGCGACCCGGCGCGGCGGTCTTCCGGTCGCCGGTACGGAGAAGAAACGTTTCCTTGCCGGCCGCGCTTCAGCCGGGCTGGCCGGTAGCGCGCACGCCGATCCAGCCCTTGATCGCGGCGATCGCCATCGGGATCGAACCGAAGATGATGAAGACCAGGTCGCCGGGCAGGCGCATCCACTCGAGCATGTGCGAGCGGCTGCTGCCGATGTAGTCGAGCGCGCGCGCGTGCCAGTAACCGTGCTGCACCACGTCCCACACCTGCAGCACGCCGCCGGGGAACAGACTCAACACCACCATCAGCGCGAGGCCGATGTTGGTGCCCCAGAAGCCGACCCTGATGTATTTCTCGATGCCGGCCCAGCGCTCGTCGGTGCTGGTCTGGCGCAGCACGAACACCATCAGCGCCAGTGCCAGCATGCCGAACACGCCCATCAATGCGGCGTGACCGTGATTGGGCGTGAGCAGGGTGCCGACTTCGTAGTAGCTGACGATCGGCAGGTTGATCAGGAAGCCGAAGATGCCGGCACCGATGAAGTTCCACACGCCCACGGCGATCAGGAAGTAGAACGTCCACTTGTGCGGGATCGCGATGGCCTTGCCGCAAACGTCGCAGTCGCCGCGGGTGGTGCGCACGAAATCCCACGCGTCCAGCGTGAGCAGGGTCAGCGGCACCACTTCCAGCACCGAGACCATCGCCGACATCGCCATGTTGACGTTGGTCTGACCGGTGAAGTACCAGTGGTGGCCGGTGCCGATCAGGCCGCCCAGAAAGTACAGGATGCCGTCGAGGTAGATCACCCGCAGCGCCACGTTGCGACGGGTCAGGCCCAGTTGATAGAACGTCAGCGCCACCACCGTGGTGGCGAAGAATTCGAAGAAGCCCTCGACCCACAGGTGGATGATCCAGAAGCGCCAGGTATCGACCACCGTGTAGTTGGTCTTGGCGCCGTAGAACAGCGCCGGAATGTAGAACAGCGGGATCGCCACGGCGGCGAACAGGAACATCGTGACCAAGGGTTTGGCCGCCGGTTCGGCCAGCTTGCCCGGCCGTACCAGTTGCCACAGCAACGCAAACCACACGACCAGGCCGACCACCAGCAGGTACTGCCACACGCGGCCGAGTTCCAGGTACTCCCAGCCCTGGTTGCCGAGCCAGAACCACCACGGGCCGAGCATTTGCGAAATGCCCAGCCATTCGCCGAGCAGGCTGCCGCCGATCACCACCACGAACGCGCCGAACACGAAGTGCACCCAGCCGGCAAACCAGCGTGGCTCGTCGCTGCGCAGCGAGCGGGCGAGGAACAGCGCGGCGGCCACGTAGGCGGTGGCGATCCAGAAGATCGCCGTCTGCAGGTGCCAGGTGCGCATCAGGTTGCTGGGGAAGATGGTCTCCAGCTGGAAGCCGTAAAAGCTGCCCGGGTCCGCGCGGTAATGCGATACCGCACCGCCCACCAGTGTCTGCGCCAGAAACAGCAACGCCACCGCCACGAAGAACTTCACCAGTGCGCGCTGGCCGGGGCTGGCCTGGCCCGGCAACAGGTGCGGATGGATGTGCTGGCCGCGGCTGATCCAGCCCAGATAGTCGAACTTGCCAAACATCAGCAAGACCACGGCTGTGCCGGCCAGCAGCACGATCAGGCTCAGCGCGCTCCACAGCAGAGCACCCGGAACCGGCAGGTTGCCCACGCTGGGGTCGTACGGAAAGTTGTTGGTATACGAATAGTTCTCGCCGGGGCGATTGGCAACCGACGCCCACGCCGCCCAGGTCACGAAGGCTGTGAATTGGCGCAGCTCGACCGGGTCGGTGATCAGCCCGGCCTTCAGCCCGCCGTTGCGTTCGGGATGCAGGAAATAATCGGTCCAGTAGCCGAGCTGCTGGGCATAGGCCGCCGCTTCCGGTGCGGTCAGCTGCAGGGTGCCGCTGGTCGCATCGTAGCGATTGGTTTTCAGTTCGACCGCGGTTTCCGCGTGCACCGCTGCTTGCTGCCCCAGCGTCAATGCGGCCAAAGGCTGCTGGTATTGCCGGCGTGCGATAGCCGCGGCGGTGTCCTCGCCGATGCGGTGCAATGCTGCGGCCGAATAGTCCGGCCCGAGATATGCCCCATGGCCCCAGATGCTGCCGTTGTCCATCAGTCCGTATTTGAGGAAGACGGTCTGGCCATCGCTGATGTCATCGCCGCTGAACAGGCGGGTTCCGTGCGCGTCGACGACCTGTGCCGGGATCGGCGGAGCGTTGCGGTAGGCGAGCGAGGTGATCGTGAGCAGGCCGGCAAAGCCCAGCACCATCACGATCAGCATCGTGCGCAGCCACCATGGCGACAGCGCCGGATCCTCCGGGGTCAGCGGTTGTGCGGCGACACTCATGGCGGTCTTTCCTCGGCAATAAACGCGAGTATTTCCGCGGCGTCGTATCGGGCCTGTGAACACTCGCCAGCGCGCACTGCCGTACAGGAGCAATGCTTTCAAGGCAGCGATGACGGCGAGGCGCGCGGGTGACCGGGCAACGCGACCAGACCCTCGCGTTGTGACCGCTATGGCAACCACTCCAGCGCGTCCACTATAGGAACCCGACGTCAATATTTTGACGCCGGGCTTGCCGTCGCCATTTTGGCTGGCGGTCTTCATCAAAACTGGAGTAAATCGATGAACACTCGTTTCGAACGTACCGGCCCGCTGACTGAACTGACCAGCTACCCGCAATGGGCACAAGACATGGTTGCCGATTGCGAAAGCACCCGGAAGCGCGTCCTGGATCACGACATCTGGCGCATGATGACCGCGCTCCAGCTAGACCATGAGTCCACCCGCAACTTCATGATGGGCCTGTGGCCGTTCATCGAGCGGTTCCCGAGCTTCATGGCGCTGAACCTGCTGAAGACCCGCTACGGCCGCAGTCCTGGCGATGACAAGGCGCGCCGCTGGCTGGTGCGCAATATCCGGGTCGAGCAGAATCACGCCGAGTACTGGATCAACTGGGCCGAGGGTGCCGGGGTCGCGCGCGAAGACCTGCTGCATAGCGCGCCTCCACATGGCACCGATGGGCTGCCGCGCTGGTGTGAGGAAATCAGTGCCCGCGGGACCCTGGCTGCCGGTATCGTGGCCACCAACTACGCGATCGAGGGCGTCACCGGGGATTGGTCGCAGATGATCTACGACAGTGCCAAGTACCGGGAGAGTTTCGACCCGGCGATCCGCGCATCCAGCCTGCGCTGGCTGCACCTGCATGCAGCCTACGACGATGTCCATCCATGGGAAGCACTGGATATAGTGTGTACGCTGATGGGCGAGACGCCCTCGCCCGATGAAGTTGACCATCTGGGCGAATGCATCCGGCGCAGCTACATGAGCATGATTCTGCTGGGGGACCGCTGTATCCGGAGCTGCCGCGATCTGTGGGTGGCGAAGAACGAAGTAGCGGCTTGATGGATGGGGTGGCGTAAGCTGGAACCCTGGAATACAACTGCATCATCAATCGACTAGGCAGGCGATGCATTTCATGGGTAACAGTTTGCAGAGACCACTGACACGGCGCCTGCTGCCGCTGGCCTATTCGCTGGCGATTGCCATCGCGTTGATCATGGCGCTGACCTGGGGCGTGTTGCAGGTCCAAGTCACTCTCGCTGGTTTTCTCAACAGCGAGAGTGTTTGGTCCAAGGCGCAGAAACAGGCCGTGATCGATCTGGCCAACTACGCGCTCGATGGCAAAACCGCGGAACTGGCCGACTTTCAGAACAATTTCCGGCTGCTTGAATCCGATCGGCGCGGTCGCGATGCGATCATCTCCGGCCAGTACAGCGAGCAGGAGATCACCGAGATATTCAAGCGCGGCAACATCATACCGGCCGCTCAGTCGGGCATGGTCTTCATGCTGCAGCATTTTCCCGATACCCCGCACATGCGCGAGGCAATCGAGGCCTGGCGTTCCACCGACGCGTCGATCGCCGAACTCGGCCGGATTGCCGACGAGTTGCGCGAGGCCTACCGCACGGGTGGGCCGTCGGCAGCCGAGATCGTGCGGCAACATGGCCGCATAACCGCGCTGAATGTCTACATGGAGCCGCGCACGAATCTGTTCTCGGTCGAGATCGTGAAGGGCGCGGTATGGCTCGGCCAGCTGTTGTTCTGGGCGGTGCTGGGCGCGTTCGCCGTTGCGGCGCTGCTCTGGCTGCGCATGGCACGCCGCATCCTGGAAAGCATCCGCGGCAGCGAGGAGCGCTACCGCCTGCTTTTCGACAGTGCCGCCGATGCGATCGTGATGGTCGACGAAGTCAGCGGGCGGATCCTGGACGTCAACCGTACCGCCTCGCTATGGACCGGGCGTGACGCGCAGGATCTGATTGGCGACCGTTTCGTACATCTGTTCGTGCAGTCGCTCTCCGGGCAGAAGGCCGGTCAGGCCTCCACCAACGCCCTGCTCGGCACAGCCGGCGCCACGCGGCCGGTGGAGACGCAGACCAGCCTCGCCAACTGGGGCAACCAGCCGGTGCGCCAGGCGATCATCCGCGACATTTCCGAACGCGTCGCGATGGAGCAGGAACGGCGGGTTGCCGCCGAGGCGCTGGCCAGCATCGCCGAAGGCGTGATCATCGCCGACGCTGCCCGTCTGGTGATCTCGACCAATGCCGCCCACACTGATCTCACCGGTTTCACCAGCCAGGCGCTGCGCGGCAAGCGCCTCGATGACATGCGTCGCCTGCCTGACGGCAAGCCGCTGCCGCAGTCGGTATGGGATGAAGTGGCGGCGGGCCGCAACTGGCTCGGCGAAGTGCAGAGCACCCGCAGTGATGGCAGCAGCTACCCGGAACATCTGAGCATCAGCGCGATCCGCAATGCGGACAATCAGGTGGTCTATTACGTCGCGGTGTGCACCGACATCCACGAAGCGAAGGCCAACCAGCGGCGACTGGAGTATCTGGCGCGGCATGACCCGCTCACCGGGCTGGCCAACCGCGCGGAGTTCGAGCGACGTTGCACCGAGGCGATCGCGATCGCCGAGCGCGAGCGCCTGGCTGTGGTGGTGCTGTTCATCGACCTGGACGCATTCAAAATCGTCAACGACAGCTACAGCCATGCGATCGGCGATCGCCTGCTGGTCAAGGTCGGCGAACGCATTCGGCGGCAGTTGTCCGACGGCGACGTGGCCGGCCGCATCGGCGGCGACGAGTTCACCGTGCTGATTCCACGACTGAGCCTGCGCGAGGACGCCAGGGCGATCGTCAGCCGCCTGCTGGCTACGCTGTCCGAACCGCTGCAGGTGGACGACTACGAGATCGTGCTCAGCGCCAGCATCGGGGTGGCCGGCTATCCGCTGGATGGCGAAAGCGCGGCGGCGCTGATCGGGAATGCCGACGCAGCCATGTACGCGGCGAAGACCGAGGAGCGCAACGCGTTTCGTTTCTACACGCCGATGATGCATGCCGATACCCGCCGGCGCCTGCAACTGGCGACCGAGCTGCGTCAGGCGCTGGTCCGCAACGAGTTCCAGCTGGTGTTCCAGCCCAGTATCGAGTTGCGCACGGGCCGCATCGTGGCGGTGGAGGCGTTGCTGCGCTGGCAACATCCGGAACGTGGCGAGGTGTTGCCCGGCGAGTTCATTCCGGTGGCCGAAGGCCTCGGCCTGATCCGCCGCATCGACGAATGGGTCATGCAGGCGACCTGCGCGCAGATCCAGGCCTGGGACTTGGCCGGTGTCCCGCCGATCCGGGTGGCGGTGAACATCTCCGCGCGCTGGTTCGGGCACCCGGCCTTCGTCGACGGGGTGAGCCGGACACTGCAATCGAGGCAATTGTCGGCGAACCGCCTGTTGCTGGAAATCACCGAGAGCGCGATGTTGCGGCTG
Source organism: Rhodanobacter sp. (assembly GCA_041690935.1). GTDB lineage: Bacteria > Pseudomonadota > Gammaproteobacteria > Xanthomonadales > Rhodanobacteraceae > Rhodanobacter. The sequence continues at coordinate 15,100 of JBEPVP010000021.1, forward strand.
GGTGAGGACACCGAGCGCACCATGCGCACCTTGCACGCGCTGGGCATTGCCGTGGCGATCGACGATTTCGGTACCGGTTACTCCTCGATGTCCTACCTCAAGCTGCCGGCGGTGGCCTATCTGAAGATCGACCGCTCCTTCGTCACCGGCCTGCCCGGCGACGTGAACGATGCGGCGATCACCGAGGCGATGCTGGCGATGTCCAGGAGCCTCGGCCTGATCACGATTGCCGAAGGCATCGAGACCGAGGCGCAGCACGACTTCCTGCTGCGCGCCGGCTGTATCGAGGGGCAGGGTTATCTGTATTCGTATCCGCTCAGGCCAGACGAGATCCAGCACCTGCTGTGCCCGAACCAGCCGCAGGCCTCGACCAGGCTCAGGCTGGTGCCGCCCAAGCGCACCTGAGTGCATCTCAGACCACCTGCACCACGCACGCTGGCCGCGCGGTTTGACCTACATCAGGGCGCGTCGATGAAGGTCGCGGGAGACTGTATGCAACCCCGCGATCGAGGCATCCATGTCGAGCGAAGAAAGCCGTACGCGCATCCCCGACGGCAACAAGTTTGTCAGCCCGCAGGGCACGCGCGCGATCAAGGGCGGTATTCGTCCGAATGCCGCCAGCGCGGTGCCTGATGTGGGCCACAAGCCGCCGTGGTTGCGCGTCAGGTTGCCCAGTGGCGCGCAGTACGAGGAAGTGCGCGAGATCGTGCACAGCCACAAATTGCATACCGTGTGCGCCGAATCGAAATGCCCGAACATTGCCGAATGCTGGGGTCGAGGCACGGCCACGTTGATGCTGATGGGCTCGGTATGCACCCGCGCATGCAAGTTCTGCGCAGTCAGCACCGGCAACCCGAATGGCTGGCTCGATCCGCTGGAGCCTATGCAGGTCGCCGATGCGGTGGCGCTGATGGGGCTGAAATATGTGGTGCTGACGTCGGTGGATCGCGATGATTTGCCCGACGGCGGCGCGGCGCACTACGCCGCTTGTGTCAGCGCGATCCATGCGCGTTCGCCAATGACGGCGGTCGAGGCGCTGACTCCGGACTTCGCCGGCAAGCTCGACTCGGTGGCGGTCGTGCTTGACGCCGGTCTGGTTACCTACGCACAGAATCTGGAGACCGTGGAGCGCCTGACGCACCCGGTGCGCGACCCGCGCGCGGGTTACGCGCAGACCCTGGGTGTGTTGGCGTTCGCCAAGCAACACGCGCCGAAAACACTGACCAAGACCAGCCTGATGCTCGGCCTGGGCGAGTCCGACGCGGAGATCGAGCGCACGCTGGACGATATACGCCGCGCCAACGTCGACGTGGTCACGCTGGGGCAATACATGCGCCCCAGCCCGCATCACCTCGCGGTGCAGCGCTTCGTTACGCCGGACGAGTTTCAGCGCTATCGCGAATGGGCACTGGGCAAGGGTTTCCTGGAGGCGGTTGCCGGGCCGCTGGTTCGATCAAGTTATCGCGCCGAACGTGTGCTGGAACACAACAATCTGGGACTGTGAGTCGGCGCCTGCCGGGTGCGTCAGATCATCGAATGTGCGGGTACCACGACGGCGCGAATCCGTGGCTGTCCGCGCGTCGCCTGGTTCGCCCCCGGCCATCCGCTGTCAACAAGGAGCATGTCATGGACACATCGATGTATCCGCCGTCCTCTGCGGAAATTGCGCTCAAGCGCCGCGAACTCGCACCGGAACCACTCAAGGCCTTCAAGGCGTTCAGCACCGCGGTGTTTGCCGATGGCGCGCTGCCGAACGTCACCAAGCAGCTGATCGCGGTGGCGGTGGCGCATGTCACGCAATGCCCGTACTGCATCAAGGGACACACCGCTGAGGCATTGAAGCAGGGCGCCGGCGAAGCGCAGATCATGGAGGCGATCTGGGTCGCCGCGGAGATGCGCGCGGGCGGCGCCTATGCGCATTCCACCCTCGCGCTGGACGTGATGCAACAGCATGCGCACGAGGCCGGCTGAGATGGCCACCCGCTTCGACACCGTATCGCAGAGCATCCTCGACGCGGTGGGCGACACGCCACTGCTGGAGATCGAGGGCGTCTACGCGAAGATCGAGTTCCTCAATCCCTCCGGTTCGATCAAGGCGCGCATCGCCAAATACATGATCGAGCGCGCCGAGCACGAAGGTCTGCTCAATCCCGGCGACACCATCGTGGAGGCGACCAGCGGCAACACCGGCAATGCGCTGTCGATGGTGGCGGCGGTGAAGGGTTACCGCATGCTGGTGGTGATGCCCGAAGGCCTGTCCAGCGAGCGGGTGGCGATCTCGCGGGCGTACGGCGCGGAGGTGCTGTTCTGCGGCAACTTCCATGTCAACGAGGCATTGAAGCGGGCCCGGGAACTCGGCCAGCAGCCCGGCTATTTCGCGCCGGGCCAGTTCGAGTCGGAGTGGAACGTGGAGGAAAACCGGCTGGTGCTGGGACCGGAAATCCTGGCCCAGCTGCCACCGGGCCGGCTGCCCGACGCGCTGGTGCTGGGTGTAGGCACCGGCGGCACCCTGATCGGCGTGGGCCAGGCTTTTCGCGCGGTCAACCCGAACGTGCGGCTGTTCGCGATGGAGCCGTCCGAATCGTGCACGATCCTGTGTGGCGAGATCGCCATGCACACCATCGAGGGCATTTCCGACGGCTTCGTGCCGGGCATCTTCCAGCGCCATGCCGCGCTGGTGAACGAGGTGTTGAGCGTGTCGAGTGTCGACGCAGTGAGCGAGATGAAACGGTTGGCGCGCAGCTACGGGTTGTTCTGCGGCCCGAGCTCCGGCGCACACCTGCTGGCCGCCAAGCGCGTCCGCCAGAACTTCCCCGAGCTGAAGACCGTGGTCACCGCATTCTGCGATGAAGGCGAGAAATACCTGCATGAGTACTTCATGCAACCCGCTGCCACCGAGGTGGACGCGACGCACTTCCGCTGAACCATCCCGGTGATGTGCGGGCGCGTGTTACAGCGGCGCGCAGTGGCGGTTCAGCCATTCCAGATCGGCGTCGTCCAGCAGCGGGCTGAGTGCGGCGCGCACGCCGGCGTGGTAGTCGTCCAGCCAGGCGCGTTCTTCCGGATTGAGCAGGCTCGGCTCCAGCGCGCGGCGGTCGAACGGGCACAGCGTGAGCGTCTCGAATGCGTGGAATTCGCCGAACTCGGTCTGGTCGGCTTCGACCACCACGACCAGGTTCTCGTGACGGATGCCGTGACGGCCGGGCTTGTACAGGCCCGGCTCGATCGAACTGATCATGCCCGGTTCCAGCGCCACCAGCGCACCGCCGGCGACGGGCGGACGAATGCCGTGCGGGCCTTCGTGCACGTTGAGGAAATAGCCGACGCCGTGACCGGTGCCGTGGCCATAGTCCATGCCCGAAGCCCACAGCGGCGCTCGTGCCAGCGCGTCCAGTTGCGGACCGCTGGCGCCCTTGGGAAAACGTGCGCGGGACAACGCGATCATGCCCTTCATCACCAGGGTGGCATCGCAGCGCTGCTCCGACGTCGTTTCGCCGAGCGCGAGCACGCGGGTGATGTCGGTGGTGCCGCCGAGGTACTGGCCGCCGGAATCAATCAGCAGCAGGCCCCTCGGCTGCAGCGTGCTGTGCGACTCCGGCGTGGCGCGGTAATGCGGCAGCGCGCCGTTCGCCTGATAGCCGGCGATGGTGGCGAAACTCTCGCCGACCCAGCCGGGCTGGGCCGAGCGTTCCTCATGCAGCAAGGTATCGACATCCAGTTCGGTCAGCGTCATGCCGGCGGCGAGACGCTGCTCCAGCCGACGGAAGCCGCGCACCAGCGCGGCGCCGTCGCGGCGCATCACCTCGCGGACATGGTCGAGTTCGGCGGTGTTCTTGACCGCCTTGAACGCGGTGCTCGGGTTGGCCGCCTCGATCCTGGTGACGGCCGGCGCAATCGCTGCGGCGATCGAGCTGACCACCCGGCCACTGTCCAGCAACAGGTGGTCGGCCGCGCCCAGTTCCTGCAGGGTCGAGGTGATCGAGGCGTAGTCGGCGACCGCCATGCCATCGGCGGCGAGCGCGGCGACCAGTGCATCGCTGAGCTTGGCGCGGTGGACGAACAAGGTGGCGCGGCCGTCCGCCTGCACCAGCAGATGGGCCAGAAATACCGGATTGCACTCCACGTCGCTGCCGCGCAGGTTGGTCAGCCAGGCGATGTCGTCGAGGCTGGACAGCAAATGGTGGGTGGCGCCGAGCTTGTGCATCGCCTTGCGCAGGCGGTTGAACTTGTCGGAGCGCGGAACGCTGGCGTAAGCCGGGTCATGCGCGACCACCGGCGCCTGCGGCAGCGCGGAGCGGTCCGGCCAGATCGCGCCGGGCAGATCCAGATCGGTGCGCAGGGTGGCGCCGACGTCAGCCAGCCGGCGCTCGATCTGGCGCTGGGTGGTGAGTGCCAGGCTGTCACCCGCCACGGCCAGCACGTCGCCGGGGTGCAGATGCTGCTGCAGCCATTCCAGATGCTCGGCTGTATGCGGCACCCGCAGTTTCATCAAGGCGATGCCGCTGCCGGCCAGCTGCTGTTCGGCTTGCGAGAAATAGCGCGAGTCGGTCCACAGCCCGGCGTGTTCGCGACTGACGACCAGGGTGCCGGCGGAGCCGCTGAAACCGGACAGCCACGCGCGTGCCTGCCAGTGTTCCGGCAGGTATTCGGACAGGTGCGGATCGGCGCTGGGAACCAGGACGGCGGCAACGCCGTGCTGCTGCATGGCCGCGCGCAGGGCGGCGAGACGGGCGGGGATGGGGCTGTTCATCCGAACATGCTAGCAGGCGACCGGCGGCGGTTTCATCCGTGCGGCGGGGCCGCAAATGAACCAACAACGACGAATTCTCCGATTCATCTCGCAGCCGGACGCTTCTGCAGCTAAAATGCCTAATTTCCAGCACGGCTGCTTTCCATGACCCCCCTGATTTTCGTCACCGGCGGTGTGGTGTCCTCGCTTGGCAAGGGCATTGCTGCGGCGTCGCTCGCGTCCATCCTCGAAGCGCGCGGACTCTCGGTCACCATGATGAAGCTCGATCCCTACATCAATGTGGATCCGGGCACGATGAGTCCGTTCCAGCACGGTGAGGTCTACGTGACCGACGACGGCGCGGAAACCGATCTCGACCTCGGCCACTACGAGCGCTTCGTGCACACCCGCCTGACCGGCAAGAATTCGATCACCACCGGCAAGATATACGAGAGCGTGATCCGCAAGGAGCGCCGTGGCGATTATCTGGGTGCCACCGTGCAGGTGATCCCGCACATCACCGACGAGATCAAGCACTGCATCCACGAAGCCACCCGCGGTTTCGACGTGGCGCTGGTGGAGATCGGCGGCACCGTGGGCGACATCGAATCGCTGCCGTTCCTGGAGGCGATCCGCCAGCTGCGCGTCGAGCATGGCCCGGAAAAAGTCGTGTTCATGCATCTCACCCTGGTGCCGTATATCAAGGCTGCCGGCGAAATCAAGACCAAGCCGACCCAGCACTCGGTGAAGGAGTTGCGCTCGATCGGCATTCAGCCGGACATCCTGATGTGCCGCTGCGAGGAGGCGCTGCCGGAGGCCGAGCGCCGCAAGATCGCGCTGTTCACCAACGTGCCCGAATCGGCCGTGATCAGCGCACCGGATGTCGACGTGATCTACAAGATGCCGCTGTGGCTGCACAGCCAGGGGCTGGACGACATCGTGGTGAAGCGGCTCGGGCTGGACGCCGGCCCGGCAGATTTGTCCAGCTGGCAGCGCACGGTCGATGCGGTGGAGCACCCGAAGGACGGGGTCACCGTGGCCATCGTCGGCAAGTACGTCGAGCACAAGGATGCCTACAAGTCGCTGGCCGAAGCGCTGCGCCATGGCGGCATCAAGCAGCAGGCGCGCGTCAATCTCAACTGGGTGGATTCCGAGCAGGTCGAGGCCGAGGGCGCGGCGAAGACGCTGGGCAACGTCGACGCGATCCTGGTGCCGGGTGGCTTCGGCAAGCGCGGTTTCGAAGGGAAAATACTCGCCGCCAAATATGCGCGCGAACATGGCGTGCCGTATTTCGGCATCTGCTACGGCATGCATGCGGCGGTGATCGATTTCGCCCGCAACGTTGCCGGGCTGCCCTACGCCGATTCCAGCGAGAACGATCGCAATACGCCCGATCCGGTGATTGGCCTGATCACCGAGTGGACCACGGCCGCCGGTGATATCGAGCAGCGCAGCGAGCGTTCCGACCTGGGCGGCACCATGCGCCTGGGAGCGCAGGAATGTCGTTTGAAGGCCGGCACGCTGGCGCGCGAGCTGTATGGCCAGGACGTGGTGCGCGAGCGCCATCGTCATCGCTACGAGTTCAACAATCGCTATCGCCAGTCGTTCGAGGATCTCGGTCTGGTGATTTCCGGCAAGTCGATGGACGACCTGCTGGTGGAAATGATTGAGTTGCCACGACAGCAGCATCCGTGGTTCCTGGCCTGCCAGGCCCATCCCGAATTCACCTCGACGCCGCGTGACGGGCATCCGTTGTTCAGCGGTTTCGTCCACGCCGCACGCGAGTACAAGGCCGTGCGTGAGGGCGCGCAGCTGGCACAGGAGTCGGTCGCATGAAGGCTTTTCACGTCCCTGTGACTGGGCCCCGGCCAATCCATGGCCGGGATGATGGGCTTTTGACATCGCTGCAACAGCAGGAGATACAGCGATGAAACTCTGCAATTTCGAGGTCGGGCTGGACCAGCCGCTGTTCCTGATCGCCGGTCCGTGCGTGGTGGAGTCCGAGCAACTGCAACTGGACACCGCCGGCACGCTGAAGGAAATCACCGGCCGACTCGGCATCCATTTCATCTTCAAGTCCAGTTTCGACAAGGCGAACCGTTCCTCGGGCGAGAGCTTCCGCGGACCGGGTCTGGAAGAGGGCCTGCGCATCCTCGCCGAAGTGAAGCGGCAGATCGGTGTGCCGCTGCTCACCGACGTGCACGAATACACGCCGATGGACGAGGTGGCCTCGGTGGTCGACGTGCTGCAGACGCCGGCGTTCCTGTGCCGGCAGACCGACTTCATCCAGAAGGTGGCGCGCGCGGGCAAGCCGGTCAACATCAAGAAGGGCCAGTTCCTGGCGCCGTGGGACATGAAGCACGTGGTGGCCAAGGCGAAAGCGGCGGGCAACGACCACATCATGGTATGCGAGCGCGGCGCCAGCTTTGGCTACAACAACCTCGTGTCGGACATGCGCTCGCTGAGTGTGATGCGCGATACCGGTTGTCCGGTGGTGTTCGACGCCACTCACTCGGTGCAGCTGCCGGGCGGCCAGGGCGCCACCTCGGGCGGCCAGCGCGAGTTCGTGCCGGTGCTGGCGCGCGCGGCAGTGGCGGTCGGCGTGGCCGGCCTGTTCGCCGAGACGCATCCGGATCCCAGCAAGGCGCTCAGCGATGGCCCGAACGCGTGGCCGCTGGACAAGATGGAAGCGTTGCTGGAAACCCTGCTGGAGCTGGATGCTGTGACCAAGCGGCACGGCTTCCTGGAACAGGATTTGTAACCGCGCAGGAGCGCACCCTGTGCGCGAACGCTCTTTGCTGAAGAGCATCGCGCACAGGGTGCGCTCCTACAGCGAATGACGCGGCGTGCATCCGTAAAACCTCACCACGTATTGAGACCGACATGATGACCAGCATCACCCGCATCCACGCCCGTGAAATCCTCGACTCGCGCGGCAATCCCACGCTGGAGGCCGAAATCACCTTGGCCGGCGGCGGCTTTGGCCGCGCCGCGGTGCCGAGTGGCGCCTCCACCGGTTCGCGCGAGGCGGTCGAGCTGCGCGACGGCGACAAGTCGCGTTACGGCGGCAAGGGCGTGAAGCAGGCGGTGGCCAACGTCAACGGCCCGATTGCCGAGGCGCTGACGGGTTTCGATGCGGCCGACCAGCAGGGTCTGGACGCCAAGCTCATTGCGCTGGACGGTACGCCGAACAAGGGCAAGCTCGGTGCGAACGCATTGCTCGGCGTGTCGATGGCAGCGGCGCATGCGGTCGCGGCGTCGCGCGACGAACCGTTGTGGAGCTATCTGTCGAACGGCAAGCCCGGTGCGCTGCCGGTGCCGATGATGAACATCATCAACGGCGGCGCGCATGCGGACAACAACGTCGACGTGCAGGAGTTCATGGTGCTGCCGGTGGGCCTGTCGAACTTCGCCGAGGCGCTGCGCGCGGGCGCGGAAATCTTCCATGCGCTGAAGAGTGTGCTGAAGGGCCGCGGCATGAGCACGTCGGTCGGCGATGAGGGCGGCTTCGCGCCGAACCTGCGTTCGAACATCGAAGCGCTGGATACCATCCTCGAAGCGATCAACAAAACCGGTTACACCATCGGTAGCCAGATCCTGCTCGGTCTCGATGCGGCCAGCTCGGAGTTCTACAAGGACGGCAGATACGATCTGGCCGGCGAAGGGAAAAAATACAGCTCCGCACAGTTCGTCGAGCTGCTGGCGGACTGGGCCAAGCAGTACCCGATCATCAGCATCGAAGATGGCATGGACGAGGGCGACGGCGAGGGCTGGAAGCTGTTGACCGAGCGGCTCGGCACGACCATCCAGCTGGTCGGCGACGACAACTTCGTCACCAATCCCGCGATCTTCCGCAAGGGTATCGACGCGGGCATCGCCAACGCGATCCTGATCAAGGTCAACCAGATCGGCACGCTGTCCGAAACACTGGAAACCATCGCGATGGCCGACGCGGCGAAATACGCGGCGGTGATTTCGCACCGCTCCGGCGAGACCGAGGACACCACCATCGCCGACATCGCGGTGGCGACTACCGCGACCCAGATCAAGACCGGCTCGCTGTGCCGCAGCGACCGCGTGGCGAAGTACAACCAGCTGCTGCGCATCGAGGAGCAACTCGGCGCCGCGGCGCGTTATGCCGGCCGCGATGCGTTTCCCAACCTGACCCGCCTGCCGGGCTGAGCGGAGCTATCGATTGGCCATGTTGCGCTGGATCGCCCTGGTTCTGATCCTCGTCCTGATCGGACTGCAGCTGAAGCTGTGGTCCGGCAATGGCAGCATGCGCGAGGTGGACAGCCTGCGCGTGTCGGTGAAGAAGCAGACCGACGAGAACGCGAAACTGTTGCAGCGCAACCAGGCCGTCGGCGCGGATGTGCTGGATCTCAAGCACGGCGACCAGGCCGTCGAGGCGCGCGCGCGCACCGAACTGGGCCTGATCAAGCCGGGCGAGGTTTTCTATCAGGTCGTCGAGCAGCCGGCGCATGCCGGAAGCACGCTGCCGCCTTCTGCCGCATCTGCCGGCTCGCCATGAGTTCGTTCAGCGTGTGGTGCGTGGTGCCGGCCGCCGGGCGCGGTACGCGGGTCGGCGGGGACTGCCCCAAACAGTATCTGCCGCTGGCCGGACGGCCGCTGATCGAGCACACGCTGGAGCGGCTTGCCGCACACCCGCGGATCGCCGGCCTGCTGGTGACTCTGGATGCCGCGGATGCACGCTGGTCGGGCATCAGCACGCTCGGCGGCAAGCCGGTACTCACGGCGGTCGGCGGACGCGAGCGCAGTGATTCGGTGCTGGCCGGGGTCGACGCGTTGCCGGACGTGGTGGGCGCGGATGCGTTCGTGCTGGTGCACGACGCCGCGCGCCCGTGTGTGCGACTGACGGATATCGGCCGGCTGATCGAACTGGCCAGCGCGGTCGATGGCGGGCTGCTGGGTGCACCGTTGCGCGATACGCTCAAGCGGGCGGACGCTGCCGGCCGCAGCGAGTCGACCGAACCGCGCGACCAGCGCTGGCGCGCCTTCACGCCACAGATGTTCCGCCGTGCTCAACTGTCGACGGCACTGCGTGAGGCAGCGCAGCGCGGCATCAGCGTAAGCGATGAGGCAATGGCGATGGAGCAGGCTGGCTTCGCGCCGTTGCTGGTCGAAGGCGCCGAAGACAATATCAAGGTGACCACGGCGGCGGATTTCGCGCTGGCCGAGTTCCTGCTCGCGAGGACAGCGACATGAGGATCGGACAAGGCTTTGATGTGCACGCATTCGGCGACGGCGACCACGTCATGCTTGGCGGCGTACGCATACCGCATCGTCGTGGCGTGGTGGCCCATTCGGACGGCGATGTGGTGATCCATGCGCTGTGCGACGCGATCTTCGGCGCACTGGCACTGGGCGACATCGGCCAGCACTTTCCGCCGTCGGAGGAACGCTGGCGCCACGCCGACAGCCGCCAGTTCCTGCGCCACGCGGCGATGCTGATGGCGCAGCACGGTTACGCGCTGGGCAACGCCGATATAACGGTGATCGGCGAGGAGCCGAAGGTCGGGCCGCACACGCAGGCCATGCGCGAGAACCTTGCCGCCGATCTGGACAGCGACATCAGTCGCATCAGCGTCAAGGCCACCACCACCGAGAAACTCGGCTTCTGCGGTCGTGGCGAGGGAGTTGCCGCGCAGGCGTGCGTCCTGCTGGAGCGCGCGTGAGTGAAGTAGAGGCCCGCAGCTCCACCAACCGGCTGCATGATCAGCTGGAGGCGATTGTCGAGCTGCTGCGTGGGCACGACGACGGCGCATTGCCGGCAGCGTCCCAGGCCCGATTGCGCCAACAGTTGGACGAGCTGCATCCGGCCGATATCGCGTTCATCCTCGAATCGTTGCCGCTGGACGACCGCCTCGCGGTCTGGCAACTGATCAAGGCCGATCGCGACGGCGAGATCCTGCTCGAAGTCTCCGACGCGGTGCGCGAATCGTTGATCGCGGACATGGACCGGCACGAGATTCTCGCCGCGGCGGAAACCCTGGACGCCGACGAGCTGGCCGATCTGGTCGAGGATCTGCCCACCGCGATGCTGCCAGAGCTGATGGCCGGCCTGGACGCGCAGCAACGCGAGCAGGTGCAGTCGGCGCTGTCCTACGGGGACGACCAGCTTGGCGCACTGATGGATTTCGAGATGGTCACGATCCGCGAGGACGTGCGCCTGGAAGTGGTGTTGCGCTACCTGCGCCGCTTCGACGAATTGCCGGCGCAGACCGACAAGCTGTTCGTGATCAATCACGACAACCTGCTGACCGGCGTATTGCCATTGCACTGGTTGCTGGTCAATTCGCCGGACAAGATGGTCAGTGCGGTGATGGCGCCGGACGTCAATACGTTCCACCCCGACGATGATGCCTACCAGGTGGCGCAGGCGTTCGAGCGTTACGATCTGGTGACCGCGCCGGTGGTGGACGGGCGCGGCCACCTGATCGGCCGCATCACCATCGACGCGATGGTCGACGTGATCCGCGAGGAAAGCGAGAGCGAGGCGCTGAGCCGCGGCGGTCTGCGCGAGGAAGAGGACATCTTCGCCTCGGTATGGGCATCGCTGAAGAATCGCTGGTCGTGGCTGGCGGTCAACCTGGTTACCGCGTTCATCGCCTCGCGCGTGATCGGCCTGTTCGAGGATTCGATCCAGAAACTGGTCGCGCTGGCGACGTTGATGCCGATCGTGGCCGGCATCGGTGGCAACTCCGGCAACCAGACCATCACCATGATCGTGCGCGCGCTGGCGCTGAACCAGATCACCGCCGAAAGCGCCAAGCGGCTGTGGCGCAAGGAGCTGACCGTATCGCTGCTCAACGGCCTGATGTGGGGCAGCGTGATCGGCGTCGTGGCGTGGCTGCTGTACGACAGCGCCTCGCTCGGCCTGGTGATGACTGCGGCGATGACGCTGAACCTGCTGCTGGCGGCATTCGCTGGCGTCGGCATCCCGGTACTGATGACGAAGTTCGGCCGCGATCCGGCGCTCGGCTCCAGCGTGCTGATCACGGCCATGACCGACAGCGGCGGCTTCTTCATCTTTCTCGGCCTGGCCACGATATTTCTGGTGTGATCGGAGGGGCGAAGGGCGAGGGCGCAAGTTCATATCTCTTCGTCGGATTGCCACGATGCTCGCGCCCCGCCACTCGTCTATCGTCTCTTGTTCCTTATCGCTCGCCCAGCGCTACTCGCCCCTCGCCCCTGAGAACACTCATGTCCGAACTTCCGCATGCCTTCGGCGAACCGCCACTGACCGCGCGGCTGCGCGTCAGCCCCGAGGATTTCCAGGTGGAGGAGATCCTCGGCTACGACGCCGACGGCGCCGGCGAGCACGCCTTGCTGTGGGTGGAAAAACGCGGCGCGAATACCGACTGGGTCGCCCGTGAGCTGGCGAAGTTTGCCGGTGTGTCCCAGGTCGCGGTCGGTTACGCGGGGATGAAGGATCGCCATGCGGTCACCCGGCAGACGTTCTCGGTGCAGCTGGCCGGCAAACCCGATCCGGACTGGTCGATGTTTCCGCATGCGGAAGTGAAGGTGCTGGCGGCGACGCGGCATTCGCGCAAACTCAAGCGCGGTGCGTTGCGCGGCAATCGTTTCGTGCTGGTGCTGCGCGAGGTGCAGGGCGATCGCGAAGTGGCCGAACGGGTGCTGGCGCAGATCGTCGCGCGCGGCGTGCCCAACTATTACGGCGAGCAGCGCTTCGGTCGCGAAGGCGGCAACGTGGAACAGGCGCGCGCGATGTTTGCCGGGCGTCGGGTCGAACGCGACAAGCGCTCGTTCCTGCTGTCGGCGGCGCGCTCGCAGATTTTCAACAGCGCCCTGGCGGCGCGCGTCGAACGCGATGCGTGGGACAAACCACTGGACGGCGAGATCTGGTCGCTGGCCGGCTCGCGTTCATGGTTCGGACCGGAACCCTTTACCGACGTGCTGGTGGAACGACTGACGCGTGCGGACATCCATCCTTCCGGCCCGTTGTGGGGGCAGGGCGAGCCGCCGACGCAGGGTGCAGCTGGCACGCTGGAGCGCGAGATTGGCGCCGTCTACGGCGACCTGGC
>JBEPVP010000022.1:0-27750 GCA_041690935.1 Rhodanobacter sp.
GCGTGGAGCAGTGCCTTGGTCGCGCTTGCCAGAACGCGCTCACGTTGGTTCGGCGCGGTGCGCAGTACGTATCGCGATCCGCTCACGCGCAGCGGAAAGACCATCGACCATTGTGCGGTGTCATCACCGTTGGATAGCGATGGCCTGATCAACGCCCGCACCACGCCAATCACGCGCACCGAGGTATGGCCAAGATAGATTTCCCTGCCGAGCGCGCTCTGGCCAGGCCACAGTCGTTCGCCGAGCGCCTGCGTGATGACCACCGAGCCGATCTTCGCCTGCAGTGCAGGATCGTCACGCAGGTCGTCGAGATTCAGGTATTCATCGGCCATGAAATCGCGGCCGGCCACGAACGTGGTGCCGAAGGTCTTGAGCACGCCCTCGCCCATGTACTGGGTGGCGTTGAGGGTGGGCAGCTTCTGGTCGGGGTCGAGCCGGATGCTGGTGTTCTGCGAGCTGTTGGTGAACGGCACCTGGTTGACCGACGCCGCAGCGGTCACCCCGGGAACCTGGCGCAGCAAAGCCAGGTCCTCCTGCGTCCGTGACCTGGTGTCGTCCGCCTTGCCGATCCTGGCGATCTGAATGTGCACGAGTTCGTGTTCGGCGACGCCGCTGATCATCTTGTCCCGCTCCAGGCGCTGGCTGATCAGGAACACGGCGTTGCAGACGATGGCGCAGGTCAGGGCGATTTCCAGGATCAGCAAAAATGCCGGAATCTTGTGCCGGCGCAGGGTCGAGAGAATGGGCAGAAGGTCCATGTCAGTTGCTCTTCAGTTGCAACGCGGGCGGAACCAGGCAGGCGCGCCAGGCCGGCAACAGACCAGCCAGAAGACTGGCGAGAACGGCAAGGGCGAAGGTCGCCAGCAACATGGGCAGGTCGAGGTGAGCCAGTGCGGCGTAGTCCGACGACTGCCCGCGCACCAGCCACAAACCGAGCCACGCCAGCAGCAGACCACCGATGCCACCAGCCAGACCGACCGCCCCAGCCTCGGTCAACAGTTGCGCAAATAGCGAGCGCCGCGACGCACCCAGCGCACGACGCACGCCCAGCTCGCCCGCCCGGCGCATGAACTTGGCCAGCATCAGGCCGACGGTATTGACCAGGCAGACCAGCAGAAAACCGAGCGCCAGCCATACCTGCAGCCGCACGTCGCCCGGCACCACCTTGTTGTAATCCAGCCACCCCATCAGATCGAGCAGGCGCACATTGGGCGGCCGCTCGAACCGGCCCAGCGATTTCTGCTGCTGCGAATAGTTCAGCAGGAACTGCTTGTACGCGGCCGCCTCTGCAGGGGTATCCAGCTGCACCCAGAATTGCAGCCAGGTGCAGGTCGCGACTTTCATGTCCGAGCCCGATCCCTTGCCCCAGCAATCGGTCGAGCCATTGCGGGCGAACTTCAGATCCGTGGCCGTAGTCAGCGGCACGAAGACGCCTTCATCGGATGAGTAGCTGCCGGTGTTGAGATCGTAGAAATGCGGAGTCGGACGCCAGCTGCCGAGCACGCCGACGATGCGGAATGCCACGTCATCCAGCCGCAGCGTCTGTCCGGTGCTGTCCTTGCCGCCGAACAGCTTGTCGTTGAGTTCGCGACTGAGCACGACCACGCGTGCACTTGCCTCGTCGTCGGCCGCGTTCCAGCCGCGTCCGTAGAGGAACGGCACGTCGAACATCGGGAAGAAGTCGGCGGTGGTGTAGCGTGCGTCCTTGAAAAAGGGATCCACCGAGGATTGCGTCGCCTGCACTGGCACGGCGCCGCCGGTCATCAGCGCCTGATAATGCTCGCGTTTGGCGTGCAGCAAGGCCATGCCGTCGATCCAGGTGACCTGCATCGGCGGATCATCCTGCGGCTTGTAACCGCTCATGTCCTGGGGATCCATCTGCGGATAGAACAGCTTGCTGCTCTTGCCGGGCAGCGGATCGCCCGACAGCACGTGCAGCACGGTCAGCGTGGTCATGCTCGCACCAATGCCCAGCGCAATCGCCAGCACCATCAGTGCGGTAAGCGCCTTGTTGCGCTTGAGGCTGCGCAGGGCCAGATCGAGGTAGTAGGCGAACATCTATCAATTCTCCGTTGCAGCCGGCAACTCTTGCGCCTGTGGGAGCGACTTCAGTCGCAATGCTCGTTGGCAGGATGGGGAAAGGCATCGCGACTGAAGTCGCTCCCACATCATCCGTTCCTGCGGCTCCATTACACGCTCCTCGTCGCCACTACCGGCGGTACGCTGGAGGCACGACGCGCCGGGCCGAATACTGCGATCTGGCCCAGCAGCCACAGCGCAATGGCACCGCCGGGCAGGTAGTACCAGGGCATGCGTTCCATCTCATAGTGCTGCAGCAGGTAGATGTTGATGCCGAAGGCCAGTGCCATGCCCAACAGCACGCCCGCCGCCGTGAGCAGGAAGTTCTCGGTCTGGAAGTACTGCATGATGTGTCCGCGGGTGGCGCCCACTGCGCGGCGGATGCCGATCTGACGACGCCGCTGGCCGACCCAGAAACTGGTCAGGCCGACGATGCCGAACGCGGTCACTGCCAGCATCACCACGCATACCAGCACAAGCATCCAGGCCATGCTGCTCATGTCGGCAAAATAGTCATGGCGGATATCCATGTAGATCTTTCCCTTGGCAACTGCCGCGGGATTGAGGTCGGCCAGCTTCTGTTCCGCCTCGCGCATGATGCGCTCGCGATCCTGCGCCGCGCCGCGCAGGATGTAGTAGCTGAAGGCGCCCTTGCTGCCGCCAGCGCTCATCGGGAAATACACCGCCTCGTAGGACTTTCCGGTGTTCTGCGTATACACATTGGGTCGCAGTACGTCCGCGACCACGCCGACCACGGTGTAGTAGTAGGGCTTGGAATAGATCGTCTTGCCCAGCGCCGGCTGCGTGGGCCAGAACTGCCTGGCGGCGCTCTGCGTCATCACGACCACGTGGGTCTCGGGCAGGGGCGCGGTGTCGAACTTGCTGTCGGCGAACTCGTCGGCGTTGAAGAACCGCCCCTGCAGCACGTGCAGCCCCAATGCCTTGTCGCCGCCCTCGCCGATGAAGTACAGCGAGACATTGATGTTTTTCTGGTTGGCGATGACCGAGTCGGGACTCACCCCGAAACTCCAGCCCCAGTTGTTGTGACTGAGCGGCAGACTGCTGGTGATGCCCACCTGCTGCACCCCGGGGATGCCGCGCAAGGCGACGAGATTGCGCGGGATATCGCTGCCGACGAGCTTGTCGTCAGTGCCGCGCAGGGTGACGGTTACCAGGCCCTGTTCGTCGATCGCGTTGGGCAGCTGGATATCGCTGACCCGCTTGCTGATCATGAAGACGGCGTTGCACAGCACGGCGCAGGCCAGCGCGATCTCCAGCACGATCAACAGGGCGGGAATGCGATGCTTGCGCAGGCTGGCCAGGATCGGACGGATTTCGATCGGTCGGATTTCCATGATGACCTCAGGCCGCTTTCAGTTGGGGGGCGGGCGCCAGCACGCAGGCGCGCCAGGCGGGCAGGATGCCGGCGATGAGACTGGCGATCAGGGCCACCACGAAGGTAAACAGGAACATCGACAGATCGAGATGGGCGAGGCTGGCGTACTGGGCCGGTTGATGACGAATGCCCAGCAGCCCCAATTCGGCGAACAGCAGGCCCAGCACGCCACCGGCCAGGCCGACAATGCCGGCCTCGACCATGAACTGGGTGAAGATCTCCATGCGCGTGGCGCCCAGCGCACGGCGCACGCCGATCTCCTGCGAGCGGCGCAGGCACTTGGCCAGCAGCAGGCCCACCGTGTTGACCACGCAGATCAGCAGGAAACCAAACGCCAACCCTGCCTGCAGGCGCACGTCGTCGGGCACCACCTGTTCCTGCCGCAGCCAGCCCATCAGATCCAGCAGTGAAGTTTCGGAGCGCTGGAACCGCCCCATCGCCACCTGCTGTTTCACATAGCCAGCGAGGAACGCCTTGTAGCTGGTCACCGCCTCGGCACTATTCAGCTCGACCCAGACGCCGAGCCACTCGCACGGTGCCGTCTCGATGTGGTCGACGTCCGGCACCGCGGCATAGCACTCGATGTCCTGTGGCCCCATCTTCATCGCCCGCGCGGTGTGCAGCGGCAGGAACACCGCATCGCCGTCGCCGTAGCTGCGCCCGCCAAGATCCTGCGCGTAGAAGCGTGGCTGCGGTGCCCACGGCTTGAGCACGCCGACGATGCGCAGGTCGTGATCGTCGATGCGGATCACGCGGCCCACGCTGTTGGCGCCACCGAACAGCTTGTCGTTGAGGAAACTGGCGATCACCACCAGCTGGGCGCGATTGTCGTCGTCCGCCGCGGTCCAGCCGCCGCCGTACTGGAACGGCGCGGCGAACATCGTGAAGAAGTCCGCCGTGGTCATCACCGCATCGCCGAAGAACGGGCGCGCGTTGGCCTGTTTCGGCATGATCTTGGCCTGGGTCAGCGCCATCGCCGCCTGATGCGCGCCGCGCTGCGCGCGCAACAGGTTCATCGCGTCGGGATAGGTCATGATCGAGTCCGGCTTGGTCTGGCCCTCGATGTAGCCCTCCTTCGAGTTCGGATCGATCTGTGGGTAGAACAGCTGCGCGCTCTTCTGCGGCAGCGGATCGCCGGACAGCAGCCGCAGCACGGTCAGCGTGGTGATCGTGGCCCCGATGCCCAGCGCAAGCGCCAGCACCATCAGCGTGGTCAGCACCCGGTTGCGCTTCAGGCTGCGCAGGGCGAGGTCAAGGTAGTAGCCGAACATTCCGTGTACTCCGTTGGTTCAACGCCCTCTCCCTCACGGCTTCACCGGTGCGAGGGCTTCAAAGCGTGAATCGTTGAATCAAGCTCATTCACTGGCCCGATGGCCGTAACTGAGAACCCGCGTGATCTGCCACACGTCGCCTTGATGGCGCCACACCACCACGAAGTCCGCCATGCCATCACACGTACCCGTCTTGAATTGGCAAAAACGATGCACCCCTTGCTCGATGGCCCCGAAATCCTTGATCGGGAACACCTTCAGGCTGCCGGGAATCAGCTCGCGACGAAAATGGCCGCATACGTTCTTCTGCGTTCTTTCGATCATTTCCTTGCGCGTCCAGGTAACACCGCCGGTGTCGTGATAGAACTCGACATCAGACGCGAAGTAACTGGCATGTTTTTGTAGTTGTGCGGGGGAACTGCAGTGGTTGAAAGCGTCGAATACGGCGGCATCAAGCGCCGATATCTTGTCAAACAGGGCACCGGCGGAAAGAGGCTGCGCGGCTTGCGTGTCGGCGGCTGACGCAACGGGCGATCCAGACACAACAAGAACAGAAATGGCGATCATCAACGCGGCAAATTTGTTCACGGGCATCTCCAAGTCGATGAGCATCGAATACACATCCGGGTGCTTGCATTTCATTCACGGGCGGCCCGTCGGCTGTCTCCTAGACCGCCCGCGTCGCCACCACCGGGGGCACATTGGACGCGCGCCGTGCCGGCACGAACACGGCGGCCTGGCCGATCGCCAGCATCGCCAGCACGCCGGTCAGCACGTACTGCACCGGGATGCGGGCCATCTCGTAGTGGGTCATCAGCCACATGTTCAGACCCACCGCCAGCAGCACGCCGATCACCACGCCGACGCCGGCGATCAGCAGGTTCTCGATCTGGAAGTAGTGCAGGATGTCGACCTTGCGCGCGCCCAGCGCACGGCGCACACCGATCTGCCGATGACGCTGGCCGACCCAGAAACTGGTCAGTCCGACGATGCCGGCGGCGGTGACGCAGAGCAGGATCAGGCAGACCACGCCCATCAGGATCGCCATGCCGCGGTCGGCCTGATAGGCATGCTCGCGGATCTGCGCGAACGAGCGCACGCTGTCGTCGTCGAGCACGCGCATCGGGTTCACTGCATACAGCGCCGGTGTTGTCGCGCGCATCGCCGCGTCCAGCTGGCCCGGCTTGGCACGCACGGCGTAGCGCGCGAAGTTCGCGTCCAGCCGCGTCGGTACCAGGGTCGCGTTCCACACGAACTCATTGGTCCAGCTGCCGGTGCCGGGCACCTGCATGCGCTCCACCAGTCCGATGATCGTGGTGGGCGTGGTCGCGCCGTTGAGGTAGATCACCTTGCCCAGCACATCTCCCTTCGGGAACAATTTGTCGCCGAGCGCCTTGGTCAGGATCACGAGCGATGGCTCACCCTGGTCGCGGAAACCCCGGTGCCCCACGTCGGCCGTGGTGAAGTTGCGACCGGCGACCAGGCGCAGGCCCAGCGTGGACAGCATTTGCTCGTCGCTGAAGTAGTAGGTCGTGCGAGTGCCATGGAAACTGCCTTGGCTCGTCTCGCCCGGCTTGAGGTCGACCGAACCGTTCCACGACGAATTGAGTAGCGGCAGCGAGTTGACCGGCGCCACCGACGCGACCCCCGGCAGCGCACGCAAAGCGGCCAGATCGGTCAGTTGCAGGCTGTCGAGTTTTTCCACGCTGGCCGTATCGTCGCCGCTGGGCGCACCTACCCATTGCTGGCTGACCAGGAACAGGTTGCTCTCGTCCAGACCGGTCGGCCGGTTCACTCGCTCGATGCGCTGGCCGATGATGAACACGGCATTGCAGACGATCGCCAGGGTCAGTGCGATCTGCAGCGCGATCAGTACCACGCCGGCCTTGTGCTTGCGCAACGCCGCGAGGATGGGATGCATGGTCATGGCGTGATCCTCAATTGCTCTTGAGCTGCCACGCGGGTTGCACGCGTGAGGCTCGGAAGGTGGGGTAGAGACCGGCCAGCAAGGTGGCCACCACGGCCACTACCAGGGTGATGGCGAGCAGGGACAGATCGAGTTGCGCCAGGTCGGAAATGCTCTTGGGCAAGACCAGGCCTACGCTGGCCACGCCGACCCCGGTCAGCAGCAGGCCGAGCACGCCGCCGGCCAGGCCGACCACGCCGGCCTCGGTGAGAAACTGCAGGTAGATCGCCTTGCGCGGCGCACCCAGCGCGCGGCGCACGCCGATCTCGCCGCTGCGGCGCAGGAACTTCGCCAGCAACAGGCCGATCGTGTTCACCAGGCATACCAGCAGCAGACCCAGCGCCACCAGCAGCGAGACCTTGGTGTCGCTGGGCACCACATGTTCGTGATCGAGGAAGGCCGGCACGTTGCGCAGGCGATTGTTCGGTGCCCAGGTGAAGCGGCCGGCCTTCTGCTGATCGCGCGCATAGCCGTCCAGATACTGCCGATAGGCGGTCACCGCGGCCGCATCGTCCAGCTCGGCCATGTAGGCGAGCCAGATGCAGCTGGAGTGCTGCAGGCCGACGAAACCCGACTCTTTCGGGATCTCGCTGCAGTTGGTGTTGCCGTCGTTGGGGATGCCCACCGCGATGGCGCGCTCGAACGGCAGGAACACGTCCTCGACCTGTTCGCTGAAGCCGCCGGTATTGACCACGTCGTAGAAGCGCGGCTGCGGATTCCAGTTGTCCAGCACGCCGACCACGCGGTAGTCCTTGCCTTCGATGTTCACCGTCTTGCCCACGCTGTTGGTCCTGCCGAACAGCTTCTCGTTGAGCTTGCTGCTGATCACCACCACCGCCGCGCGCTGCGTGTCGTCCTCCGCATTCCAGCCGCTGCCATACAGGAACGGCACGTCGAGCATCGCGAAGAACTCGCTGTAGACGGCATGGCCGCCGACGTTGAGCGGATGCTTGCCGGCCCGGGCCGGCACCACCGACGGCGAGATCTGGTACATCGCCGACTGCCTCTTCGCGCGGTGGTCGCGCATCAATGCCATGGCGTCGGTGTAGTTCATCGCATCCGCCGGTTCGCCGTCATCGTTGTGCCCTTTCGGCCCCCACGCGTCGATCTGCGGCACGAACAGCTTCGACGACTTCCACGGGATCGGATCGCCCGATACGGCACGGAACACCGAGTACGTGGTCATCGACGCGGCCACGCCGAAACCGATCGCCAGCACCATCAACGCGGTCAGGCCGAAACTGCGCCTGAGGCTGCGCAGGGCCAATTCGAGGTAGTAGGCAAGCATTCCGATCACTCCGTTGTTTGTCTCCTCCACCTGCTTTTGCAGGGGGAGGTCGGGAGGGGGTGGCTCTTTCGCCAGCCAGGAGCACCCCACCCCAGCCCTCCCCTGCTCGTCCCGAAGAGGGATTCCCTTCGGTCACAGGGGAGGGAGTAAGAACTCACACGCTCCGCGTCGCCTCCACCGGCGACACCTGCGAGGCACGCAGCGCCGGTGCCAGCACCGCGCCTTGGCCCAGCAACAGCAACGCGACCACGCCGACGGCCACATAGGCCAGCGACAGTCGCGCCATTTCGAACTGGGTCACCATCCACAAGTTGATGCCAATCGCCAGCACCGCACCGACCAGCACGCCACCGATCCCGATCAGCAGGTTTTCGGTGAGGAAGTAGTTGAGGATGTCGCCGCGGGTGGCGCCCAGCGCCCGGCGCACGCCGATCTGCTTGCGCCGCTGGCCGACCCAGAAACTGGTCAGGCCGACGATGCCGGCGGCGGTGATCGCCAGCAGCACCACGCTGATGATGCCCATCAGGATCGCCATGCCGCGGTCGCTCTTGTAGAAGCGCTGGCGCACTTGGGCGAAGGTCATCACGCCGTCCTTGCGGTCGATGATGCGCAGGCGACTTTGCGCATACAGCGCTTTTGGCGCGTCCCGCATGGCGGCCTCAAGCTGGCCCGCTCTGGCACGCACAAGGTAAATGGTGCTGTCGTCCAGCAGGCGCGCCGGCACCAGTACCGCGTTGTACGCATAGTCCGGCGTGCGCCGGCTCTGCATGTGTGCCTGCAGGGTGTCGGTGATGCCGATGACGGTCGACGGCCGGGCATCAGCCGAGACGTAGATCGTCTTGCCCAGCGCGGATCCATTCGGGAACAGCCGCTGCGCAAGATCCTTGCTGATGACCACCTGGGCCGAGGCGAGCGCGTCGCGTGGCTTCTGGCTGGTGATTTCGCCGGGGGTGAAGTTGCGCCCGGCGATCAGCTTCGTGCCCAGCGTCGACAGCGTGTGGTCATCGGCAAAGTAGATCGCGGTATCGGTGGTCATCTTGACCTGGTCCGGCGCCAGCTTGACGTAGTTGTCCCAGCCGCCGCCGCGCAGCGGAAAACTGTTCGCGGGCGAGGCGTCCTGCACGCTGCCGAGCTGGCGCAGCGCGAGCAGGTCGGCCTGCATCTGTACGTCGGTGTGTTGCGGATTGGACTTGTCGGCCCAGTCGCTCTGGATCACGAACAGATTCGTCTCTTCGATGCCGCTGGGCCGCGAGAGGCGCGCCGTGCGCTGCTGGATGATGAACAGCGCATTGCACACGATCGCCAGGGTCAGCGCGATCTGCAGCGCGATCAACACGGTGCCAGCCTTGTGGTGGCGCATCGCGGCGAGGATGGGTTTGATCTGGATCATGCTCAGGCCCTCCTCAGTTCGACTTCAGCTGCCAGGCCGGCTGCACTTGCGCAGCACGCCAGGTCGGGTAGAACGCAGCCAGCACGGTGGCCGCGATGGCCACCAGCAGGGTGAGCGCCACGAGGGACACGTCGAGGTGCGCCAGACGCGCAATGCCCGGATCGAAGATGAGGCCCACGCCGAACATGCCGAGAGCGGTCAGCAGCAGGCCCAGCAAGCCGCCGGCCAGACCCACGGTGCCGGCCTCGATCAGGAACTGCTCGTAGATCTCCACGCGTGGCGCGCCCAGTGCGCGGCGCACGCCGATCTCCGGCGCACGGCGCATGAACTTGGCCAGCAGCAGGCCGATCGTGTTGACCAGGCAGATCACGAAGAAACCCAGCGCGACCATCAGCGAGATGCGGCTTTCCGGCGGCACTACCTGCTCGTGATCCAGCCAGTTGCCGACGTCGCGCAGGCGCACGTTCGGCGCCCAAGCGAAGCGGCCGGCACGCCGCTGTTCGGCGGCGTAACCGGTCAGGAATTCGCGGTAGCGATCGGCATCGGCCTTCGTCGGCAGTTCCACCCACACCGGAATCCACACGCATTCACCATGCAACCAGCCTGCGCGGCCGACGCCGTAGCTCGGAATGCCGCCGCAGTTGTTGCGGCCGGCGGTGTCGAGCTGCACATCGATCGCGCGGTTGAACGGCACGTATAGCTGCACCGGGTCGGAAAACGCGTTGCCGCTGAAAAGATCGTAGAAGCGCGGCTGCGGATCCCAGTGCGCGGTGACCCCGACGATGCGGTACGTGTGCCGGTCCAGCGTCACCTCGCGACCCACGCTGTCGCCGCCGCCGAACAGCTGCTGGTTGAGCTCGTGGCTGATTACCGCGACCGCCGCACGCCCGTCGTCGTCGTTGGCATGCCAAGCACCGCCATATTCGAACGGCACCTCGAACATGCCGAAGAAGTCCGCATTGGTGGCATAGCCGTCCGCGGTGAATGGCAGGCTCTGGTTACCTTCCGGCAGCACCGACGGCGCCACTTCGTAGAGCAGCGTCTGATGGGCGGCCTTGTGCGCCTTGATCAGCGCCGTTGCGTCGGTGTAGGTGAGTGCTTCCGGTGGCTCGCCCTGGTCGTTGTACTGCGGCCCGCGATTGTCGATCAGCGTCGTGTAGAGCTGGGTCGACTTGTCCGGTATCGGATTGCCCGACACCGCACGAAACACCGACCACGTGATCATCGATGCCGCCACGCCGAAGCCGATCGCCATCACCATCAACGCGGTGAGCATGGGATTGCGGCGCAGGCTACGCAGACCAAGCTGGAAGTAATAGGCGAACATTGCTGCGGTAACTCTCCGTAGATGGTTGCGGCGCCCCCGTTGACGCCGAGGGCGTTGTTCATGACGCCATGGCGCTCAGGCTCAGGCGATCGTGCCGGTGTGGTCGGCGTGCATGGCGTGGAAGCGCGGATCTTCCGACAGATCCACCACCTGGCCGTCGATGATGTGCACGTTGCGCTGCGCGCGGGCGGCCAGTTCCGGGTCATGCGTGACCATCACGATGGTGGCGCCTTCGCGATGGATGTCTTCGAGCAGTTCGAGCACGCTGCGCGCCATCTGCGTATCCAGGTTGCCGGTCGGTTCATCCGCCAGCAGCAGGCGCGGCGAGCCGGCCAGTGCACGGGCGATCGCCACGCGCTGCTGCTGACCGCCGGACAGTTCCGCCGGATAGTGCTTGGCGCGCGAGGCGAGACCGACGCGCTCCAGCGAATCCATGATCCGCTGCTTGCGCTCGGCCGCCTTCATGCCGCGATAGCGCAGCGGCACCTCGATGTTGTCGAACACATTGAGGTCGGGGATCAGGTTGAACGCCTGGAAGATGAAGCCGATCTTTTCGTTGCGGATTTTCGAGCGCGCGTTGTCGTTGAGGTTGCTCACCTCGATGCCGTCGAGGTGGTACTCGCCACCGCTGAAGGTTTCCAGCAGGCCGGCGATGGTCAGGAAGGTGGTCTTGCCCGAACCGGATGGACCGGTGACGGCGACGAACTCGCCCTCTTTCACGTCGATGTTGAAATCGCGCAGCGCATAGGTCTCCACCACTTCGGTGCGGTAGACCTTGGACAGGTGGGTCATCTTCAGCATGGTTACGTCCTTTGGTGGTGGTGGTGATGTTTTGCCCCTCCCCCTGCTTCGCAGGGGGAGGGAGTGAGTCGGCGTCAGTTGCTGATCGCGACCGTCGCCGCGCTCTTGAAGCTGTCGGTACCGGAGATCACGATGCGGTCGCCCTCCTTGAGGCCATCGAGAATCTCCACCTTGTCGATGCTGGAGGCGCCCACGCGGATCGGCGTCTTGGTGGCGATGCCGTCGCGCACCAGATAGGCGTAGCTGCCGCCGGATTCGTCGACGAACGAGCCGCGCTGCACGGTCAGCACGTTGTCGCGCTTGTCCAGCAGCACGCGCACCGACAGGCGCTGGTTCTGCCGCAATTGTTTCGGCGTCTCGCCGTCGAAGCGCAGCCGCGCGGCGACCTGGCCGTTGACCACTTCGGGCGAGATCGCGCTGACCAGGCCTTTCCAGACATGCCCGTTGCCGCTGATCTCGCCGGACATGCCGATGCCGAGGTCACGCGCAAAACTCTCCGGCACCTGCATCTCCACCTGCAGCGCGGACAGATCGATCACGCTGAGCAGTTGCGCGTCTTTCGCCACGGTGGCGCGTTCGGCGATGAACAGCTGACCGACCTGGCCGTCCACCGGTGATTTGACGTTGAGGTCGTCGACCTGGCGCTGCAGATCCTTCACCAGCAGCAGCTGGCGTTCGTGCGCGAGCTTCTTGGACTGGATGTCGAAGTTGAGACTGGCGTTGTCCATGCCCAGATCCGCCTCGGCATGCTGCAGGGTGATCTTCGATTTCTGCAGCGCGTCCTTGGCCCGATCCACGTCCATGCCGGGCACCGCGCCCTTGCCGAACGCCTTCTGGTTGCGGTCGAGGTCGCGCTCGGCCGCCTGCTCGTCGATCTTCGCGTTGTCGTAGGCTTTCTGCAGTTCGCCGCGCTGCTTGCGCGCATCGATCTGCGCGCGCTGGTAGTTCACTTCCATCGCGTCGGCGTTGCTCTGTTCCTGCGCCAGCTTGTTGGTAAGCTCCGGGCTCACGATGGTGGCCAGCACCTGGCCAATTTTCACCGTATCGCCGGCGTGCACCTGCAGCGTCACCGCACCACCGGAGGTGGCATACAGGGTCGGGCTGACCGCGGCGACCACCTTGCCCTCGGCGGCGATGTCGTTGACAAACAGGCCACGGTCGACCGTGGCAAACGCCAACCGTGAACTGCTGACCGACGCGGAGGCCGAAAACAATCGCCCGATCCCCGGCGCCAGCCACGCCAGCAGGCCGAGTACAAGTACGCCGGCACCGAGCAGGATCAGCCGGCGCTTGCGGTTGGGTTTGACTTCGACCAAGCGGTCGGTGGCGGAAGTGTCGCGAATCATCGTGCCCGTTCCTGACCGCGTACAGCGCGGCTGCATCGGGATCTTTGCAATCCCTGTGCCACGCGGGGATTCGTCGGATGATTGGCGTCATTTCAGTGACTTGCCGCGGAGCAGGAGCTCGGCTGTGGTGTCCGCGGACACTGCACGGACACGCGGACGGGCAATTGTGCGGTCGATGCTGGCGGCGCTGCGCCAACTGATTTCATACCGTTCGCCCCCGGATCAAGTCCGGGGCAGGCTCTGAGCGCAGGCCGCACGGCCGAAGTCGGAGGGGCCTGCGCGAACGTTTCGACTTCCTCGCTCCCCAAAGCCGTGGCCATCCTTGGCCACTCTCCGCGTACGCGACCTGCGGTCGCTACGCTCAGCGCGAACGGGTAAGGGGATGCGCAGCAGGTAGGCAACTTTCATGGAGCCCGCAACTTCAGCCGGCTTCGACGACCTGCCGGATACGCCGCACGATCGTCGCGTCCAGTCGCGGCAGCAACTCCAGTGCATCCAGGTTCTGCTCCAGCTGCTCGCGTCGGCTGGCGCCCAGCATCACCGTGGAAACGTGCGGGTTGAGCAGGCACCAGGCGATCGACAGCTGCGCCAGGCTGGTGCCCAGCTCGGCCGCGATCGGCTGCAACGCACGCACCTTGCCGAGGCGTTCGTCGCCCTGCCCCAGCACGTCCTGGCGCAACCATTCGTAGCCCGGCTGCGCCAGCCGCGAATCGGCCGGCACGCCGTCGTTGTACTTGCCGCTCAACAGGCCGGACGCGAGCGGCGACCAGATCGTGGTGCCCATGCCGTAGGCGTCGTACAGCGGCGCGTACTCCACTTCCACCCGCTCGCGATGCAGCAGGTTGTATTGCGGCTGTTCCATCACCGGTGCGTACTGGTGATTTTCGCGGGCGACGCGATGCGCTTCATGGATCGCTGCGGCCGGCCATTCGCTGGTACCCCAGTACAGCACCTTGCCCTGGCGGATCAGCGTGTCCATCGCCGCCACGGTTTCCGCGATCGGCGTATCCGGATCGGGGCGATGGCAGAAGTACAGGTCCAGATAGTCGACGCGCAACCGCTGCAGCGCCTGCTCGCAAGCCTCCATCACATGCTTGCGCGACAAGCCGCGCTGAGTCGGCAGCGGCTTGTCATACGCGCCGAAGAACACCTTGCTGGACACGCAGTAGCTGTCGCGCGCAAAGCGCAGGTCGGCCAGCACATCGCCCATCACCTGCTCGGCCACGCCGTTGTTGTAGGTCTCCGCGTTGTCGAAATAGTTGACCCCGCGATCGTGCGCCAGCGCCAGCAGCTCGCGCGCCTGCTCGCGGCCCACCTGTTTGCCGAAGGTGACCCAGGCGCCGAACGACAGCACGGAAAGTTGCAGGCCGGATTGGCCGAGGCGACGATATTGCATGGGAGGCTCCGGGGAATGGGGAAGACCGCCAGCATGCCAACAGTCGAGAAAAATATCGTTCGCCCTGAGTGTGTGGGTCCAAGAAAAAGTTTTCGGCGGCCGTAGCGGATAACGCTGTTACCAGAAGTAATGCAGCGCCAAGGCCAACACCACTGCGGCGAAGATGCCGGCGACCACGTCGTCGATCATCACGCCCATGCCGCCCTTGAGCTGCCGATCGAGCCAGCTGATCGGCCACGGCTTCCACACGTCGAACAGGCGGAACAGCACGAAGCCGGCCAGCAGCATCCACCAGCGGAAGCCGCCAACCGGCAGCCACGCGGGAATCGACAGCGGGATCAGCGCGATCCACTGGCCGATGAATTCGTCGCATACCAGGCTGCGGTGATCGTCCACGCCGAGCGCGCGGCCGGCCACGTTGCACGCCCACACGCCGACGCCGAAACCGGCCAGCAATACGATCAGGTACAGCCACAACGGCAGTTCGCGCAGCAAGAGCCATGGCAGCAGCGCGGCCAGTGAACCGAACGTGCCTTGCGCGACAGGCGCCAGGCCCGAGCCGAAGCCGCAGGCCAGCCAGCCGGCCGGGGTGGCGAGCAAGGCGCGGCGTTGTTCATCGCTCAGGGTTTTCTTCGCGCTCACGCGAAATGCTCCCAGCCCGGTCGATCCGTGGCCAGCCACGTGCCATCCGTAGCACGCACGCGTACGCCGCTGCCTTCGACGATGCGGCCGATCTTCGTCACACCGCAACCGAGCCGGGCAAGATCCGACTGCACCTGCGCCAGCCGATTCGCCGGCACCGTGAAGCACAGTTCGTAGTCGTCGCCACCGCTCAACGCGAATTGCAGGGCGGCCGTATCGTCATACAGCGCCAGCAGCGCCGACGAGCGCGGCAGCAGCGCCGCCTCGATCTCGGCCGCCACACCGCTGGCGACGCAGACATGCGCCAGGTCGGCGAGCAGGCCATCGGAGATATCGATGCAGGCGGTCGCCTGACCGCGCAAGGCGGTGCCGGCGGCCAGTCGCGGCGTCGGTCGATTGAGTCGCTCGATCAGGAACTCGCGCAGACCGGTGCGGCTGTCGTCGTCGCGCAGCGGATGCTGCAACGCATGCAGGCCGGCGGCGGCATCGCCCAGTGTGCCGGTGACCAGCAGCGCATCGCCGACCCGCGCGCCAGCCCGGGCCAGCGCCTGCTGTGGCGGCACGAAACCATGCACGACCACGCTGATGCTCAGCGGCCCGCGCGTGGTGTCGCCACCGACCAGGGCCAGCCGATGCGGTTGCGCCAGCCGGGCAAAGCCTTCGGCAAAACCCTCGACGAAATCTGCGTCCGCCTCGGGCAAGGTCAGCGCCAGCAATGCCCAGGCCGGACTGGCGCCCATCGCCGCCAGATCGGACAGGTTCACCGCCAGCGCCTTCCAGCCGATGTCCGCGGCGGCGGTGCCGCGCGGAAAATGCACGCCCTCGACCAGGGTGTCGATCGCGACGGCCAGTTCCTGGCCGGCCGGCGGCGCCAGCACCGCGGCGTCGTCACCGATGCCGATGCGCACATCGTCACGCGGCTGCGCGGTGAGTTCGCGGATGCGCTCGATCAGGCGGAATTCCATGGGCCGAAACCGGTCCACTGCTCAGCGACCGTGCTGTTTCTCGACGCTGCGCAGTTCGCCGGCCAGCTTGTCCAGCACGCCGTTGACATAACTGTGGCCGTGATCGGCACCGAAGCGCTTGGTGACCTCGATCGCCTCGTTGATCACCACGCGGTACGGCACGTCCGGACGGAACTTCAGTTCATAGGCGGCGAGGCGCAGCGCGGCGCGCTCGATCGGATCGATCTGCGCCACCTCGCGATCGATGTGCGGGCGCAGGCATTCGTCGAGCGCGTCGACGTTGGTTTCCACGCCGTGCAACAGATCCTCGAAGTATTCGAGATCGGCAATTTCCATGTCCTGCTCGTGGCGGAACTGATCGATCACCGCATTCATGTGGCTGCCGCTCATCTGCCAGGCGTACAGCGCCTGCAACGCGCGGCGGCGGGCGCGCGAACGCGCCTGCATGTCGAGACCTTGCGGATGCGGCTTCATCACAGCTTCCCGTACAGGTTGACCATTTCCAGCGCGGCGATCGCGGCATCGGCACCCTTGTTACCGGCCTTGGTGCCGGCACGCTCGATCGCCTGTTCGATGCTGTCGGTGGTCAGCACGCCGAACGCCACCGGCACGCCGGAACTCAGCGCCGCCTGGGCCAGGCCCTTGGCACACTCGCCGGCGACGAAATCGAAGTGCGGGGTGGCGCCGCGGATCACCGCGCCCAGCCCGATCACCGCCGCGTACTTGCCGGAGTTCGCCAGCTTGTGCGCGACCAGAGCGATCTCCCACGCACCCGGTACGCGGATCAGCTCGATCGCGTCGTCCTTCACGCCGTGGCGCACCAGTGCGTCGCGCGCGCCAGCCACCAGCGGCTCGACGACAAAGCCGTTGAAACGGCCGGCGACGATGGCAAAGCGGCCTTTCGGCGTGGCGAAATCGCCTTCGATGATCTTCATTGCGGATTTCCTTGGGTGGACGCACGGCCCATGCAGACCGGGCATTTTACGGGTTTGTCGGTGATCCTGCCCGAATGGCTCCCCTCCCCTGCTTACAGGGGAGGGTTAGGGTGGGGTTCGCTCTTGATCTTCAAGTCAAAAGCACCCCCTCCCTAGCCTCCCCCTGCCTTGCAGGGGGAGGAGCAAAGCGGCGATCAGGAAGCCGTCGGCAGGTGCGGGTAGCCGCTGAAATCCAGCTGCGCCTTGCCGCCGAGAACGCGCAGCCGCGCCGGCGCGCCGAACGGCAGGGTGACCTTGTCCGGCTCATGCCCGAACGGCAGGTTGGCGATCACCGGCAGCCGCGCCACCCTGCCGATCTGGGCGAAGCCGGCGGCGAGGTCGTAGCCGTTGTCGTACGCGCTCGGCCGGCACTGGCTGAAGTCGCCCAACAGCAGCGCGCGCTGACGATCCAGCACGCCGGCCAGATGCAGCTGATACAGCAACCGCTCGATCCGGAACGGCGGCTCGCCGACGTCCTCGACGAACAGGATGCCTCCATCGATCTTCGGGAAATACGGCGTGCCGAGCAGGCTGCACAACATGGCGAGGTTGCCGCCCCACAGCGGCCCCTCGACATCCAGCTGCGCCTCGCTGCCAGCACTCCAGCGGACCGTAGCCTGAGCCGCGGTGATCGTGTCCCAGAACTGCTGCAAGGTGAACTCGCTGGGCGTGACCGCGCCGAAATCCGGCCCCAGCATTGGCCCGCCGAAGGTGACCAGCCCGGCCTGCGCATGCAGCGCCATCTGCAATGCCGTGAAATCGCTGTGGCCGACCAGCACGGTGTTCGTGCCGGACAGCCGCTCGCGCAGGGCGGCGTAGTCGATGTGTTCCAGCAATCGCGTCGCGCCGTAACCACCGCGGATCGCCAGTGCGATGTCCGGCAGCCGCTCCAGCGTGGCCAGCGCATTGATGTCCGCCACGCGCTGCGCATCGCCGCCGGCATAGCGCAATTCGGTGCGGTCGAGCACATCCAGCCCTTCCACTTTGCAGCCCGCCGCCTGCAATCGCACCACGCCGCGTGACATCGCCGCGCGGTCGTGCGGATAACCGGAGGGAGCAATCAGGCGGATACGGGTCATGGGAGAAGTGAGTTCAGAGGACTGAGAAAAGAGTGTATTTGGTGAGAGTGTCGACGAAACGGCTTTGCCCGGCCCAGTTGCTGACGTCACCACCATCGATGGCAGCCGCCGCTTGCGCAGAGGTTACACGCGAGGCGGCACACGCCCCTCCCATTTCTCACTCCTCCACCCTCGCTCCTGTCTTAAACGTATTCAACCACTTCCAGACCAAAGCCACCCAACCCGACCAGCTTGCGCGGGGTGCCGAGCACGCGCAGACGATGAACCCCGAGATCGGCCAGCATCTGTGCGCCGAGGCCGAGCTGACGCCACTCCTGCTGCTGCGCTTCCTCCGGCGCCTGCGTGCTCGGCTGGCGGTTGAGCCGGGCCAGCAGCGCGTCGGGGGTGTCCTCGCCGGACAACACCAGCAGCACGCCGCGATCCTCGTCGGCGATGCGGCGCAGTGCCGAGGTCACGGTGAGGCCGAGGTCGTCGCGCTGCAGATGCAACACGTCGGACAAGGTATTGCGCACATGCACGCGGGTAAGCACCGGCGCACCATCGCCGACCTTGCCGCGCACCAGCGCAAAGTGCAGCCCACGACGGATCACGTCGCGATACGCCACCAGCCGGAACGTGCCGAACTCGGTCTGCACTTCTTCCTCGTGCACGCGCTGCACGGTCTTCTCGGTTTCGAGGCGGTAGCGGATCAGGTCGGCGATCGAGCCGATCTTCAGGCCATGCTTCTGCGCGAAGATTTCCAGCTCGGGCCGGCGCGCCATCGAGCCGTCCTCGTGCAGCACCTCGATCAGCACCGCCGATGGCTCCAGCCCGGCCAGCGCGGCCAGGTCGCAACCGGCCTCGGTGTGGCCGGCACGGGTCAGCACGCCGCCCGGCTGCGCGGTCAGCGGAAAGATGTGGCCCGGCTGCGACAGGTCCTGCGGCTTCGCATCGGATTTCACCGCGACCTGGATCGTGCGCGCGCGGTCGTGCGCCGAGATGCCGGTGGTGACGCCCTCGGCCGCCTCGATCGAGACGGTGAAGTTGGTGTGGTAGGCCGACGTATTATCGCTGACCATCGGGCGCAGCCCGAGCTGGCGCGTGCGCTGCTCGGTCAGCGTGAGGCACAGCAGACCGCGCGCCTCGCGCACCATGAAGTTGACGTCCTCCGGCCGCACCATCTGCGCGGCCATGATCAGGTCGCCCTCGTTCTCGCGGTCTTCATCGTCGAGGATGACCACCATGCGACCGGCGCGGATGTCTTCGAGGATTTCGGGGATGGTGTTGAAAGCCATGTGTGTTCCTTGGAGAAGATGTTCTCCCTCCCCTGCAAGCAGGGGGAGGAGCCAGAATCAAGCGAAGCCGTGCTGCCTGAGAAAGGCCTCGTCCAGCCGCGGCGTCTCGCCGCTGGACAGCAGTCGCTCGATATAACGTGCCACCACGTCCACTTCAATGTTCACCGCGTCACCGACGCGACGCGCGTGGAACGCGGTGTGCTCGACCGTGTGCGGGATCAGGTTGACGCCGAAGCGCTGCCCGGCGACTTCGTTGACGGTGAGGCTGGTGCCATCGATGCAGACCGAGCCCTTGGCGGCGATGTAGCGCGAAATCGCGGCGGGCACCTCGAACGTCCAGCGCTGCGAGCGACCGTCCGGCGTGATCGAGATCACCTTGCCAAGGCCGTCGATATGGCCGGACACCAGATGACCGCCGAGCCGATCGGCCAGACGCAGCGCCTTCTCCAGGTTCACCGGGTCGCCCGCTTTCAACTTGCCCAGCGAGGTCAGCGACAGCGTCTCGTTGGAGACGTCGGCGCTGAAACCGCGTGGCTCCAGCGTGATCGCCGTGAGGCACACGCCGGACACCGCGATCGAGTCGCCCAGCTGCACGTCGGCAAGATCGAAGCTCTCCTTGTTAGAGCTCGCCGTATCGACGGCCAATCGCACATCGCCGCCACGCGGCTCGATCCGGGCGACGCGACCCACGGACTGAATGATGCCGGTAAACATCAGCGCGCCTCCGGTCGGAGGGTGATGGACCGCATGGATGCATGGGTTTTCATGAAACGTTCCCGCATGAAAAGTAAGCGAGTACGCCCCAAGGCATGAGGCCAGGCGCGCGCCGCGAAGCGCCCGCCGTGCCGTCTTCTCTTTATCCGGACTGTGAGGAAGCAGTCGCCCGCTTCCAACCGTCGGCTCCGGCATTCGACCGGATCTGCTGACCTCACGGCGTGTCGCCGTGAGCGCTCGCGGGCTTGTTTTTGGGTGTGAACCCTTCAACCTACCGCCGGTGGGGAATTTCGCCCCGCCCTGAAGACGCTGTGTAATGTTTGCCGACCAGGCCGGCTGGCGCAGTCTAGCACCGCCGTCGTATCGACTCGCGTGCGCAGCGGCGGATGCAGCGTTCGCCAGAGCGCGCGCTGCCAGTTCAGGTGGGGCGCAATCGCAGCCGCCAATCGCCACCCAACTGGCGCTGGTCGATCACCTGCAGCTGCCAGCGCGCGACCATGTCGCTCAGCGTGGGCAATTGCAGCAGCGGGCGCGCGTTGTCGCCGAGCAGCACGGGCGCGACGTACAGCAGCAGCTCGTCGACCAGGCCGGCGGCGAACAAGGCACCGCACAGGGTCGGGCCGGCTTCGACGTGCACTTCGTTGCAGCCGCGGTCAGCCAGCAGGGCCAGCACGGCAGGCAGGTCGAGCGCATCGTTGTGACTGGCCACGGTCATCCGTTCAACCCGCGCGAAGCGGTCATCCGCGCAGAACACCGCGACAGCGTGCAGCAGCAGGGTGGGTGTCGATCCATCCAGCAGGTGACTGTCCGCTGGCGTGCGCAGCTGGCGATCCAGCAGCACGCGCAACGGCGGAGTGAATTCCTCTTCGTCGAGCAACCGCACGGTGAACCGCGGATTGTCCGCCAGCACGGTACCGCTGCCACTGAGGATCGCCGAGCTGCGCGCGCGCCAGCGCTGCACGTCGGCGCGCGCGGCTTCGCCGGTGATCCATTTCGATTCGCCATTCGCCAGCGCGGTGCGGCCGTCCAGGCTCATTGCCAGCTTCACCCGAACGAACGGACGGCCGCGCTCGATCCGGCTGAAGAAGCCCGCGTTGATTTCGCGTGCGGCCTCGCGCATCAAGCCGGTGTCGACCGTGATACCGGCAGCGCGCAACCTGGCCGTGCCGCGCCCATCGACCTGCGGAAACGGATCCTCGGCGGCAATCACCACGCGCGCCACGCCTGCCGCGATCAGCGCGTCCGCGCACGGCGGCGTGCGGCCGTGATGTGCACACGGCTCCAGCGTCACATACGCTGTGGCGCCGCGTGCACGCGCGCCGGCTTCGCGCAGCGCGTACACCTCGGCATGCGGTTCACCCGCGCGTTGATGGAAGCCCGTACCCACAACCTCATCGCCATGTGCAATGACGCAACCGACACGCGGATTCGGCTGGCTGGTGTAGAGACCGCGCTCGGCCAGGCGCAGGGCGTGCGCCATATGCTCATGGTCGAGCGCGCTGAAGGACGGCAGGGTCGTGGACATGCGCAACATTCTGGCAGATGCACTACCCGCAGTGCCGTTCGGCGATCAGCCCTTCTTGCCGCGTTTGCTGTCAGCTTCGCCGAGCAGCGATAGCTGCAGGTTCTCCAGCCCGGGCAGATCGCGCTCCAGCTTCTCGATCTCTTCGCGGAACGCCTGCACGTCCTCGAACTTGCGATAGACCGAAGCGAAGCGCACATAGGCGACCTGGTCGAGATTCTTCAACTCGCGCATCACCAGCTCGCCGAGCTGGCGCGACGGTACCTCGCGTTCGCCGCTGCGGCGCAGGTCGTTGATGATCGCGCGCACCGACGCATCCACGTCGCTGCTGGCCACCGGCCGCTTCTGCAGCGCCCGCTCGAAACTCACCCGCAACTTGCGCTCGTCGAATACCTCGCGCCGCTCGCCGCTCTTCACGATCGTGGGCAACTTCAGCTCGGCCGTTTCGTAGGTGTTGAAGCGCTCGCCGCACTGCGGACACTCGCGCCGACGACGCACGCTGCTGCCGTCCTCGGTCAGGCGTGAATCGATCACGCGGGTGTCTTCGTGCTGGCAGAAGGGGCAATGCATGGTCAGTAAGCGTCACTCATTGCCTGCACGAAAGCACGTACCAGCGGGGGCAGCCGGCCCTGCAGCGCGCCGCGTTCGTGCTGAAAGAGCGTAGCGAAGAAGAACGGATGGCCATCCAGTTCGACACCGCGCACGTCGCCCGCATCATCCAACGCATCAATGCGCAGCGGACCGTCGGCAAGTGCGTCGCGAAAATCTGGACTCAGACCGTAGCTGCAATGGTAGCCCTCGACGATCGAACCGGTGCCATAGATCTGCGCCAGCCGCGAGCCGTCAACCAGATGTACGGCGTTGTTGACTTCAACCAGCGCGCACAGCAGGGGCACGATGACGTGGCGTTCCGCCTGCGGCGCCGTTTCGGCATGCTCGGCATCAAGCCAGCCCAATACATTGCGCGCGTATTCGATCATCGCATGCTGGAAACCGCCACACGTGCCAAGAAAGGGAACGTGCCGCTCGCGCGCTACGCGTATCGCCTTGAGTGCACCGCCCATGTCGCGGTACGGGCTGGCTGGAACGCACCAGATACCATCGAGTTCCGCCAGCGCAGCACCGTCACCCACCTGCTCGGTCGGCACCCATATCGGCTCGATTTCCACACCGCAGACATCGGCAGCCATCCCCAGTGCCAGCGGGATGGCACGATGGGCAACCACGTCATCGTTGCGGTCGCCGATCAACCCGATCTGCAGTGAGCGCATGCCGGTGGGCTCAGCCGTACACCGGATATTTCTTGCACTGTGCGGTGACGCTCTCACGTACCTTCGCAATCACCGCCTCGTCGCCCGGCGCGTCCAGCACGTCGCAGATCCAGTTCGTCAGTTCGATC
The DNA here is from genome assembly GCA_041690935.1 of Rhodanobacter sp. GTDB lineage: Bacteria > Pseudomonadota > Gammaproteobacteria > Xanthomonadales > Rhodanobacteraceae > Rhodanobacter. The sequence continues at coordinate 22,830 of JBEPVP010000022.1, forward strand.
ACATCCGCTTCCATATAGCCACGCGTGGTGACGGCCGGCGTGCCGATGCGCAGGCCGGAGGTGACGAACGGCTTGCGCGGGTCGTTCGGGACGGCGTTCTTGTTGACCGTGATGTGTGCCTTGCCGAGGGCTTCTTCCGCGTCCTTGCCGGTGATCGACTTGCCGATCATGTCGACCAGCATCAGATGGTTCTCGGTGCCGCCGGAGACGATCTTGTAGCCGCGTTCGATAAACGTCTTGGCCATCGCCTTGGCGTTCTTCACCACCTGCGTCTGGTAGGCCTTGAACTCGGGTTCCAGCGCTTCCTTGAACGCCACCGCCTTGGCCGCGATCACGTGCATCAGCGGGCCGCCCTGGATGCCGGGAAACACGATCGACTGCAGCTTCTTCTCGATCTCTTCGCCAGCGTCCTTGGCCACGATAATGCCGCCACGTGGTCCGCGCAGCGTCTTGTGCGTGGTCGAGGTCACCACGTGCGCGTGTGGCAGCGGGCTCGGATACACGCCGGCGGCGATCAGGCCGGCGACATGCGCCATGTCGACGAAAAAGATCGCACCGACCGAATCGGCGATCTGGCGCATGCGCGCCCAGTCGACCACCTGCGAATAGGCGCTGAAGCCGCCGATCAGCATCTTTGGCTGGTGCTCGCTGGCCAGACGCTGTACTTCGTCGTAATCGATCAGGCCGTCGGCGTCGACACCGTACTGCACGGCGTTGAACAGCTTGCCGCTGATGTTGGGCTTGGCGCCATGGGTGAGATGGCCGCCATGGGCGAGGCTCATGCCGAGGATGGTGTCGCCCGGCTGCAGCAGGGCGAAATACACCGCCTGATTCGCCTGCGAACCCGAATGCGGCTGTACGTTCGCGTAGTCGCATTCGAACAGCTGCTTCAGGCGCGCGATCGCCAGCTTCTCGGCGATGTCCACGTATTCGCAGCCGCCGTAGTAGCGCTTGCCCGGATAACCCTCGGCGTACTTGTTGGTCAGCTTGGAGCCCTGCGCTTCCATCACGCGCGGGCTGGCGTAGTTCTCCGAGGCGATCAGCTCGACGTGATCTTCCTGGCGCTGGCCTTCATCGGCGATCGCCTGGGCCAGTTCGTCGTCGTAACCGGCGATGGTGCAGTCCTTGGGGAACATTCGGGCCTCGGCAGTCAGGTTCGGGGGGGAAGACCCCAAATTGTAGCCCCTGCATCGGACTGCAGCCACCAGATATGGGTTCTGGCGGGAATCCGAAGATTCCACTTCCCGCCCGACATGGGGCCGGCGTCCACCGGCGACGGGTTTCGCAGGACCGCCCCGGCGAACCGCTATAATGCCCGGTTTGACGACTTCCCCTTTTACGCGCCGGCCATGCCGGCGGCGCGGCGCACGCCTTCGGAGACTCCATGAGCTCGCAATACATCTACACCATGAACGGGGTCAGCAAGATCGTGCCGCCGAAGCGGCAGATCATCAAGGACATCTCGCTGTCGTTCTTCCCCGGCGCCAAGATCGGCCTGCTCGGCGTCAACGGCGCGGGCAAGTCCACCGTGCTGAGGATCATGGCCGGTGTGGATACTGACTTCCAGGGCGAGGCGCGCGCGCAGCCGGGCACCAAGATCGGCTATCTGGCGCAGGAGCCGCAGCTCGATCCCGAGAAGACCGTGCGCGACGCAGTCGAGGAAGGTGTGGCGGAGATCCTCGATGCGCAGAAACGCCTGGAGGAGGTTTATGCCGCCTATGCCGAGGAAGGTGCTGACTTCGACAAGCTGGCCAAGGAGCAGGAGAAACTGGAAAACCTGCTCGCCGCCAACGATGCGCATGCGCTGGAGCGCCAGCTGGAAGTAGCCGCCGACGCACTGCGCCTGCCGCCGTGGGACGCCAAGATCGGGCCGTTGTCCGGTGGCGAGAAACGCCGCGTGGCGCTGTGCCGCCTGCTGCTGTCCAAGCCTGACATGTTGCTGCTGGACGAACCGACCAACCATCTGGACGCCGAATCGGTGGACTGGCTGGAGCAGTTCCTGCAGAACTATCCCGGCACCGTGGTGGCGGTCACCCATGACCGCTACTTCCTCGACAACGCGGCCGAGTGGATTCTCGAACTCGATCGCGGCCGAGGCATTCCGTGGAAGGGCAACTACACCGACTGGCTGGAGCAGAAGGGCGAGCGGCTGGCTCGCGAGGAATCGGCGGAGAAGGGTCGCCAGAAAGCGCTGGCACGCGAGCTGGAGTGGGTGCGCTCGGCGGCCAAGGGCCGCCAGTCCAAGGGCAAGGCGCGCATCAACCGTTTCGAGGAGCTGAACTCGGTCGAATACCAGAAGCGCAACGAGACCAACGAGCTGTACATCCCGCCGGGCGAGCGGCTGGGCCAGGAAGTGATCGAGTTCAAGAATGTCTCCAAGTCGTTCGGCGACCGCCTGTTGATCGACGACATCTCGTTCAAGGTGCCGCCGGGCGCGATCGTCGGCGTGATCGGCCCCAACGGCGCCGGCAAGTCGACCCTGTTCAAGCTGATCATCGGCCAGGAGCAGGCGGACCATGGCGAGGTCAAGCTCGGCCACACCGTGCAGCTCGCCTATGTCGACCAGTCGCGCGACAACCTCGATGCCAAGAAGAACGTGTGGCAGGAAGTCTCCGGCGGTGCCGACATCATCACCATCGGCAAGTACGAATTGCAGTCGCGCGCGTACATCGGCCGCTTCAACTTCAAGGGTACCGACCAGCAGAAGCTGGTGGGCAGCCTCTCTGGCGGTGAGCGCGGCCGTCTGCACCTGGCCAAGACCCTGATGCAGGGCGGCAACGTGCTGCTGCTCGATGAGCCGTCCAACGATCTGGACGTGGAGACGCTGCGCGCGCTGGAAGACGCGATGCTGGAATTCCCCGGCTGCGTGATGGTGATCTCGCATGACCGCTGGTTCCTCGATCGCGTCGCCACCCACATCATCGCGTTCGAAGGCGATTCGCACGTGGAATTCTTCCCCGGCAACTACAACGAGTACGAGGCGGACAAGAAGCGTCGCCTCGGCGAGGAAGGCGCGCGGCCGCATCGGGTGAAGTTCAAGAAGCTGGCGTGATGTGCAGAGGTTGAGGGATCACGGACGACCCACAAGATCGTCATCCCGGCGAAAGCCGGGATCCAGTGACACCGACGTAATCAAGACACTGGATTCCGGCTTTCGCCGGAATGACGAGCCAGGGCGCGGAGAATTTCGATGCACTTCATGCAGTCACTGCAGCAAGCCTGGGCACGCAACGATTCGCTGGTCTGCGTTGGCCTCGACCCGGAACCGGCAAAGTTTCCCGCGCACTTGCGCGATGACCCCGACGCGGTGTTCGCGTTCTGCGCGGCCATCGTCGACGCCACCGCCGATCTGGTCTGCGCGTTCAAGCCGCAGATCGCGCATTTCGCCGCGCTGCGCGCCGAACAAACGCTGGAGCGGCTGATCGCGCACATCCATGCCCGGCATCCCGGCGTGCCGGTGATTCTCGACGCCAAGCGCGGCGATATCGGCAGCACCGCGCAGCACTACGTCAGCGAAGCCTTCGACCGCTACGGCGCCGATGCGGTGACGCTGAATCCGTATCTCGGCCGCGATTCGGTGCAGCCGTTTCTCGATCGCGCGGACAAGGGCGTGATCCTGCTGTGCCATACCTCCAACCCCGGCGCGGCCGACCTGCAGGACCTCGACGTCGGCGGCAGGCCGCTGTACCAGCATGTGGCACAGATCGTCGCGCGCGACTGGAACAGCCACGGCAACTGCGCCCTCGTGACCGGGGCCACCTGGCCGGAACAACTGGCCGAAGTACGTGCCTTGGTTGGCGAGGTGCCGCTGCTGGTGCCAGGTGTCGGCGCGCAGGGCGGCGACGTGGAAGCGGTGGTACGCCATGGCCGCACCAGCGACGGCAACGGGCTGATGATCAGCTCGTCACGCGCGATTCTCTATGCCGGCAGCGACGAACATTACGCCGCCGCCGCTCGTGCCGCGGCGCAGGCATTGCGCGACACGGTCAACCGCTACCGACACGACTGAGCGCAGCGCGCAGGCGCTGCGCAACATCAGCCCAGCGCGGGTTTGGCCGCCTGCAGCATCTTCGCCTTCAGATCCATCGAATCGGCCGCATCCAGCAGGGCACGCGCAAAGCTGCGCACCTCGGCGGGGCGCAGGGCATACCAGTTGCCGGTCTTGGTTTCAGCCACCTTGCGACCCGCACGGGACACGCAATGCGGCCGGAAAATGACCATGCCGGTGAGTGATTCCGAACTGATGTCCGCGGAAACAATCTGCATGTGCGTTTCGTCTTCTTTCTTCACCTAACCTCTCCTGGGCGGATGGCCGCCCGTGCTTAGTTTACGCTACCGGGAGTTCAGCCGTTGTTGCCCGTGTCACGACGACGTGCGATTCACGGTGTGACGCCGGATCGGCCGGCCGCATCAAAGGCCGTGGTGATGATCGGCTGCGGCCTCGACAGGCGACGGCGCAGCCAGCGTTCGCACGGTGTCGACAGCCAGCGTTCCACCGCGGCGCCCAGCATCCAGCACAGCGGCAGCGCCAGCAGATACCACAGGAAACCCAGCCGCTGATCGGCGCCGCTGAGCCTGAATAGCCGCACGACCGCGAACACCACGAACATGTGGCTGAGATAGATCTCGTAGCTCAGGCGCCCCCACGAGCGCAGCCAGCCGAGGCCACGCAGCGGCCAGTCAGCACCGTGCAATTGTCGTTGCTGACTGGCCAGTAGCAGGCACAGCGTCGACACGGTCAGCACCAGCAGGTAGCCATCGCGCAGCAAACTCCACAGCACGACGCCATCCAGCATCACTGCGACCAGTCCAAGCATCCCAAGCCAGGCCAGCAAGGTAGTCGTGCGGCGTGGCGCCTGCCAGCGCCTGTGGATTATACACATCTGACGCAGCCGCCCAACGCTAGGGGGTAGATCTCGGG
>JBEPVP010000023.1:0-27466 GCA_041690935.1 Rhodanobacter sp.
CCCGGGCCCGCGCCGCGGGCGCGGCGACGGCCTCCGGGCCGCCGCGCGGGCTCCACGTGCCCCGCGGCAGTACCGGTTCGCCCGCGGGGGCGAAGGTCAACGGTACGGCGATTCTGCTGGCCACCCTTCGTTCCTCTTTGCCCTTCATGCAAGAGGAATTTTCATGTCACACGTTACCTACTCAGGTTTTCCGCGCATCGGTCTCAAACGCGAGCTCAAGCGCTCGCTCGAATCGCACTGGCGCGGTGAAACCAGCGAAAAGGCTCTGCTCGATACCGCCCGCACGTTGCGGCGACGACATTGGCAACTCGCCGTGGATGCCGGTGCCGACGTCGTGCCGTGCAACGACTTCAGTCTGTACGACCATGTGCTCGATACGGCCGTGCTGTTCGATGCGATTCCTTCGCGCTATCGACCGGTATTCGCCGAAAACCCTCTGGACGGCTATTTCGCGATGGCGCGTGGCCACAAGCGCGACGGGCATGACCTGCACGCGCTGGAAATGACCAAGTGGTTCGACACCAACTACCACTACCTGGTACCGGAACTGAAAGCGGGCCAGCGCTTCGCGCTCACCAGTGACAAGCCACTGGCGGAGTTTCTTGAAGCACGGGCGCTAGGTCATCGAGCGCGGCCAGTACTGCTCGGCCCGGTATCGTTCCTGCTGCTGTCCAAGAGCGTGGACGGCAGCGATCGCCTGGTCTTGCTCGATGCGCTGTTGCCGGTTTACGTCGAGCTGCTCGGACAACTGGCTGACGCCGGGGCCGACTGGGTTCAGCTGGATGAGCCTTGCCTGGTGCTGGACCAGGATGACGATGACCACGCCGCCTATCGTCGCGCCTATGCGGTACTGGCCGAAGCGCACACGCCGCAACTGCTGCTGGCCAGCTACTTCGGCGCCCTGGGCGACAACCTAAGGCTGGCCACCTCCTTGCCGGTGAACGGTCTGCACATTGACCTGGTGCGCGCACCGGGACAGCTCGATGCCGTGCTGGACGCCCTACCCGCCGGACGCATTCTCAGTGCTGGCGTGGTCGATGGCCGCAACATCTGGCGCAGCCGACCCGAGCGCGTGCTGCCGCTGCTGCGCAAGGCGCAGGCACGCATCGGCAGCGAACGCCTGTGGCTCGCGCCGTCCTGTTCCCTGCTGCATGTACCGATCGATCTCGAGGCGGAAACCACGCTCCATCCGCAGCGTCTCGCACCGATGGCATTTGCCCGGCAGAAGCTCGAGGAGCTGCGTGTGTATGCCGATGCACTGGCCGGCATACCGGAAGCTGACGCCGCACTCGCTGCGCAGCAGGCCCTGCTGTCCGCACAGGCGCAGGCACCTGGCGTGGTCGATACGAAGGTCCGCGGGCGTTTGCATATGCTCGGCCCGCAGGCCTCCTTGCGCCGGTCCGCCTACGCGATACGTCGAGTGACGCAGTCCGAAAAGCTGGCATTGCCGCCGCTGCCAACCACCACGATTGGTTCTTTCCCGCAAACCGACGAGCTGCGCAAGGCACGTGCCGCCCATCGCGCCAGCCGCCTTGACGATGGAGCCTACGATGCACTGCTGAAGGCCGAGATCGAACGCGTCGTACGCTTCCAGGAACACATCGGCCTGGACGTGCTGGTACACGGCGAGCCCGAACGCAACGACATGGTCGAGTACTTCGGCGAGCAACTGGACGGCTATCTGTTCACCAAGCTGGGCTGGGTGCAAAGCTACGGCTCGCGCTGCGTAAAGCCGCCGGTGATTTACGGCGATATCGCCCGCCGTGCGCCGATGACGGTGCGCTGGTCGAGCTACGCGCAATCACTGACCGACAAGCCGATGAAAGGCATGCTGACCGGCCCGGTGACCATGCTGCAGTGGTCGTTCGTGCGCGACGACCTGCCCCGTGAAACTGTCTGCCGGCAGATCGCGCTGGCCTTGCGCGACGAGGTGCATGATCTGGAAGCGGCCGGCATCAGCGTGATCCAGATCGATGAGCCTGCCTTGCGCGAAGGTCTGCCGCTACGCCATGCCGACTGGCCAAGCTATCTGGCCTGGGCCGTGGAGTGCTTTCGCATCGCCGCCGGCGGCGTGCGTGACGCCACGCAGATCCACACCCACATGTGCTACTCGGAGTTCAACGACATCATCGAGGCGGTGGCGGCGATGGACGCCGACGTCATCTCGATCGAGACCAGCCGCTCGCGGATGGAACTGCTCGACGCCTTCGTACGCTTTCGCTACCCGAACGGCATCGGCCCAGGCGTGTACGACATCCACTCGCCGCGTGTGCCCAAGCAGGCAGAAATGCTCGACCTGCTGCACAAGGCACTCGACGTGCTGCAGCCAGAGCAGCTATGGATCAACCCCGACTGTGGCCTGAAGACCCGCGACTGGCCCGAGGTGGAGCAGGCCTTGCACCACATGGTGGGCTGCGCGCGGCAATTGCGCAGCGAACTGAAGCTGCCGGTCTGAGAGCATCCGATCCGCCCTCCGGGCACCTTTCCCCGCCCGCGCGGGAAGGTGCCCGACAGGTCCGCAAGGGATTGCTCGCGTCGCACCCGCAGCCGTCCAAACGGCTGAACACGCGCCTAACCCGGCGACCTCCGAAATCGGCGCGGGCTGCAAAATCGCGGGCGGCGATGTATCATGCCCGACTTCATTTATCTTTCTATCCGCACGAAAGGATATATACCGCGATGTCCAATTACCTGTTCACCTCCGAATCGGTCTCCGAAGGCCATCCGGACAAAGTCGCCGACCAGATCTCCGATGCCGTGCTGGACGCGATCCTGGCGCAGGATCCGACCGCCCGCGTGGCCTGCGAAACCATGGTCAAGACTGGCGTGGCGATCGTCGCCGGCGAAATCACCACCGGCGCGTGGATCGACCTCGAAGCGATCACCCGCAAGGTCATCGTCGACATCGGCTACGACTCCAGCGACGTCGGCTTCGACGGCGCCACCTGCGCCGTGATCAACCTGATCGGCAAGCAGTCGCCGGATATCAACCGTGGCGTCGACCGCAAGAACCCGGAAGAACAGGGCGCGGGCGACCAGGGCCTGATGTTCGGCTACGCCACCAACGAAACCAAGACCTTCATGCCGGCGGCGATCCATTTCTCGCATCGCCTGGTCGAGCAGCAGGCCAAGGTGCGCAAGCAGAAGAACTCGCCGCTGCCGTGGTTGCGCCCGGACGCGAAAAGCCAGGTCACCCTGCGCTACGAGCACGGCGTCGCCACCGCGATCGACGCCGTGGTGCTGTCGACCCAGCATGATCCGGGCGTCAAGCAGAAAGACCTGATCGAGGCCGTGCGCGAGACCATCCTCAAGCCGGTGCTGCCGGCCAAGTGGCTGCACAAGGGCACCAAGTTCCACATCAACCCGACCGGCAAGTTCGAGATCGGCGGCCCGGTGGGCGACTGCGGTCTGACCGGCCGCAAGATCATCGTGGACACCTACGGCGGCTGGGCGCGTCACGGCGGCGGTGCGTTCTCGGGCAAGGATCCGTCCAAGGTCGATCGTTCGGCCGCCTATGCCGCGCGCTACGTGGCCAAGAACATCGTGGCCGCCGGCATCGCCGACCGCTGCGAGGTGCAGGTCAGCTACGCGATCGGCGTGGCGCACCCGACCTCGATCTCGGTCACCACGTTCGGCACCGGCAAGATCAGCGACGAGAAGATCGAGAAGCTCATCCGCAAGCACTTCGACCTGCGCCCGTACGGCATCCTCAAGATGCTCGACCTGATCCACCCGATGTACCAGCAGACCGCCAGCTACGGCCACTTCGGCCGCACCCCGCACCAGATGAAGGACGCCGCCGGCAACGCCTTCACCGCGTTCTCGTGGGAGCTGACCGACCGCGCCGAGGCGCTGCGCAAGGATGCCGGACTGAAGTAACGACACCGTCCGTCCTGAGCCCTTTTTGACAGGCTCAGAACAGGCTTCGTCCGCAGGCGCGAAGGTGAAGGATCAGCGCGCACGGATACAGCAACAAAGACGGGCCGCCTTGTGCGGCCCGTTTCATTTCAAGTTTTCCTTCAGGCCAGCCGCCTTGTAGAAGCGCAGCAACAGTTCCTGCTGCGCTGCGGGCGCGGCCCGCAGCGACTGTCGCGCGCGGCTGACCCATCCCGCGCCGCGGGCGGCGAGGTCCTGCCATGCATCCAGCAACACGCTCGGCGCGCGTTGCAGGTGCCAGTCGATCAGGCTCAGCGCCTGCGAAATATCCTTGTTGTATTTCGCATGGCGCGGACCGCGTTCAGCAGCCACCAGCAACTTGTGCAAGCCATAGCGTGCCGGGTCGGGCAGATTCACCAGACAGGCATCGGCCGCATCCAGCAACACCGCCTGCCCGGGTCGTTCCAGCAGGTAGTCGAGAAACTTCAGCGGCGTCAAGGCCACGCCCAGATCCGGCACGACCACGTCCTTGCCAGCCCGGCGCGCGGGCGTCAGAAAGTCGATGCGCAAGTCAGGTTCGCGTTCACTGACGTACTGGCTGGCGAAGCCTCGGCTACCACCGAGTGCGGGCAGAAAGCCCATTTCCAGAGACTTCAACGCATCATCGACATCCGCACGCAGATTGGCTGGCAGCGCCACCGCCACATTGCCACCGACGCCGCCATGCGAGAAATCAAGATCCAGCGTGCGCGTGCCGCTGCCCCATGCCACACCCAGTTGATTGCCCATCGCCAGAAACGCCTGCGTGCCCACCAGCAAGCCACCGGCGCGAAAGAACTGGTAATCGGCAAACCGTTTGACGATGCGGAAATGTTTCGCTGGCAGCGCGACATTGCCCTGCGCGATGGCGGCACGCGCTTGCCGCGCCACCGCGTCGAACGCCGGTGCCGGCAGGCTCCGCGCGTTCTCGATTGCGGTGATCGCCGGACCTTCCGCACCCAGATAATATTCGCGCTTGTTGCCGTCGATCTCCTTGAACTGCCAATAGGCGTAGCGCCGACCCTTGATGGTCTTCCAGCCCACCTTGCCGGTCAGCGATGCCGGCGAGCGCAAGGTCTCGGCCACCTGCACCAGCTCCTGCAGTTCGGCATAGGCGGTCTGTGCGGCGGCAGGCAATTCCCGATACAAGGCCATGCTGGATCTCCCGAGCGGCTCCACCGCGTTATACCACCGGTAGCGAGTCCGGTGGTATAACTTTGCATCACCCTTTTTTCCCAACAAACTCAATGCACCGCGTTGGGAAAAATACTTTCGGGCGTTGCGTAGCCGCGTGAGGCAACTGCCACCAGCTACAATGGGCGGATGTCCCTTATCCAATTGCAACGCGTCGACTTCAGCATCGGCGGCCCACTCCTGCTTGAACATGTCGATCTGTCGATCGAGGCGAACGAGCGTGTCTGCATCGTCGGTCGCAACGGCGAAGGCAAATCCACCCTGATGAAGCTGATCGACGGCGAGCTGCATGCCGACGATGGCGAGGTGCGCATCCAGAACGGCGTGGTGGTGGCGCGCATGGCGCAAGAGGTGCCGCAGGACACCGCCGGCAACGTGTTCGACGTGGTCTCCGAAGGGCTGGGGGATCTGGGCCACTTGCTGGCGCGCTATCACCACCTGCTGCACGAACTGCACACCCAGGCCGATTTCGATGCGCTGGGCGAGGTGCAGACGCAGATCGAAACGCAACACGGCTGGGATCTGGACCGCCGCGTGACCGAGGTGCTGACCCAGCTGGAGTTGCCGGGCGAGACCGACTTCGCCGCGCTGTCCGGCGGCATGAAGCGCCGCGTGCTGCTGGCGCAGGCGCTGGTGCGCAAGCCGGACGTGCTGCTGCTGGACGAGCCGACCAACCATCTCGACATCGAGGCGATCGGCTGGCTGGAAAGCTTCCTCAAGCAGTTTGCCGGCAGCATCATCTTCGTCACGCATGACCGCAGCTTCCTGCGCGCGCTGGCCACGCGCATCGTCGAGATCGACCGCGGCGCACTGACCGACTGGCCCGGCGACTACGACAACTACCTGCGCCGGCGTGAGGAACGGCTGCACGCCGAATCGCAGGCGAACTCGCTGTTCGACAAGAAGCTGGCACAGGAGGAAGTGTGGATCCGTCAGGGCATCAAGGCCCGGCGCACCCGCAACGAAGGCCGCGTGCGCGCGCTGAAGGCGTTGCGCAACGAGCGCGCCGAGCGACGCAATCTCGGCGGCAATGCCCGCATGACGCTGGCCACCGCGCAGGCGTCCGGCAAGAAGGTGATCGACCTCAAGCACGTGCACCAGGCTTACGGCGGCCGCGTGCTGATCGACGATCTGTCCACCACCATCATGCGCGGCGACCGCATCGGCATCATCGGTCCAAACGGCGCCGGCAAGAGCACCCTGCTGAAGATCATGCTGGGCGAACTGCAGCCGCAGCGCGGCGAAGCGGAGATGGGCACCAGCATCCAGGTGGCCTACTTCGACCAGCATCGGCTGCAGCTCAACGACAAGTTGAATGCGCTGGACAACGTGGCCGAGGGCCGCGAGTTCATCGAGCTCAACGGCCAGCGCAAGCACATCGTGGGTTACCTGCAGGATTTCCTGTTCTCGCCCGAGCGCTCGCGCGCACCGATCACGCGGCTGTCCGGCGGCGAGCGCAACCGCCTGCTGCTGGCCAAGCTGTTCGCGCAGCCGTCCAACCTGCTGGTGATGGATGAGCCGACCAACGATCTGGACGTGGAAACACTCGAACTGCTGGAAGAACTGCTGACCGATTACCAGGGTACCCTGCTGCTGGTCTCGCACGATCGCGCCTTCCTCGACAACGTGGTCTCCAGCACGCTGGTACTGGAGGGCAAGGGCCAGATCGGCGAATACGTGGGCGGCTACACCGACTGGTTGCGCCAGCGGCCCGCCGCAGCCGTCGCCGTGGCGTCCGCCGCGGCCAAACCGGGCCTGATCCGCAACGATGCGCCGGCGCCCAAACGCAAACTCAGCTTCAAGGATCAGCGCGAGCTGCAACTGTTGCCCAAGCGCATCGAGGAACTGGAAACCGAGATCGCCGCGCGCAGCACCGCGATGACCGGGCCCGACTTCTTCCGGCAGGACGCCGCCACCATCACCGGCGCCAACGACGCCGTGGCGAAACTGCAAGCCGAACTGGACGTGGCCTACGCGCGCTGGTCGGAGCTCGACGCCTGATCCCGAAAAATCGGCGGCGACCTACCGGGACAGCAGGGCGCTGAAGCCGGGAATCGGGATATCGAAGGCGCGCTGGATCAGCCAGCCGGCGGCGATGGCCACGATCAGCACCGAGCCCCAGCGCAGCAGGGTGACCTGGTAAAAGCGCGTCTTTCGCAGCAGGAAAGCCAGCGGCAGAAACGCCAGCACGATCGCCTCCTGACCGATTTCCACGCCCACGCTGAAGCCGCCCAGCGAAGCCGCCATGGCGCCCGCCGGCAGTTGCAACCCGGCCAGCGCGCTGGCGAAGCCCAGCCCGTGGACGAAGCCAAAGGCAAACGCGATCAGCCAGATCCGCTTGTTCACCAGCGGATAGACATTGTTCAGTGCGGCCAGCATCACCGACAACGCGATACCCGATTCGACCAGCCGACTGGGCACGTGCACGACGCCGAGCACGGCCAGCGACAAGGTGATGGAGTGGGAAACGCTGAAGGCCGAAACGATCTTGATCACATCCACGCACGCGGGCCAGAAACTGGCTACGGGCTCCCAGCGATTATGCGGGGCATGCGGCATCCAGGCCATCAAGGCGCCGCTGCTGTCGGCCACCGCCGCCCCGCTGGCGAAGCCGTGTCCGCTCGTGTTGAGGCGGCGGCGGATCAGCACCGCGGGCAACAGCAATGAAAGCAGAAACAGGATGTGATCGAAGCCGGTCCAGATGTGCCAGATGCCATCGACCATGAAGCTCTTGAACTCACCCCAGCGATCGGGTTCGCGCAGGTCGAGGCTGGCCTCCGGGTGGCTCGGACCCAGCACCGCGCCGGCGGTCTTGTCGCCCGCGTGGAGGGTGACGATGCCGCGGTGATACGGATCGAGGTCGTACATCAGCTGGTAGACGACGGTCAGCTTGCTGGGAATGTTCTTGTCGCAGACAGCGTCGAACAGGATCACCACGTAGGCGCCATCGGTGTGATGGTCGATCTTCTGTCCGGTCGGCTGCAGCGCGCAGACCATCCCGTCGCCCTTGATCGCCAGCCGCTGCAGCGCGTAGTTCTCGATCGCCGTGCGGCGCGCCTGCACCTCGCCCCAGGTGACGGCGCCGTCATGGTTGCCATCGATGCCGATCGCGTAGTCCAGATCGCGCAGCGCGATATCCCATTGGCCGTGCATGCGGTGGGCATCCTGGCTGTCCGTGCGCAGACTCAGATAGGCGTCGCTCTCCTTGTGCGCCAGCGCGCTCAGCGGCATCAAACCGACCGCGGCGGCGAGCAGTCCCAGCAACCATCGACGCGGTCTCATCGACCGGTGCTCGTCGACGCCGCCGGTGCTGCCGCGCGCAGCTGAGCGACCAGCGGATCGATGGTGACGTCGCTGAGCTGGGTACGCGCGATGAACGCCAGCACCGGCGCTGCGGCAGCGGGGTCATGTGCCGCGAGCGCAGCCTCCAGATAGACCCGCACATCTTGCGGCGCGCGCTGCACCTGCCAGTCCTGCCTGGCTATCGCCAGCGCGGCCTGCGGATCGTGCTTGATGTGCAGCAGATAGGCGGACTGCTCGCGCAGGAATACATGATCCCCGCGCTGCGCCATGGAGCGGAACCGCGCGTCCATCTCGGCCACATCCGCGGTGGCCTGCGGCAGCGCAAGCGCGGTCTCGGCCGCTACCAGCACCAGCAGCGACGTGTCGGATTGCCGATCGCCGCTGACCAGTGCCATGGCCTCGCGCGGTCGCCCCTGGTCGAGCAGAAACCCGCCATATTCTGCCAGCAGAAAATTGTCGCCGGGCGCCCATTGCAGCGCCTGCTTGAAGTGGGCGTCGGCCTGATCGACGCGGCCCAGCCGGGCCGCGACATCCGCCAGCAAACCTTCCAGCCAGGCGCGGATCGCCGGCGGCGCCTTGGGACCGGGATCCTCGACCATTTTCAGCAGCACATACGCCTGCTCGCCGTGGCCGGTTACCGAGCGCAGTGATGCGGTGCACACGATGCCCATGAAATCGCCACTGAGGTTGGCCAGCTGCACGCAGGCACGATTGGCCAGATCTCCGTCGCCCTGCACCATGGCGACCGTGGCCATGGTGAGCCACGCCTGCACATTGTCGGGATCGCGCTGGAGTATCCGCGCCAGCTCGTCGCGCGAGGCCTGGAAGAAATGCATGCTCTGCAGGATGGTGGCATGCACCAGCAGCACCGGAACGGGTGGCTGCGGTGCCTGCATGCGGGGCTGGATGAGCGCCATCGCGCGACCCAGATAGCGGGCGTCGCCGGTCGAGCGTCCGTAGTCGATGTAGGCGCGCGCCAGCGCCACCGCCTTGTCGGTATCGTGCGGTTGCCGGCTGAGCTCGGCGCGCAACTGATTGAAATGACGTACGCGCGGATCCGTGGTCGGCGGCACTTGTTGCAGCACCACGTCGGCGTTGTCGGGAATATAAGGTGTCGACTGGGCCTGCACGGCCCCGTTGCCCAGCAGCAGGGCTACCCAGAAAAAAAACCGCAGCGCACGGCCGTCACCACGACGGTGCGCTGCGGAATCCGTACCTTCGGATATCACGCTCACGGGCTGATATGGACGCGAGACGAAGGCACGGTCGTCGCTCAGTTCGCCGCTACGCCATTGGCGCCGTTGGGCGACCCCGGAACCGGTGTCATCAGGTACGGAAAATGATCGAGATAGGTGTCGGCGGCATTTTCGTCACCCGTCACGTGCACGGTCGCCGCGGTCGGTCCCGGTGAGCGCGCGCCATCCGTGAACGGCGCACCCTTGTTCGGATCGCTGGTCTGGCCGCCACAATTGCCGGCCACGCCGCACAAGGCACCTTCCTCGGCACGCAAGGCGATGTCGACCACGTCGTCGTACGGACGACGGCCGTTGGGGAAGCCGGCCATGTCACCGCCGAGTACACCCAGATCGTTCTGACTCTGCGGCGGGGTCGCCTTGATCGACGTGTTGAGACGCAGCATTTCCGCCGGCTTGACGTTCTTGGGCTGGTTGATCCCGGCCACGCCGGTCAGGAACACGGCCACCAGATCATTGCGCGGCGTATGCGGGATGGCCGTCTTGAACAGCGCATTCAGCAGCACCGGTACCGAGGGAAACTGGACGTAGTTCAGGAACTGTCCGTCGTTCCACGGATTGCTGTTGTTGAACTTGTCCTTGTCCTTCAGACCGATCACCAGCTCATTGACCAGCGGCGAACCCAGACGCGAGACCTGGGCCCAGGCGGTGTTAGGCACCTGCTTTTCGCCTTCGCCGCTGGGGTTGACCATGCGCGTGCCCGGCATGCTCGCCGTGGTGTATCCGCCGATGACCGGATCGCCGCCACTGCCGATCAGGCAGCTTTTCGGCAGCTCCAGCGCGAGCGTGGTGACGTTCTTGTCGGTGAGCGTGTTGCGGGTGGCGTCACGCGTCGAGAGCGGGTTGAGATTGACCAGATCGAAGATCTCGCCGAGGTTGGCCACGAAGCCGTCCTTGCGCTGGCCCACGAACACTCGGCCAGGCTGCGAGCAACCGGGCACCACCACGTTGTAGACCGAGTTGCCCGCATACGTGGCGTAGTCGGGGATCGATTTGTTGCCGATGTTGTCGACCGGCTTGGTGAACCCGCCCGAGCCGCCGGCGCTGTTGACCAGCCACTGGAAACCGCCAGTGCCCTTGCGCACTTCCACCGAGTAGGTCTCGGTGCGATTGAGTTTGGACTGGTCGGTGCTGGTGATGGCTCCGATGTTGATCAGCGGCACCGCGGTCTGATGGCCGCTGCCGCCGAGTACCGAAAGGTCCTTGTTGGTGTTTTTGAAGTGGAACCGGTAGGTCAGGTCCGGCTGGCCGTCGCCGTTGTTGTCGATGTTGAAGTCGTAGACGGCGTTCGGGTTCATGACGTGGAAATTCGGACCACTATAGGCGTCCTGCAGCGGGTTGTAATTCGCCAACAGCGTGACGTAGTCGGTACGCCCGGGCTCGTAGCTCATGAACATGTAGAAGTCGCTGGCGTCCAGCTGCGGCATCGTGCTGATGAACGGCGCCTCGCGATGGCTTGACGCCATGGCGATGGCCGGCACCAGGCCCAAGCAGACGCTCAGGCATAGGGGTTTGAGACTGATTTTCATGGGGTCACCTTGGTTGCGCTCACGATAGTCATTTCTGCGCACGACACCCGGCAATGCGGACGCCACAGCACGCAGACCCTCGAACGATCAACTCCTGACTGATGTTCGGCGTGAACACAACGCGGCAAATCCTTTCTCGCACAATCCGAATTTATTTCGGTGCTAGAACCGGGCAGTTTTTCACGGACGCCCCCTGAAACGGCGCTTCTTCCTGAAGGGTCAAAAGTAGATACGAGGCGTCGTGAAACCGGATGCATGGAACATTTTTCATGGTTCAGCGAAAATTCATGTTTACGGCAAGGCCGCCCATGAGGTCATCGTGATGCATGCCGCCGGGTGGTTTTTGATCAGCACACGATGGCTGCGCGAAGCGATGCCCTGCCTGCAAAAGTCGCGAAACTGCGCGGCGTATCATGCGCGGGTCGCCCATCGGATAGCTCGCCATGTACACGCTTTACTACAGCCCCGGATCGGCCAACATGCTGGTGCACCTGACCCTGCTTGAATGCGCGGTGCCGTATGCGCTGGAACGGGTGGATCTGGACGCAGGGGAGCAGCGCAGCGCGGCGTATCTGGCGCTGAATCCGAACGGCGTGGTACCGACCCTGGTGATCGACGGCGTGCCCCATGGCGAGGCGGCAGCGCTGGCGATGCTGCTGGTGGAACGGCATCCCGCCGCAGCGCTGGCACCGGCAGTCGCCAGCGCGCAACGGGCGGACTACCTGCAGTGGATGCTGTATCTGGCCAATTCCCTGCAGCCGACGTTTCGGCAATGGTTTTATCCCGCCGACCATCTTGCGGCCGGTGCCGACATCATCAAGGAGGCCGCGCGCATCGGCATCGAGGCGAGCTGGACGCAGCTCGACACGCATCTGGCCGCGCACGGCCCGTACCTGCTCGGCGACAGCTTCAGCGTGGTCGACCTGTACGCGCTGATGCTGATGCGCTGGTCGCGCAACATGCCGCGCCCGGCTACCCGTTGGCCGCACCTCGCGGCACTGGCCACGCGTCTGAAAGCACGGCCATCGTGGAAGCGTCTGTGCGATGCCGAAGGGCTGATCGAGTGGGCGTAGATCCTTGAGTGGAACGGACGCCACGAGCGATGCGGGTACCGGCGCGCCCCCTGCCGAGGCATGGGCCGTCTATCTGCTGGAGTGCGCCGACGGCCGCGTCTACACCGGGATCGCGCGCGATCCCGCACGGCGTTACGCGAAGCACGTCAGCGGCAAGGGCGCACGCTTCACCCGCTCCAACCCGCCACGAGAATTGCTGGGCTGGGTCTGGGTCGCCGGTCACAGCGAAGCGTTGCGGCTGGAGATCGCCTGGAAGCGGCTGCCGCGCGACGCACGCATCGCGGCGTTGCGCGAAGGCATGCAGAACGCACCGACGTGCGCGATGCCTTCGTAGGGCGATCAGCCGGTGTTTTGCAGGCCTTGCGCGACGCCGTTGACGCAAGCGACCAGGGCCTGCAGCAACGTATCATCCTTGCCGTCGCCCTCGCGCCAGCGCTGCAACAGATCGACCTGCAGCAGGCTCATCGGATCGACGTAGGGATTGCGCAGGCGGATCGAGGCGGCGAGGCGCGGGTCGCCCTGCAACAAGGCGTCACTGCGCTTGAGCTGCAGCAGCCCGTGGCGGGTGCGTGCGAACTCGTCGAGGATCAGGCCGAAGAATTCGTCGTGCAGCGGGCCGGAAAGTTTCGAGAACGCCTCGGCGATGTCCAGGTCGCATTTGGCCAGCACCATCTCGACGTCGTCCAGCAGGTTGGTGAAGAACGGCCAGTCGCGCGCCATCTCGACCAAGGCAGCTTCGCCAAATTGCCGCACGCCCTGCTCCAGCGCGCTGCCGAGGCCGTACCAGCCGGGCAGAATCGAGCGGCACTGGGTCCACGCGAATACCCACGGGATCGCGCGCAGATCCTGCACGCCGCGCATGCTGCGGCGGCTGGCCGGACGCGAGCCCAGCGTCATCCGCTCGATCACGTCGATCGGCGTGGCGGTACGGAAATAATCGACGAAGCGGTCGTGCTCGACGAAGGCGCGGTAGGTTCGGCGGCTGTTCGCCGACAGCGAGTTCATCTGCTCGCGCCAGCGCTCCTCGCGCGGTTCGGTCTCGCGCGGGCGTAGCGACGCGCGCAACACGGCGCCCACCGTTTGCTCCAGGTTGCGCAGCGCCAGCGCGCGGATGCCGTACTTGCGATGGATCACCTCGCCCTGCTCGGTCACTCGCAGCACGCCAGCCACCGCGCCGCGCGGCGACGACATCAGCGCCGGCGTGATGCGCGCGCCGCCGCGGCTGGCCGAACCGCCGCGACCATGGAAGAACGCCAACTGGATGCCGGCCGCGTTCGCCACTTCCAGCAACTCCACCTGCGCACGCTGCAGGCCCCAGCGCGAGGCAAGTGTGCCGCCGTCCTTGCCGCTGTCGGAGTAGCCGAGCATCACCCACTGTTGCTGGTTGCGCGCGGCCAGGTGCTGGCGATAGACCGGATCGGCGAGCAGGGCGCGCAGCGTGGCCGGCGCGTTCTGCAGGTCGTCGACGGTTTCGAACAGCGGGGCGATGTCAATCGGAACCACGCTTGTTGCCTTCGCCTCCTCTCCCCCGTGGGGAGAGGATTGAGGTGAGGGGCGGGTGCTCGCGTGGGAGTCCATCGAAGCCTGCTCCGAGAAAGCCTGGTCGCCAGCGTGCCCCCTCACCCCAGCCCTCTCACCCACAAGGGGACTCCCTAGGGGTCGCCCGGAGGGGAGAGGGGGTGCAGTGACCAGTCCGCCGTAACGCGCCAGCGCCAGCACCGCAAGTACGTCGGCGGCGGAGCGCGCCATGCTGATGACGTAGAGGCCGACGGCCTCGCGGCCGTAGCGGCGACGGGCATCACCGAGCGTGGCGAACACGTCGTACAGCGCGATGACCACCTCGGCGTGGCTGATCGGGAAACGTGCCTTGCCGCTGGCGTAGTCGCGCAGTTGCTGGGTGCGTTCTTCGGGTGCCAGCTGCGGCCATGCCGCGTTGTCCAGCAAGGCGGCCAGCGCGTCATCGTGCACGCGCGAATCCTGTCGCACGTCCAGTCGCGCCAGGTGCAGGCCGAACGTGCGCACGCGCCGGATTAGCCGCTGCACGGCATACGCGCCGGCGTGCAGGCCGCGGTGATCGACCAGGCTGGTGGTGATCAACTGCAGGTCGTCGAGCAGTTCGGCGGCCGACTTGTAGCCTTCTGGATGGTCGTCCTCGAGGGTCGCCTCGAGGCGCGCGCCGATCACCGTGAGCAGGCTGCGATACGGCATGTCGGCGTGCCGCGGCCGGACCTGCTTCGCCGCCGCGGGAAAACGCGCGCGGTAATCATCCAGGCGCTGTTGCAGGTGCGCGTCGATCGCCACGCGGCCTTCGGTCTGGCTGAGCAGGCGCGCCAGCGCGGCCACGTCGGCCACGTAGTGTTCGATCACGTGCGTGCGCTGGGTGGACAGGCTGGCGGCGATGGTGTCGGCGCCGACATTCGGATTGCCATCCATGTCGCCGCCGACCCAGGTGGCGAAGCCGAGCAGTTGCGGCAGTTTTGCCGCCACGCCGTAAACGGACTGCAGTGCCTCGGCCAGCGACTCGAACAGCGCCGGCACGATGCGGTAAATCGGATTGGCCAGGTAGAACCCGACGTGGTGGTGCTCGTCCTGCACGGTGGGCCGGATTGCCGAAGCTTCGGCGGTCTGCCAGCCCGAGGACAGCGCCATGTAGATGCGGTCGTCGTCCTCCTTGCGTTCCTGCGGCGTGCGCTCGTGATCGAAATTGTCGACCAGCGAACGCACGATCGCCTGTTCCTTTTCCAGCAGCGAGCGCCGTACCGCCTCGGTGGGATGCGCGGTGAACACCGGCTCGATCCACAGGTGGTCGAGCCAGCCCAGCAGCTCGTCCGCACTGACGCCCTGTGCCTTCAGCCGGCCCAACACGTCAAGCAGCGATTCCGGCTGCGGCGCACTGCCCTCGCGCTGATAGTCGCGACGGCGGCGGATGCGGTGCACCTGTTCGGCCGTATTCACGGCCTGGAAATAGGTGGCGAACGCGCGCGCCAGCGCTTCGGCATCCTTCGCATCGAGACCGGCCAGCGAATCGGCCAGCTCATCCACCGCGGCGCCTTCCCGGCGGCGCCGGATCGCCGCGAGGCGCACCTGTTCCACCCGCTCGAAGAACGCCGCGCCGCCCTGCTCGGCCAGCATCCGCCCGACCAACGCACCGAGCCGGCTGACGTCCTCGCGCAGCGGGCCATCGGGTGGCAGGAACTCGGATTCGCGACTTTCTTCCATGCGTGACTCCCATTGCCCTGGTGAACGGCCAGCCTACCCAATTGCGGTGTCGGAGGCATCCTTCGGCTTCTCCCGCTACAATGGGCGGCTTGTACTGCCCGCCGAGGGGCGCTGCGACCGTTGTGATGGCGATGCACTCGCCATCGGAGGACGGCCAGGCTCGGCGCGGCACGTTCCACAACGGCGCCCGGTTGATTTGTACGCGAGTCCCTTCGCAGAAAACCGGCCCTCCATGGCCGGACTCTTCGAGAAAGCCTCGCACTAACCGGAGATACCCATGAACGCTGTCAGCAAAGAAAACGCCACCGCCGACTACAAGGTCGCCGACCTCTCGCTCGCCGGCTGGGGCCGCAAGGAGCTGGACATCGCCGAGCACGAGATGCCGGGCCTGATGTCGATCCGCAAGAAGTACGCCGCCACGCTGCCGCTGAAGAACGTGCGCGTGACCGGCTCGCTGCACATGACGATCCAGACCGCGGTGCTGATCGAGACGTTGAAGGACATCGGCGCCGACGTGCGCTGGGCCTCGTGCAACATCTTCTCGACCCAGGACCACGCCGCCGCCGCGATCGCCGTCACCGGTACACCGGTGTTCGCGTGGAAGGGCGAGACGCTGGAAGAGTATTGGGACTGCACGCTGGACGCGCTGTCCTTCCCCGATGGCAAGGGCGGCTTCCTCGGCCCGCAGCTGGTGGTCGACGACGGCGGCGACGTGACGCTGCTGATCCACAAGGGCTACGAGTTGGAGAACGGTTCGAAGTGGGTCGATGAAAAAGCTGCTTCGCATGAAGAGCAAGTCATCAAGAACCTGCTCAAGCGCGTGCACGCCGAGCGTCCGGGCTACTGGCACATCGTGGTCAAGGACTGGAAGGGCGTCTCCGAGGAGACCACCACCGGCGTGCATCGCCTGTACCAGCTGGCCGAAGCGAAATCGCTGCTGATCCCGGCGATCAATGTTAACGACTCGGTCACCAAGAGCAAGTTCGACAACCTGTATGGCTGCCGCGAATCGCTGGCCGATGGCCTCAAGCGCGCGATGGACGTGATGCTGGCCGGCAAGGTCGCGGTGGTCTGCGGCTACGGTGACGTTGGCAAGGGTTGCGCCGCATCGCTGCGCGCCTATGGCGCACGCGTGGTGGTCACCGAGATCGATCCGATCAACGCGCTGCAGGCGTCGATGGAAGGTTTCGAGGTCAACACCGTCGAGAGCACGCTGGGTCGTGGCGACATCTACGTCACCACCACCGGCAACAAGGACGTGCTGACGCTCGATCACCTGAAGTCGATGAAGGACCAGGCCATTGTCTGCAACATCGGCCACTTCGACAACGAGATCCAGGTCGATGCGCTGAACGCGATGGCCGGCGTGGAGAAGATCAACATCAAGCCGCAGGTGGACAAGTACGTGTTCGCCGACGGCCGCGCGATCTTCCTGCTCGCCGAAGGCCGTTTGGTGAATCTCGGTTGCGCCACCGGCCACCCGAGCTTCGTGATGTCCAACTCGTTCTCCAACCAGACCCTGGCGCAGATCGAGCTGTGGGCGAACAAGGACACGTACGAGAAGAAGGTCTACATCCTGCCGAAGAAGCTCGACGAGGAAGTCGCACGCCTGCACCTGGAGAAGATCGGCGTGAAGCTGACCACGCTCAGCGCCGAGCAGGCTGCGTATCTTGGCGTGGCGGTGGAAGGACCGTACAAGGCGGAGCATTACCGCTACTGAGTCACGGGAATCGGGAGTGGGAAATCGGGAATCTAAACCCGGTTTCTCGCCTGAATGGAAACGGGGCGCAGCGATGCGCTCCGTTTTTTTGTGCCCCGCACGCGATGCCTTGCTCCCTCCCCTGCGTGTCTCGAAAAGGGACTTCCTTCGGTTGCCGGGGAGGAGCAAAGCGGCTGTGCTCCCTCCCCTGCAACGCAGGGGAGGGCTGGGGTGGGGTCGCTCTTCGCCGGGCCAAGATCAAAGGCTCACCCCCTCACCTGAAGGACTCCCTTCGGTCGCCAACCTCCCCTGCTGGGCAGGGGGAGGAGCAAAGCAGCTGTGCTCCCTCCCCTGCAACGCAGGGGAGGGTTGGGGTTCGGTCGCTCTTGATCCATCCCTTCATCGCGACACAAAGATATATACTCCCCGGCACCGCGATCTGGAACCTGCACGATGCCTTCGATCAGTTTCGAATTTTTCCCGCCCAAGACCGACGAACAGCGCGCGCAACTCGATCGTGCCGCGCAGGTGCTGAAGGCGCACCAGCCTGAATACGCCTCGGTCACGTTCGGTGCCGGCGGTTCCACGCTCAGCTATACCGGAGACACCGTGGCGCGGTTGCATGCGCAACATGGCCTCACCGTGGCGCCGCATCTGTCCTGCGTGGGCGGCACCCGCGCGGAGCTGGCCGAACTGCTGGATGGCTATCGGGCCGCCGGCTATCGCCGCATCGTGGCGCTGCGCGGCGACATGCCCTCGGGCATGGCCACCGCGGGCGACTTCCGTTACGCCGCCGAGCTGGTGCGCTTCATCCGCGAACACTGCGGCGACCACTTCCATATCGAGGTGGCGGCGTATCCGGAAACCCATCCGCAGGCCGACGATGCGCTGCGCGACCTGCAGCATTTCAAGGCGAAGATCGATGCCGGCGCGAACGGCGCGATCACCCAGTATTTCTTCAACCCGGACGCGTATTTCCGCTTCGTCGACGACGTGCGCAAGCTGGGCGTGAACGTGCCGATCGTGCCGGGCATCATGCCGATCTCGAATTACAGCCAGTTGAAGCGCTTCTCCGACATGTGCGGCGCGGAGATCCCGCGCTGGATCGCCAAGCGCATGCAGGCGCATGGCGACGACGCCGATTCGGTGCGCGCGCTCGGCGCCGAGGTGGTGGCGCAACTGTGCCGGCGGCTGCTCGCTGGCGGCGCGCCGGGCCTGCACTTCTACACGCTGAACCGGGCCAAGGCGACGCAGTCGGTGCTGCAACAACTTTCCTGACACCTCGGGCCGGATATGCTGGCACGATGCACCGCTTGACCGCCCTGTCGTGTCTCATCCTGTTTGCCTGCGCCGCGCCGGCGATGGCGCAGACCGAGATCCATCGCTGCATCGGCGCCAATGGCGGCGCCGTGTTCACTGACCAGACCTGCGCCGCACTGCAGGCCACCCCGGTCACCGCTGCCACCTCGACGCATGACATCCCATTGTCCGCGCCGCCACCGATCCTGTGCGCCGCCAGCCTGGGCGAGTTGCGGCAGAGCGTGGTCGATGCGTTTGCCAGCCGCGATGCGAACCGGATGGCGGGGCTCATGTTGTGGAAGGGCTACGGCCGCGGGGCGGCGATCGCGGATATCCGTTCGCTGGCCGAGTTGATGAAGCAGCCGCTGCTCGACCTCGATGCGCCCGGCGAGCCGGCGGGCGCCGATGACTCGACGGCGCCAGCGACGGCAGGCAGCAGCGATCCCCTCGCCCCCCCTGCCCCAGCACCTGCCGCGCCGGCCAGCGACCAACTGGTGCTGCACACCGCCGGCAATGACGGCACCGGCAACCCGCGCGAAACCCGCTTCGGCATCGTGCGTCAGGCCGGTTGCCTGTGGCTGCGCAACGCCGACTGAGGCAGCGGATTGACGCCGGGCAGACGCCCACCGGCTATCATGGGCGGTCCCCATTGGAGAAGCGACATGGCGCAGCAATACCCTGAGTGGATCTGGCAGAACGGCGGCATCAAGCCCTGGGCCGAAGCGACCACGCATGTGATGTCGCACGCGCTGCACTATGGCTCGTCGGTGTTCGAGGGCATCCGCAGCTACGCCACCCCGGACGGCGCGGCGATCTTCCGCCTCACCGACCATCTGCACCGGCTGTACCAGTCGGCCAAGATCTACGACATGGTGCTGCCGTATTCGGCCGACGAACTGGCCGTGGCCTGTCGTGAGGTGATCAAGAAGAACGGCCTCGGCGCAGCCTACCTGCGCCCGGTCGCGTATCGCGGCCTGGGCGGTTTCGGGCTGTCCGCCGAAACCCCGATCGACGTGGCGGTGGCGGCGTGGCCGATGGGTCCGTATCTCGGGGCGGAGGCGCTCAAGCACGGTATCGACGCCTGCGTGTCGAGCTGGCAGCGCTTCGCGCCGAACACCATTCCGGCCGGGGCCAAGGCCGGCGGCAACTACCTGTCCGGCCAGCTGATCGCACGCGAAGCGCGTCGGCTCGGCTTCGGCGAAGGCATCGCGCTGGCCTCCAGCGGCCTGCTCAGCGAAGGCGCCGGCGAGAACCTGTTCCTGGTCTTCGACGGCGTGTTGCACACCACCCCTGCCAGCGCCTCGATCCTCGCCGGCATCACCCGCGACACGCTGAAGACGCTGGCCCGCGAAGAAGGCATCGAGGTGGTCGAGCGCGATATCCCGCGCGAGTACCTGTACCTCGCCGACGAACTGCTGATGTGCGGCACCGCCGCCGAGATCACCCCGATCCGCTCGGTCGACGGCAAGCAGGTCGGCACCGGCAAGGCTGGCCGCGTGACCCTGCGTCTGCAGGAATTGTTCTTCGGCCTGTTCGACGGCCGCACCGACGACAAGTGGGGCTGGCTGGAACAGGTGTGAATCATTGATGCGCTCCCTCCCCTGTTTTGCAGGGGGAGGGCTGGGGTGGGGCCGCTCTTCGCCAAGCCAAAGTCAAAAGCCAACCCCCTCACCTAAAGGACTCCCTTCGGTCGCCAACCTCCCCCTACTCCGCAGGGGGAGGAGCAAAGCGAAAGGCTCAGCTGAACTTGATGCTGGCGATGGCGCCGTTCGCATCGTTGCGCGGGCGCATCGAGACATCCCAGCCGTACAGATCGCACAGTCGGCGCACGATCGCCAGGCCCAGACCGGCACCGCTGCCGCCCGCGCCCTCCCCGCGCACGCCGCGCTGGAACAGGCGTTCGGCATCTTCGGGTTTGATCCCGGGACCGGTATCGATCACCTCGATGAGGCCGGCGCCCACCTCGACCCGCACACTGCCCTCGAGCGTGTACTTGATGGCGTTGCCGATCAGGTTGGTCAACGCCACCGACAATACCGACGCGGGTGCGTTGACGCTGACCGGCTCGCGCACGCTCAGCTCGATGGTCAGCGGCTTGCCGCGCATCTGCGGACGCTGGCTCTCGATCACGTCGGCGGCCACCTTGCCGACTTCGGTGGTTTCGCCGCGGGTCGGGCCGCGTCGCTCGGCGCGCGACAGCAGCAGCAGCGCCTCGATCAGTTCGGTGGCCTGACGCGAGGCACGTTCGATCCGTTTCAGGCGTTCGCTCAACTTGTCGGTAAGGTCGGGCGAACCCTGCAGCAATTCGGTGGTGCTGGCGATCACCGCCAGTGGTGTGCGCAACTCGTGGCTGACGTCGGAGTTGAACTCGCGATCACGCTCGACCATCGCGGTGAGTCGCTCCGAGTATTCGTCCAGCGCCTGCGCCAGCTCACCCACCTCGTCGTCGGCGAAATGCGGCGCCAGCGGCTCGGCCTTGCCGGCCTTGCGAAAACCGCGCAGGCGATTAGCCAGATCGCTGACCGGCTTGAGCACCTTGCGCGACAGCCACAGCCCGATCGCCAGAGACAGCAGGCCGAACAGGAATACCGCGCCGATCACGCTGATCAGCAGCTGCTGTTTTCCGAGTTCGTCGCGAGTAACGTCGTAGCGAATGAAGCCGATCAGCCCGTACTTCTTGCGCACGGCAAGCTTGTAGTGGTGCGTCGTTCCGTCTGTTCCCGTTTCGTAGATATCGTGCACGCCACTGTCGAGCGCCTGCCAGGCGAGTGGCATGTTGTAGAGCGTGCGTTCGCTGCGCATCCAGGCTTCGATCAAATCCGAACCCGCGGGTTTGCTAGGGTCCTTGTGCACTTTCTCGACGGCCTGATCCACGTCCTGCTGCAAGGATGCGGTAACCAGCTGGCTTTCCACCTTTGACCGAATGTTCAACGCGGCCACGGCAAACAGCGCGCTGAGGCCGAAGCCGAACAGCGCGAAGGAGACGATCAATCGAAAGCGAAGCTTACGCCTGGACTGCATCCGGCTCGACCATCCGATAGCCAATGCCGTGCCGGGTGTGAATCAGCGGTTTCTCGAACGGTTTGTCGATCGCCGCGCGCAGTCCGTGGATATGCACGCGCAGCGAATCGCTGTCGGGCAGTTCCTCGCCCCATACGCGCTGTTCCAGATCCTGCCGGGTAACCACCGACGGACTCGCTTCCATCAACGCCTGCAGCAGCTTCAGGCCGATCGGATTGAGCTGGATCGACTTGCCCTCGCGATTCACCGTCAAGGTGTCGAGATTGAAGGTGAGGTCGGCCACCTTCAGCACGCGGCTTTGCGGACCCTTGCCGCGGCGCGCCAGCACTTCCAGCCGCGCGGCCAGTTCCTGCAGCGCGAACGGCTTGGTCATATAGTCGTCGGCGCCGGATTCGAAACCGGTCAGCTTCTGCTCCAGCGCATCGCGCGCAGTCAGCATCAGGATCGGGGTCTGCTTGTGCGCCTCGTGGCGCAGCTTGCGTGCCACTTCCAGGCCGTCCATGCCGGGCAACGTGAGATCCAGCACGATCACGTCGAAATCGTGCACTACCGCCAGATGCAGGCCGGTCACGCCGTCACCTGCGAAATCGACCACGTTGCCGCGGTCTTCCAGATAATCGCCGATGTTGGTCGCGATATCGCTGTTGTCTTCGATCACCAGTACGCGCATGTATCACTCCTGCGCAGCCGGTACACGGAACGGCTGGGGATGCCAGCTTAACAAGCTTGGCGTGAGGGAGGCACACGATTCAGCAAGAAACTGAACGGAGGCGCTGTGCGGGCAACAAAAAGGCCCAGATGCACGACTCGCCGTCGCCCACCTGGGCCCAAACTGCTGCCCCGATACCATCGTTTGCCGCCACCCGGCCATACCGGCCAGCTGTCCACAAATAACAGTGCCTGCTTTATAGGGGGTAGGTGGTTACGGTGGGGTTAACCCTTCAAAGCGGGCGGTTGACCCCGAGGCGGCAACTGCGATTCACGCCCGCGCCGATTTGCGGCGCGCGCGCGACTCGGCAGGGGTGTCGGCCGCCTGCGCCTGCAGCAGGTCCATGATCGCGCCGGCCACGTCGACGCCGGTGGCCGCCTCGATGCCTTCGAGGCCGGGCGAAGCATTCACCTCCAGCAGCAGCGGGCCACGGTTGGAGCGCAGCAGATCCACTCCGGCGATGCCCAGGCCGAGCGCGCCGGCTGCACGCACGGCGATGCGTTTTTCCTCCACGCTCAAGGTCGCCGCCATGGCGCTGCCGCCACGATGCAGGTTGGCGCGGAACTCGCCCGGGCTGGCGTCGCGCTGCATCGCCGCCACCACTTTTTTGCCGACCACGAAACAGCGCAAGTCGCTGCCCTTGGCCTCGGCGATGAACTCCTGCACCAGAAAGTTTGCGTACAGGCCACGGAACGCCTCGATCACGCTTTGCGACGCGCTGCGCTTTTCGGCCAGCACCACGCCGGTGCCCTGGCTGCCCTCGTTGAGCTTGATCACATGCGGCGGATCGCCCAGCAAGGCCAGCACGTCGGCGGTGTCGTCGGGGTTGTCGCCGAACACCGTGATCGGCATGTCAATGCCCTGCGCGGCAAGAATCTGCAGACAGCGCAACTTGTCGCGCGCGCGCAGCACCGCGTCGGATGGATTGGGCGTATAGACGCCCATCATTTCCAGCTGGCGCAACACGGCGGTGCCGTAGAACGTGCTGGTGGTGCCGATGCGCGGAATCACCGCGTCGATGTCGCGCACTTCCTTGCCCTTGTAGCGGATGGCCACCGCGCCCGGCGCGATACGGACGTAGCAGCGCAGCGGATCGAGCACGCGTACCACGTGGCCACGCTCGCGCGCCGCCTCGACCAACCGTTTGGTCGAATAGAGCCGGGTGTTGCGCGACAGGATCGCAATCTTCATACAGAGGCCGTCATCAGGAACCTGCGGCCAGTGTCGGCCGCGACTGGGTGTAGGAGCGTGCCGGGTCCACCGCAAAACGCCCACTCAGCGCACTGCGGCCCAGCAACATCGGAAACAGCATATGCCGGCGATCGGTCAGATTGATGTCGACACCGAACTGCTGCCCGGCCAGTTGCACTTCGCTGCGGATGAACCAGCGCTCGGTGCGCCGGCCACCGGTGTCGGTCACCGTGCGTCGGTCCAGCGCCGGCGCCTCGCAGCACACTTCCTGTGGCTGCCGTCGACCGACATGCATGGTGAAGCGCAACCACGTCGCGCCGTCGCGCTGAAATTCTTCCAGGGTGTCAACGTGCAGCGCGCTGCTGCGCGCCCCGGTATCCAGCTTGGCCTTGAGCATGCCGATACCCAGCTGCGGCAACGCCAGCCGCTCGCGCCAGCCCAACATCATCAGGCCCGCGGTGATCGGATCCGCCATAGGTTTCGGGATAGCTCGAATCGATGCGTCGGGGAGTGGAGCGGGTGAAGGGAATCGAACCCTCGTCAGTAGCTTGGGAAGCTACAGCTCTACCATTGAGCTACACCCGCGTCGGCCGGCGAATGGTAACCCGGGATTCGTGCGGTTGGAACTATCGAGGATCCCGGTCATCGCCGATCGCGGTCGGGCAGCGGCAGCCCAACGCCGGTTAAATTGCAGATGGCGGCCAGCTGAACCGAGCGCCGGGCGGGCGCTGAAACTAAGATCGAACTAACTCGCGCTGTGTCCATAATTCGCCATCACCCGCGCATCACGCTCGAGTCTGGGGCGGCAAGGGTGCACTCATGACGCGATCACCTTCGCGCCCGCGGTTGGAGAACACCATGCGTGTGCTTGCCAAGCTTGTTGATCCACGCCGTCACTGGCGATTCCTGGCGATCGTGCTGCTGTGCGCAGCGGTGGGCCTGGTCCATGCGCAGTCCAGCGGCGACGACAGTGCTGATCCGCCGAGCCGGGTCGCGCGGTTGTCGTATATCTCCGGCGATCTCGGCTTTCAGCCGGCCGGCGCTACGGACTGGACCGACGCCAGCGTCAATCGTCCGTTGACCACCGGTGACCGCCTGTCCACCGGCCAGGATTCCCGCGCCGAACTGGAACTGGGCGGCAGCACGCTGCGCATCGCCGGCCAGACCAACGTCGGCGTGCTCGACCTGAACGAGCAACTGGCCCAGGTCGAACTGACCCAAGGCACGCTCAACCTCGCGGTGCGCCAGCTGGAGCCGGGCCAGAGCTACGAGATCGACACGCCGACGGTGGCCCTGGTGATCGACCAGCCCGGCACGTTCCGGGTGGACATCGGCGGCGACGGCGGCAGCACCCAGGTCACCGCGTTCGATGGCGGCGCCACCGTGTATGGCGAAAACAACGCGCAGCGCACGGTTAATCCCGGTCGCAGCTACCGCTTCGTCGATTCCAGCCTCGCCGCGGTGGCGATCAGCGACATCGGCGGTGGCGATGCGTTCGATGCATGGTCCAGCGAGCGCGATCGCCGCTATGCCACATCGACCACCCGCCAGTATGTGTCGGACGATGTGGTCGGCTATCAGGACCTGGACCAGTACGGCGACTGGCAGGACACCAGCGACTACGGCGCGGTGTGGTATCCGAGTCATGTCGACACCAACTGGGCGCCGTATCGCGATGGCCACTGGGCCTACATAGCGCCTTGGGGCTGGACCTGGGTGGACGACTCACCGTGGGGCTACGCGCCCTACCACTATGGCCGCTGGGCCTATACGCACCGCGGCTGGGGCTGGATCCCGGGGCCGCGCGACGTGCGTGCGGTGTATGCGCCGGCGCTGGTGGCCTTCGTCGGCGGCGGCGGCTGGTCGGTCGGCATCGGCGGCGGCCCGGTGGGCTGGTTTCCGCTCGGACCGGGTGAAATCTACAACCCGTGGTATCACTGCGGCCGCAACTACTACACCCGGGTCAACTACACCCGGATCAATCGGCGCGGGGATCGTGGACGCGATCGGCGCGACGACGATGACAACATCCACCGGCACTACGACCACTACCGCGCCGGCCGGCCGGAGCCCGACGAGCATTACGTCAACCGCAACGCACCACGTGGATTCACCGCCGTGCCGGGCCGGACGTTCGCCGACGGCCGGCGTGTGCAGCGCGACCTGTTGCGGGTCGACCCACGCAAGCTGGAGAGCGCCCGGGTATCGCCGCACGGCATCGCCTTGCGCCCCGTGGCGGGCAGCGCGACCGCAGCGCGCAGCCCGCACGCGCGTTCGTTGCCGGCAGAGGGGTTTCGTCGCGATGTGGTGGCGCGTCATGCGCCGCCCGCCTTGCCTCGGCCCAGTGCCGCCGGCAACCCGGACGCCGCGCGCCGCGTCGGCATGCAAACCTCCAACGTTCGCCTGCTGAACCCGCGCGGCGTGCGTCAGGATGCGAGCCTGTCGCGGGTCGACCGCGGCGGCAACGATCGGGCGATGCCGGATCGTCGCGTGCTGCCGCCGGTGACACGGATCACACCCGCGCACGAGCTTGCACCCGCATCGGACGCAGTCGCGGGCAGGTCACCGGCGATGCGTCGGGACAGCCCCATCGAACCACGTCAGGGCGAACTGCCGTCCGCGCGCTTTGCGCATCGACCCACGTCCGGTGCGTTGCCCGGGCGCGATGTCGAACAACCCATGCGCATGCCGACGCGGGATTCGCGTGAGGCGATGCCCCGACCGGGCCTCAGCGTGATCTCCCGCGCCAATGAAAACGACGCTCGCCCGAACGAGCGCGGCTTGCCGCAGGCGCCGTCGATCCGGCGCGCCATGCCAGCCGAACGCACGCTGCCGGTCAGCCGTCCCATGCCGGCCAACGATCAACGTTTCCAGCGCGCCGAAGCGATGCGCACGACGCGCAACGAGCCGATGCGTCGCAGCGTGGAACCGCGGGTCGAGCGGGTCGACAACCTCGCGCGGGAACCCTATCGCGCGCAGCCACGCCCGATGCCAGCACCGATGCGCGCCGAGCCCACACGACAGGTCTTCCAGCAACCGCACTATCAGCCGCAGCCACGCGCCGAGCCACCGCAGCGCGTCGAGACCGCACGCCCGCAACGCAACGAATCGCGGCCCGCACAGAAATCTGCACCGCGCGCGCGCGACAACGCCGACCAGCATTGACGCCAGCCCTCCGCTCCCGTCCATCCGCTTTCACGGGGATGGTCGGACGCGCGGTGAGTTCTGCTCAGCGGCGCGCGTGAGGCAACCGCTACAATGCGCGCAACCTCCGGCACATCATCTGCGACACCGCTCGTAGCATCCGCCGCGTTACCCTGAATCAGCACGACGATTTGCCATGAACGACACCCACGACGGCCCCGGCCCCGACACCATGCGCCGCATCCGCAGCTTCGTGCTGCGCGAGGGGCGCATGACGCCGGCGCAGCAGCGCGCGTTCGACACGCTGTGGTCGCGCTACGGCATCGACTACGGGACCGACTCTGGCGACACGCCGCACGACTTCGCCGCGAGCTTCGGTCGCGATGCACCGCGCGTGCTGGAAATCGGTTTCGGCAACGGCGAGGCGCTGGCCTGGGCCAGCGAGCATGACCCGGCGCGCGACTTCCTCGGCGTGGAAGTGCACGGCCCCGGCGTAGGCCGCCTGATGAACGCGCTGGCCGCGCGCGATGCCGACAACGTGCGCCTGTACCGACATGACGCGGTGGAAGTGCTGGAACACGAGATCGCCCCCGGCTCGCTGACGGAAGTGCGTATCTGGTTTCCCGATCCGTGGCACAAGAAGCGCCACAACAAACGCCGCCTGATCCAGCCCGCGTTTGTCGCCCTGCTCGCCTCGCGCATGGCGCCCAACGGCCTGCTGCACCTGGCCACCGACTGGCAGGCCTACGCCGAACACATGCTCGCCGTGATGGAAGCGGCGCCCAGCTGGCGCAACCCGCTCGGCCCCGGCAAGTACGCCGAGAAACCCGCGTGGCGCATCGAGACCCACTTCGAACGGCGCGGGCTGAAGCTGGGGCATGGGGTGTGGGATTTGCTTTATCGCAAGGTCTGAGCGA
>JBEPVP010000024.1:0-26202 GCA_041690935.1 Rhodanobacter sp.
CCCCACGACTGCAGGCGCGCGATCACGTCGCGTACCAGTTTTTCCGGGGCCGACGCGCCGGCGGTGAGACCGATGCGGGTCACGCCGTCGAGCCAGTTGCGTTCGATATGTTCGGCGCCGTCGATCAGGAACGAACGAACGCCCTGTTTCTCGGCCAGCTCGCGCAAACGGTTGGAATTGGAGCTGTTGACCGAGCCGACTACCAGCATCAGATCGACTGCGTCGGCGAGCCGGCGCACGGCATCCTGGCGGTTCTGCGTGGCGTAGCAGATGTCGTCCTTGCGCGGGCCTTCGATGCTTGGAAACTTCAAGCGCAGCGCCTCGATGATGACCTTGGTGTCATCCACCGACAACGTGGTCTGGGTGACGTAGGACAGCTGATGCGGAAATTTCGGCGCGAGCCGCACGACCGACTCCAGCGACTCGACCAGCAAGATCTCGCCGCTGTTGGCCGGGTTCCACTGGCCCATGGTGCCTTCGACTTCCGGGTGGCGGGCATGACCGATCAACACCACGCTGCGACCGATGCGGCCCAGCCGTGCCACTTCCATGTGCACCTTGGTGACCAGCGGACAGGTGGCGTCGAACACCTTGAGGTGGCGCTGCTCGGCCTCCTCACGCACGGTCTGCGACACGCCGTGCGCGCTGAAAATCACTGTGGCGCCGTCCGGCACTTCATGCAGTTCTTCGACGAATACGGCGCCATCGGTGCGCAGCTTGTCGACCACGTAGCGGTTGTGCACGACCTCGTGCCGCACGTAGATCGGCGCGCCGTACGACTCCAGCGCGCGCTCGACAATCGCGATGGCGCGATCGACGCCAGCGCAAAAACCACGGGGATTGGCGAGCAGGATGTCCATTTACATCTCAGGAATAAGTGATGAGAAGTGAGAACCGAGTGACAGTCGCCTCTACTCGTTTTTCACTCCTTATTTTTCTCGTTTCTGAATTATCGCACGCTGCTCGCGGCCTTGCCGGCGAACAGGCCGAACACGATCAGCAACACGGCACCGATGCTGATACCGCAGTCGGCGAGATTGAACACCGGGTAGCTCCACTGGCGGAAGTAGACGTGGATGAAGTCGGTGACCTGGGCTGCATGCAGGCGGTCGATCAGGTTGCCGATGGCGCCGCCCACGATCAGTGCCAGCGGCCAACCGGTACGCCAGTCGCGGCGTGGCGTGCGTGCCATCCACACCACCAGCACCACGCTGATCACCAGCGCCAGCAGCACGAAGAACCAGCGCTGCCAGCCAGCGCCATCGGCCAAGAAGCTGAAGGCGGCGCCGCTGTTGAAGGCCAGCGTCCAGTTGAGAAAGCCGGGGATCACCGCATGCGGCATGCCCGCCGGCTGCAGCGTGCTTACCGCCCACCACTTACTGAGTTGATCGAGTGCGATGACGACGGCGGACAGCCAGAGCCAGGGGAGTGCGTTGGGTTTCGGGGTCATGGGACGCGGGGACTCAATAAGGTGAAGAACTTTGGACGATGGCTCCTCCCCCTGCATGCAGGGGGAGGTCGGAAGGGGGTTGCACTTGATCTTGAGAGATCGGATCAAGAGCCACCCCTCCCCAACCCTCCCCTGCTTCGCAGGGGAGGGTGTACAGCTGAGGTCAAAACCAGCGGCGGTCCTCACCCGGCCCTTCGATGTTGCCGATGCAGCGACTGCACAACTCGGGGTGTTCGGTGTGGCTGCCGACATCGTCGCGGCGGTGCCAGCAGCGCACGCATTTCGCGGCGTTGCTGACGCTGGCGGAGACCCACACCTCGGCGCCGTCCAGTTCCACCTTCACGGCGTCGTCCGCGTGCGGGGTCAGCGGCGCGATGGTGAATTCGGACGTGATGAAGAAGAAGCGCAATTCGTCGACGGTTTCGGCGTAGCGCGCCTGTGTGGCCGCGTCGGCATGGATCACCAGCTTCGCCTCCAACCCGGCACCGATCTGCTCCGCCTTGCGCATGCCTTCGAGCACGCGCGAAGCGCTGTCGCGGATCGCCAGCAGGTCGGCCCAGTAGCGTCGTTGTTCCGGCGAATTCTGGGTGGCAGTGAGACCGTCGTACCAGGTCTCGAACAGCACGCTGTCGCCACGCTCGCCGGGTAGCTGCTGCCAGATTTCCTCGGCGGTGAAGCTCAGCACCGGCGCCAGCCAGCGCACCAGCGCCTCGGCGATGCGGTACATCGCGCTCTGCGCGCTGCGCCGGCCGCGGCTGTCGGTCGGCATGGTGTAGAGGCGGTCCTTGGTGATGTCCAGGTACAGCGCGCCCAGTTCGTTGGTGCAGAAATTCTGGATGCGCGCCACCACTTCCGGAAAGTCGTAGCGTTCGTACGCGGCCAGCACCGCCTGCTGCACGTCATGCGCTTGCTGCACCGCCCACTGGTCCAGCAGCAGACTGTCTTCCACCGGCAGCAGATGCTGTGCCGGATCGAAGCCATCCAGATTGCCGAGCAGGAATTTTGCGGTGTTGCGGATGCGCCGGTAGGTATCGGAGACGCGCTTGAGAATCTCGTCGGAGACGGTCATCTCGTTGCGGTAGTCGGCCGAGGCCACCCACAGGCGCAGCACGTCGGCACCGAGCGTATCCATCACTTTCTGCGGCGCGACCACGTTGCCCAGCGACTTGGACATCTTTCGGCCGTTCGCGTCGACCGCGAAACCATGCGTGAGCACTTCCCGATACGGTGCGCGACCGAAGATCGCCGACGAGGTCAGCAAGGAGGACTGGAACCAGCCGCGATGCTGGTCGGAGCCTTCCAGGTACATCACCTTGTAGTGCGACGCGGTGCCCTGCTGCAGTTCCGGGCGCTGGCCGATCACCGCGAAATGAGTGACGCCGGAATCGAACCAGACGTCCAGGACGTCAGTGACTTTTTCGTAATCGTTCGCGTCATCGCCGAGCAGCTCGGCCGGCTCCAGCGTGAACCACGCATCGACGCCGCCCTGCTCCACTTTCTTCGCGACCTGCTCCAGCAACGCCACGGAATCGGAATGCGGCTCCTGCGTGGCCTTGTGCACGAACAGCGCGATCGGCACGCCCCAGGTGCGCTGGCGCGAGATGCACCAGTCCGGCCGCCCGGCGACCATGCCGGCGATGCGCTCCTCGCCCCAGCCCGGTACCCAGCGCACGTTCTTTATCGACGTCAGCGCGGTCTCGCGCAGCGACGCCTGTTCCATCGAGATGAACCACTGCGGCGTGGTGCGGTAGATCACCGGCGTCTTGTGGCGCCAGCAATTCGGGTAGCTGTGTTCGATCTTCGCGAAGGCGAGCAGCACGCCGCGCTGGCGCAGCAGATCGACGATCGCCTCGTTGGCCTTCCAGATGTGCATGCCGCCCAATTCGAGCGGTTCGGCGGCCGGCGTGTCGGCGCGATAGGTGCCGCGCGGCTCGATGTAGTTGAGCAGGCCGATGCCGTACTCGCGCGCCACCACGAAATCCTCGACGCCGTGGTCGGGCGAGGTGTGCACGGCGCCGGTGCCGTCCTCAGCGCTGACGTGCTCGCCGAGGATCACCGGCACTTCGCGCGGGTAGAATGGGTGGTGCAGTTGCAGGCCTTCCAGCGCCTTGCCCTCGGCATGACCGAGCACGCTGGCCTGCTCCAGGCCATAGCGTTGCGCAGTCTTCTCGGCTAGCGCACTGGCGATCACCAGCAGCACGCGCTTGCCGTCGCGCGCAGGGCCTTCGATCAACGCGTATTCGAGATCCGCGCCGAGTGACACCGCCTGGCTTTCCGGCAGCGTCCACGGCGTGGTGGTCCAGATCGGAATGGCAACGATCGCATCGCCTGCATCCACGTCGAACTTCGCCGCCAGCACCTTCGCATCGACTGCGTCGTACGCCACATCGACGGCCGGCGAAACCTTGTCGCCGTACTCGATTTCCGCCTCGGCCAAGGCCGAAGCGCAGTCGAAGCACCAGTACACCGGCTTGGCGCCGCGCACCACGTGGCCGTTGGAGACGATCCGCGCCAGCGCACGCAGCATGTCGGCCTCGTAGCTGAAGTCCATCGTGCGGTACGGCTTTTGCCAGTCACCAAGCACACCGAGCCGCTTGAAGCCGGCGCGCTGGTCGTCGATCTGCTCGGCAGCGTACTCGCGGCACTTCTGCCGGAACGCGGCGGCATCGAGTTTGTCGCCCGGCTTGCCGAACTTCTTTTCCACCGCGATCTCGATCGGCAGGCCGTGGCAGTCCCAACCGGGCACGTATGGCGCGCGATAGCCGGTGAGCAGCTTCGACTTGACCACCATGTCCTTGAGGATCTTGTTGACCGCGTGGCCGATATGGATCGAGCCGTTCGCATACGGCGGCCCGTCGTGCAGCACGAACACGCTGTCGCGATCGGCGGTTTTCTGCTGGATCTGCGCATAGCGGTCGACCCGCTCCCACTCGGCCAGCCAGACCGGCTCGCGCTTCGGCAAATCGCCGCGCATCGGGAACGCCGTCTGCGGCAGGTTGATGGTGCTCTTGTAATCGTGGGTCATTGGCGTGGAGATCTTCGGCGGCACGTGGGCGGCACCCTCGGCCAGTCAGGCCGTACGGGGCAAAGCGGTGGGAAAGTCTTTCAAAATAACCGATCAGGACGGCGCAATGAATGGATTGCACACACGCAGTTGCCGATCGATCAGCAATCCGTGCTGCATGTCCTCGGAATAAAGCCGATCGCAGCCGGCCAGCAGCGCTGCCGACGTGATCATCGCGTCGTAGACCGACAGGCCGTATCGCTCCGCCAATCGCCGCCCGGTGTCGTGGGTTTCGGTCGTCAATGATTCGACCGAGCAGACGGCTCGCAATCCGGCGAGCACTTCAGCGGTATCGGCCCAACTCATGGCCAATTTGCGCCGGGCCACGTTGGTCACTTCGTTCAATACCTGCACACTGACCACTCCGCCGGCTGCGATCACCGCCTCGGCGCGGTCGGCCTTGGCGGTATCCGCCGACAACAGATACAACACGATATTGCTGTCGATGAACGCTTTAACGCTCATGCGTGGCATCGCGCTCGAACACAAAACCGGCGGGAAGGCGACCACGGAACTTCCGCAACCGCTGGAGCAACTCCTGCTTGCCCGGCTCCTTCTTCACTTCGAACACTCGAGCACCGGCGACGTGCACCTCGATGTCGTCGCCATCGTGCAGTTGCAGCGCTTCGACCACCGCGGCGGGCAGGCGAATCGCCAGACTGTTACCCCATTTGGAAACCTGCATAACGCACCTCCACATAGATATACGAAAATCAATGTATATCCTACGAATCGACCCGCGTGAAGTCAACGTGGGAGGCGCCCTTCACGCTTCGACCAGTCGCGGATTCATGCCCAGCAGCTCGCGCGCCTTGCGCGAGTCCAGCGCCATCTGCGCCTTGAGCGGCTCCAGCCCGTCGAACTTCTGCTCGTCACGCAGCTTGGCGACGAATTCCACCGCCACGCGCTGGCCGTACAGGTCGCCGTCGAAATCGAACAGGTGGACTTCCAGCAGCGGCTGGCTGACCTGGTTCACGGTCGGGCGCACGCCGAGGCTGGCCACGCCGGGCCAGCTGCATTCGCCCTCGCCCAGTCCCACGCGCACCGCGAATATGCCCTGGATCGGACTTACCCGCTGCAAGTGGATGTTGGCTGTGGGATAGCCGAGCGTGCGGCCGAGCTGGTTGCCGTATTCCACCTTGCCGTCGATCACGAACTGCCGGCCCAGCAGCGGTTCGGCACCGGCAAACTCACCGGCCGCGAGCAGGGCGCGCACCCGGCTGGCCGAAACGCGGGTGCCGTCGAGCTGCACTGCGGGCATGGTGCGGGCGCTGAAGCCGAATTGCGCGCCCATCCGCTCCAGCAGCGCCACATCGCCGCCGCGCTTATGGCCGAAGCGGAAATCGCCGCCCACCCACACTTCGCGCGCGGCCAGCCGTTCGACCAGCACGCGCTGCACGAACGCCTCGGCCAACAGCTTCGTCAACGCCTGGTTGAAGCGCAGCAGCAGGGTGTGTTCCATGCCGGCAGCGGCAAAGCCGCGCAGCTTTTCGCGCACGCTGGACAGACGCGGCACCGGCTCGGCGGAAAAGAACGCGCGCGGCAGGGGCTCGAAGCTCACCACCACCGGGCTGCAGCCGAGCACCTGCGCGCGCTCGCGCACCTGCGCCAGCAGCGCCTGATGCCCGCGATGCAGACCATCGAACGCACCGATCGCCATCACACTGCCATGCGGCGCCAGACAGGGGCCCGCGACATCCCGCGAAAGTCTCATCATCGCGTGAGTATAACGGGCCGCCGGGCGGCGATAAGGACGCCGGCCGGCCTCATGCGCCACGCAGGTCGCGCAAACGGAAGCCACCGACAAACAGCATGCCGACATAGCTCCCGCCGCCAGCCAGCACCAGCACGGCCAGATGCCACAAGCGGGTGAGGACGGGGACCCCGTGCACCCAGTCCGGCCACAACCAGCGCCCCAGCAGCAGTACGGCCACCATCACCGTGCAGGCCAGCGCCAGCCGCAGCAGATGCCGCGACCAACCTGGCTGGCGCTGATACACGCCGGATTTTTTCAGCCAGTGCCACAGCAGGTACAGATTCACGTAAGCGGCCACCGCGCTGGCCAGGCCCAACGCCATGTGCAGGCCGGGCAAGCGGGCCAGTCCATCCAACCACGTCAGCTGCTTCAATGCCGGCGGCGCCCACAGTTCGAACAGCAGCACCAGAAACAGCACATTCAGCAGCATGTTGGAGAGCAGTGAGGCGACCGCCGCACGCACCGGCGTACGCGTGTCCTGGCGCGCATAGAACGCTGGCAGCAGCACCTTCACCAGTGCAAATGCCGGCAAGCCAAAACTGAGCGCGGTGATCGACAGGGTTGCCATGCGGGTGTCGTGCGCGGTCCAGTGGCCGTGCTGGAACAACGTGGCCACCAGCGGCCCGGCCAGCAGCATCAGCGCGAACATCGCCGGCACGGCAATCAGCAAGGTGATGCGCAGACCCCAGTCCAGCGCTCGCGAGAAGCCGGCCTTGTCGGTGGTGACGTGATGGCGCGACAGCGACGGCAGGATCACCGTGCCCAGCGCCACGCCGAACACGCCCAGCGGCAGCTCCAGGAAACGATCGGCCTGCGACAGCCAGCTCTGCGAGCCGACCACCAGCAGCGAGGCGATCACCGTGTCGAACAGCAGGTTGATCTGCGCCACTGACGAGCCGAACAGGGTCGGCACCATCAGCCGCATGATCCGTCGTACATCGGGATGACTCCAGCCCCAGCGCGGCAAGGTCAGCAGGTCCAGTCCGCGCAGTGCCGGCAGCTGGAACAGCAACTGCAGGATGCCGGCCGCCAGAATCGCCCAGCCCATCGCCATGATCGGCGTCTGCAGGCGCTTCGACAGCCACAGCGCCCCGGCGATCATGCACAGGTTGAGGATCACCGGGGTCAGCGCCGGCAGGCCGAAGCGATGGAAGCTGTTCAACGCGCCGCCGGACAACGCGGTCAGCGACACGAACAGCAGGAACGGAAAGGTCAGCCGCAGCAGATCAACGGTCAGCTCGAACTTGTGCGGCTCGTCGATCGCGCCGGGCGAAAACAACACGGTCACCTGCGGCGCAAAGATGATACCCAGCGCGGTGATCAGCAGCAGCACCCCCCCGAGCGTGCCCGACACCCGCGACATCAGGTCCTTCAGCTGTGCATGCGTGCCCTTCTCCTTCACCTCGGTGAAGACCGGCACGAACGCGGTGGAGAACGAACCCTCGGCAAACAGCCGGCGCATGAAATTGGGAATGCGGAACGCCACCCAGAATGCATCGGTGGCACCGTTGGCGCCGAACGCGGCATTGATCGCCATGTCGCGCACCAGGCCGAGCACCCGCGAAATCATCGTCATGCTGCTGAACGAAAGCAGCCCGCGGAGCATGCTGGGGGACTTCATGTGGCTGTCGTTACCTTCTGCGGCGACCTTGCGGGGCGCGTAGTTTGACAGCCGCGACAGGCAAGATGACAGCCACGATGTGACAGAATGCAGGCGTCGTGGCCGCCCGGATCGAGCGCACGCCATGCCTGGCTCACCCGCCCACGCCTAAACGATTGACGCAACGGCGAATCGCCCGCATAATTAGCGTCTTTTTCCAACCTCAACACTGCATTCCGGAGTTCTACCTTGGCCAACATCAAGTCCGCGAAGAAGCGCGCGCGCCAGTCCGAACAGCGCCGCCTGCGCAACATCAGCGCCCGTTCCATGGTCCGCACCGCCCTGAAGAAGGTCGTCAAGGCCATCGAGGCCAAGGACAAGGCCGGCGCCATCGCTGCGTTCACCGTCGCCCAGCCGGTAATGGATCGCTACGCCGCCCGGGGCCTGATCCACAAGAACAAGGCCGCCCGCCACAAGAGCCGCCTCAACGCGAAGATCCGCGAACTGGCATAAGCCGGGGGCGCGATTCGAGTTGCACGAAAAAGCCGGCGCAAGCCGGCTTTTTTCATATCGATGAACATCAGGCCGGCGCAAGCCGGCTTTTTCTTTGTGTCCCTGATTTGTAGGGCGGGCACTGCCCGCCCTACGCAGTCACTGGGGCGAACGAAACTCCAGCGGCATCGGCTCCGTTCGTGCCTGCGCCGGCCGCTTCGGGCCGCAGGCGCCGCAAGTGCTGCAGCCATCGCTGCAATCGCCAGTCGCCTCCTTCGGCTGCAGGCGATAGCCCAGCGCGCGCATCCACGCAGCGCGCCCGGGACGGCTGCAACTGATCGATGCGGCCGCCATCCAGCGGTTGGTGAGTTTCGGCGCCAGCTTGCGCAACACAATCAGCACGCTGGCCAGCACGACCAGCCCGATCACCAAGTACTGCACCAGCAGTCCCGTGCTCATGCCAGCATCCTCGTCACCCGGTAGACGATGAACGACGCGGTGTAGGCCATGCCGAACATGTAGCCGAACGAGATCGCCACGTTGCGCCAGGAGTCGGTCTCACGCTTGATGATCGCCAGGGTGGACATGCACTGCGGCGCATACGCAAACCACACCAGCAGCGACAGCGCGCTGGCCAGCGGGATCTGGCCGGCCAGCGCATGACCCAGCCCGCCGCCGGCTTCGCCGCCGACCAGGTAGACGGTGGCCAGCGCCGCCACTGCCGTCTCGCGCGCCGCAAACGCCGGGATCAGCGCCAGGCTGATCTGCCAGTTGAAGCCGATCGGCGCGAAGACATACTGCAACGCCCGCCCGATGTAGCCGGCGAAGCTGTATTCGATCGCCGGCTGGGTCGCGCCTTCCGGCGCCCCCGGGAAGGTGGACAGAAACCACATCAGCACGGTCAGGCCGAGAATCACGCCGGTCAGGCGCTTGATGAAGATCCCGCCGCGCTCGTACAGCCCGATCGCCACGTCGCGCACCTTGGGCATGCGGTAAGACGGCAGCTCCATCATCAGCGCATGTTCGCTCTTGTCGCGCCGGATGTGCTTCATCACCCAGCCCACCAGCATCGCGCCAAGAATGCCGGCCAGGTACAGCGCAAACAGCACGATGCCCTGCAAGTTGAACACGCCGAACACGTAGCGGATCGGAATGAACGCGCCGATCAGCAGCGCATACACCGGCAAACGTGCCGAGCAGGTCATCAGCGGCGCGATCAGGATGGTGGTGAGCCGGTCGCGCGGATCGGTGATGCTGCGCGTGCCCATGATG
Organism: Rhodanobacter sp.; assembly: GCA_041690935.1. Classification (GTDB taxonomy): domain Bacteria; phylum Pseudomonadota; class Gammaproteobacteria; order Xanthomonadales; family Rhodanobacteraceae; genus Rhodanobacter. The sequence continues at coordinate 9,635 of JBEPVP010000024.1, forward strand.
CCGGGGATCGCGCAGGCGAAGCTGGACAGCAGCGGGATGAACGAGCGCCCGGTCAGCCCCACCGACAGCATCAGCCGATCGAGCAGGAACGCCGCGCGCGGCAGGTAGCCGGATTCTTCCAGCACGATGATGAAAAGGAACAGCACCAGGATTTCCGGCAGGAACCCGAGCACCGTGCCGAGCCCGCCGAACAGACCGTCGGTGACCAGGCTCTGCAGCGGTCCGGCCGGCATCCACGCGACAACATGCCCACCCATCCAGCCGAAGCCATCGCCGATCGCGTCGGTCATCGGTTTACCGATTGAGTACACCGCCTGGAACACCAGAAACATCACCACCGCGAGGATCATCAGTCCGAACACCGGGTGCAAGGCCCAGCGATCCAGCGCGTCGTCGAGCGCCGCGGTGGTGCGCGGCATCGTCACCGTGGCCGTCAACAACTCGCGTACCTGCGCATGCAGGTCGGCGCGGCTGGCTGCGTCATCCGCCTGCGCCGGCGCCGCAGTTGGCACCTCACCATCGACCCGCTCGATCAGTGCCCGCGCACCGCCGCGCTTCACCGCGATGGTTTCCACCACCGGCAGGCCCAGCCGCCGCTGCAGTTCCGGCACGTCGATCACGATGCCGCGCTGCCGTGCGGTGTCCATCATGTTCAGCGCCAGCACCACCGGCCGGCCGAGGCGTTTCACCTCCAGCACGAAACGCAGATGCAGGCGCAGGTTGGTCGCATCGGCCACGCAGACGATCAGATCCGGCACCGCCTCGCCCGGATAGTTGCCGGCGCAGACATCGTGAGTGATCTGCTCGTCCGGACTGTTGGCGTCGAGGCTGTAGGTGCCGGGCAGGTCGAGGATCTGCAGCACCCGGCCGGATGGCGCGGTAAACCGGCCCTCCTTGCGCTCTACCGTGACGCCGGCGTAGTTCGCCACCTTCTGGCGGCCGCCGGTGAGCTGGTTGAACAACGCGGTCTTGCCGCAGTTCGGGTTGCCCACCAGCGCGATGCGCAGGGTCGCGGCACTCATGCCGCCACCTCGTTGCGCACACGAACCCGGGCCGCTTCGGCACGGCGCAGCGCGAAACGCGTGTAGCCGATCTGGATCAATACCGGATCGCCACCCATCGGCCCCACCGCGACCACCCGCACCGGCTCACCCTCCACAAAGCCCAGGTCACGCAGGCGCTGCGCGATCGGATCCGCCGCGTGCGCGTCGTGCACGCAGTCGACCACGGCGGGAGCACCTTTGGGCAAATCGGAGAGAAGCACGGGTGATTCTCAAATAGGAACTGTTCGCATTGTAGCCCTTTGCCCGTTCCCGTGCGTCAGGCGGGCTCCCGCCGATGACCTGCGTTTATCATGGGTCTATTTGCGGGAGCGACCGATGACCGATTCCATCCTCAACGAGCGCCGCGGCGCGGTCGCCTGGCTCACCCTGAACCGCCCGCAGATCCACAACGCGTTCGACGATCTACTGATCGCTGCGCTCACCGACGCGCTGGCCCAGGCCGACGCCGATCCGGCTGTGCGCGCGGTGGTGCTGAGCGGCAACGGCAGCTGTTTTTCGGCCGGCGCTGACCTCAACTGGATGCGCGGCATGGCCGGCGCCAGCGAGCAGGAGAACTGCGAGGATTCGCTGCGGCTGGCGCGGCTGATGCGCAACCTGCAGTTCCTGTCCAAGCCGACCATCGCGCGGGTCAACGGCGCCGCCTACGGTGGTGGTGTCGGCCTGGTCGCCTGCTGCGACATCGCAATCGGCGTCGACACCGCCAAGTTCGCGCTGTCGGAAGTGAAGCTGGGCCTGGTGCCAGCGGTGATCTCGCCGTACGTGGTCGCCGCGATCGGTCTGCGCGAGGCGCGCCGGCTGTTCATCACCGGCGAGGTGTTCGACGCCGCCACCGCGGCGCGGATCGGCCTGCTGCACGCCGCGGTCGCCGCGACCGAACTGGACGAAGCGATCGAGCGCCAGCTGTACCTGCTGGCCAAGGCCGGTCCGCTGGCCCAGCGCGAGGCGAAGCAGCTTGCCTTGCGCATCGGCGGCGCCGACCCGGCGCAGGCCGAGCGCATCGACACCGCCAACGCCGAGCTGATCGCCCGTTTGCGCGTGTCCGAAGAAGGCCAGCACGGCCTCGGCGCCTTCCTCGACAAGCGTGCGCCGGCGTGGGTCAGCGGCGCCTGATCACCCCGACCCGGAGAACACCATGAGTGCACCCATCATCAACCTGGACGAGATCGAACTGCAGTCGGTCGATGCGGCGATGACGCCCACCGGCAAAAATGCGGACAGCTATGACATCCGCTGGGGCGAGATCGCCAGCCGCATCGGCGCGCGCAAGCTCGGCTACAACCTCACCGTGGTGGCGCCGGGTAAGCGCAACTGCCCGTTCCACAACCACCGCGTCGAGGAGGAGATGTTCTTCATCCTCGAAGGCAGCGGCGAGTTGCGCTACGGCGATGCGCGCCATCCACTGCGTGCCGGTGACATCGTCGCCTGCCCGCCCGGCGGCCCGGAAACCGCGCACCAGATCGTCAACACCGGCGACGTCGAGCTGCGCTATCTTGCGGTCGGCACCAGCGAGGTACCGGATATCTGCGAATACCCGGACTCCGGCAAGTACCTGGTTTTCGACGAAAGCCTGCGCGACGCCGACGGCAAGCCCCGAAAATTCCGCGTACTCGGGCGGCAGCAGCATTCGCTCGACTACTGGGACGGCGAATAGACGTCTGTTTCGCCGCGCTCCGGTTGCACCACGGCAATCTGCTAGATTCAACGATTGCATCGACACGAACGGTTCCAGGGATACTGAATGTTCGAACGCGTACTGATAGCGAACCGCGGCGAGATCGCCTGCCGCGTGATCCGCACTTGCCGCCGCCTCGGCATCCACACCATCGCGGTGTATTCGGAAGCGGATCGCGATGCGCAGCACGTGCGCCTCGCCGACGAGGCGTGGCCGATCGGCGGGCCGCGTCCGGCCGACTCCTATCTGCGTGGCGACGTCATTCTTGATGTAGCGAAAAAGGCCGGCGCACAGGCGATCCACCCGGGCTACGGCTTCCTGTCCGAGAACACCGGCTTCGCCCGCGCCTGCACCGAGGCCGGCATCGCTTTCATCGGCCCCCGGCCGGAAAGCATCGACGCGATGGGTTCCAAGGCCGCCGCCAAGGCACTGATGGAACAGCACGCCGTGCCGCTGGTGCCCGGCTATCACGGTGAAAACCAAGACGCTGGCTATCTCGCCGAGCAGGCCGGCAAGACCGGCTTCCCGCTGATGATCAAGGCCGCCTCCGGCGGCGGTGGCAAGGGCATGCGCATCGTGCGCAGCGCATCCGAATTCGCCGACGCGCTGGCCTCGGCGCAGCGCGAGTCGGCCAGTTCGTTCGGCGACACGCGGGTGATCCTGGAGCGCTACGTCGAGCATCCGCGGCATATCGAATTCCAGGTGTTCGGCGATACCTTCGGCCACGTGATCCACCTCAACGAGCGCGAATGTTCGGCGCAGCGCCGTTACCAGAAGGTGCTGGAGGAGACGCCTTCGCCGTTCCTCGACGCGGCCCGTCGCGCCGCCATGGGCGAAGCCGCCGTGGCCGCGGCGAAAGCGGTCGACTATGTCGGCGCCGGCACGGTGGAATTCATCGTGGCGCAGGACGGCACGTTCTTCTTCATGGAGATGAATACGCGCCTGCAGGTCGAACACCCGGTGACCGAGCTGACCCTGGGCCTGGACCTGGTCGAATGGCAACTGCGCATAGCCGCGGGCGAACCGCTGCCGCTGCAGCAGGATCGGGTGCATGCGCACGGCCACGCGATCGAGGTGCGCCTGTATGCGGAAGATCCGGACCAGAACTTCCTGCCCGGCTCCGGCAAGCTGCAGACGCTGCGCCTGCCCGCGCCGTCGGCCCACGTGCGCCTCGACGGCGGCGTGATCGAAGGCGACACCGTGACGATCTTCTACGACCCGATGATCGCCAAGCTGATCGTGTTCGACGCCACCCGCGCGCAAGCCTTGCAACGGCTGCGTGAGGCGCTGGCCGCATGCGAAATCATCGGCCCGAAATCGAATATCGGTTTTCTCGAACGACTGGCGCGGCATCCGGCGGTGGTCGAGGGACGCATCGACACCGGTTATCTGGATCGCCATCTCGACGAGTTCCTGGTCGGCGACGTGACCCCGACCACTGGCGTGTTGTTTGCCGCCGCCACCGCCGCGCTGATGCATGACGAATGGCACGTCGCCAGTGCCGCCAGCGACCCGCATTCGCCGTGGGCGCGCGCCGATGCATGGCGCATCGGCCACGCCGGCAAGCGGATCGTGGCGCTGACTTCGCGCGAACAGCGCTACGAGATCGAGGCGCACGGCCACGACGGCAACTATCAGCTGCGCCACGGCGAGACGGGCTGCGAAGTACGCGGCGCACGCCTGCTCGGCGACAGCCTGAGTGCCCGCTTCGATGGTGAATCGCTTCGCCTGCCGCTGCGCAGCGACGCCGCCCACGTGCTGCTGCACGACGCCAACGGCCAGCGCTACAGCTTCGCCCGCGCGGTCGCTTTCGCCTGGGAAGCAAAGGACGCCGCCGGTGGCAACCAGGTCATCGCGCCGATGCCCGGCCGCATCGTGCTGGTCAAGGCGAAGCCCGGCGATGTGGTCGAACAGGGGCAGGAACTGCTGGTGATGGAGGCGATGAAGATGGAACTGGCCTTGAAGGCGCCGCGCGCCGGCACCATCGAAAACGTGAACGCCGCGCAAGGCGAGTTTGTCGAGGCGGATGCAGTACTGGTGCGTTTCGCCGACTGAAGCGCCAGCAAGTGACCGGCTGCTGCAACCTCGTAGGGCAGGCACTGCCCGCCGCACTTGCCGAAGCCGATGGCGACGAATGGGAAAGCCGGCGGGCAGTGCCCGCCCTACCGCCTCCGGCAAGTGATCGCCACACAATGGCTACAGCACCACCTCCCTACCGGAGCTTCCTCATGAATCCGTCCAACCACGTCCGCATCGTCGAAGTCGGCGCCCGCGACGGCCTGCAGAACGAGAAGACCTTGCTGCCGGCCGGGGTGAAGATCGCGCTGATCGACCGGCTCTCCTCCACTGGTCTGCAAACCATCGAAGCGACCAGCTTCGTCAGCCCGACGTGGGTGCCGCAGCTGGCCGACGCGGCCGAAGTGTTCCGCGGTATCCGCAAGGTGCCGGGCGTGAGCTATCCGGTGCTGGTGCCGAACCTGCAGGGCTACCAGCGCGCACGCGAAGTCGGCGCCACCGAGATCGCCGTGTTCACCGCCGCGTCCGAGGCGTTCAACCGCAAGAACATCAACGCCTCGATCGACGAGTCGATCGAGCGCTTCATCCCGGTGCTGGAACAGGCGCGGGCTGATGGCGTGCAGGTGCGCGGCTATGTCTCCACCGTGCTCGGCTGTCCTTACCAGGGCGAGGTGCCGATCAGCGACGTGGTGCGCGTCGCGCGGCGCATGCACGAGCTGGGCTGTCATGAAATCTCATTGGGCGACACCATCGGCGTCGGCACCCCGGCGAAGGCGCGCGCGATGCTGCGCGCGGTGGCGCAGGACGTGCCGATGGCCGCGCTGGCGGTGCATTTCCACGACACCTATGGCCAGGCGCTGGCAAATATCCTGGCCTGCCTGGAAGAAGGCGTGCGCGTGGTCGACAGTTCGGTCTCCGGCACCGGCGGCTGCCCGTACGCGAAGGGCGCGACCGGCAACGTGGCGAGCGAGGACGTGGTCTACATGCTGCACGGGATGGGCATGGACACCGGCATCGATCTCGACCTGCTGGTCGCCACCGGCGCCTGGCTGGCCGCCCAGTTGCACAAGGAAACCGCCAGCCGGGTAACCCGCGCACGTACAGCCACGGCCTGACTCCTCGCGAAAAGCCATCCGCGCTCGCTATCATCGACACTTCGGCCGACGGGATGACGCGATGCGCACAAGCCTGATGATCTGGTGGCGGACAATCCTGGCCGCGCTGCTGCTCCTGCTGTGCTCCCTGCCCGCGACCGCCGCCACGCCGAAAGGCGACTGGCTGCTGCTGCCCGAACGGGTATGGACCGGCGACGGCGATGCCGTGCACCGTGGCTGGGCCGTGCTGGTGCACGACGGCATGATTGCCGCGGTGGGCCCTGCCGCTTCGATCAACGCACCCGCCGACGCACACCGCGTCGAACTGCCCGACGCCACGCTCACGCCCGGCCTGATCGACCTGCACTCGCACCTGTTCCTGCATCCGTACAACGAGACGCTGTGGAACGACCAGGTGCTGACCGAACCGCAGGACTACCGCACGCTGGAAGCGGCCGCGCACGCGAAAGCCACCCTGCTGGCCGGCTTCACCACCTTGCGCGATCTCGGCACCGAAGGCGCCGGTTTTGCCGACGTTTCGGTCAAGCGCGCGATCGAGGAAGGCCTGATTCCCGGCCCGCGACTGTTCGTGGCGACCCGCGCGATCGTCGCCACCGCCAGCTACGGCCCAGGCCCGCGCGGCTTCCGTCCGGACCTCACGCTGCCGGGCGGCGCGCAGGAAGTCAGCGGCGTCGACGCCGCGATGGCCGCGGTGCGCGAACAGGCCGCACGCGGTGCGGATTGGATCAAGATCTACGGCGACTACCGCGTCGGCCTCGACGGCAGCACCGTGCCTACCTTCACCCGGGCCGAGCTGAAGGCGCTGGTCGACACCGCGCACCAGATCGGCCGACCGGTTGCCGTGCACGCGGCCAGCGATGCCGGCGTGCGCATGGCGATCGAGGCCGGCGTGGACAGCGTCGAGCACGGCTACGGTGCCAGCGAGGCGACGTTCAAGCTGATGAAGCAGCACGGCATCGCCTACGAACCGACGCTCACCGCGGTCGAGTCCACCGCCGAATATTTCGAGCACTACGTGCCAGGCAAGAGCGCGCCGACCGAACGCATGCGCGAGGCCGAACACGCCTTCCGCACCGCCTTGAAACTCGGTGTGACGATCGGCAACGGCAGCGACGTCGGCGTGTTCCGCCACGGCGAAAACTGGCGCGAGCCGGCCGCTATGGTGGCCGATGGCATGACCCCGGCGCATGCATTGCACGCGGCCACCGACGTGGCGGCGAAGATTCTGCGCCAATCGACACACTTCGGCCGCATCGTGCCCGGGATGGACGCCGACCTCGTCGCATTCAGCGGCGACCCCAGCACGCAGATCGACGATCTGCAGCATCCGGTCTTCGTGATGAAAGCCGGCATTCCCTACCTGACCCCCGCAGCGACCCCATGACCGACACGTTCCTGATCCGCCCGATCGAGCCGGGCGACAACGCGGCGATGGCTGCGATCATCCGCAGCGTGATGCCCGAGTTCGGCGCCGACGGCCCCGGCTTCGCCATCCACGATGCCGAAGTGGACACGATGTACGAGGCCTATGCTCAGCCGCGCTGCAGCTACTTCGTGGTTGAGCGCGACGGCGTGGTGATCGGCGGCGGCGGCATCGCACCATTGGAAGACGGCGAGCCCGATGTCTGCGAGCTGCGCAAGATGTACTTCCTGCCCCAGGCGCGCGGGATCGGTGCCGGCAGCGCGATGATGCAGCGCTGTCTGGACGCGGCGCGCGTGCAGGGGTTCAAACGCTGCTACCTGGAAACGCTGACCGGTATGGACGCCGCGCAAACGCTGTACAAACGCAGCGGCTTTGCCGCGTTGTGTAACGCGATGGGCGGTACCGGCCACCATGGCTGCGACCGCTTCTTCATCCGCGATCTGTGAGGTGTGCCATGACCAGCCATGACCCGCGCGTCGATGCCTATATCGCCAAGTCGGCTGCGTTCGCCCAGCCGATCCTGGAACACATCCGCAGCGTGGTGCATGCCGCCTGCCCCGAGGTGGAGGAAGGCGTGAAGTGGAGCATGCCGTTCTTCAGCTACAAGGGCGCGCCGATGTGCATGATGGCGTCGTTCAAGCAGCACGCCAGCTTCGGTTTCTGGCTGTCGCGGGAAGTGATGGGCGGCAGCGATGAGGATGGCATGGGTCAGTTCGGCAAGCTCGCCTCGCTCGCGGATCTGCCGTCGAAAAAGCAACTCACCACTTATCTTAAGAAGGCGATAGCGCTGAACGAGGCCGGGGTGAAGAAGATACGCCCAAAGGCCGCGGCGAAGCCGGCGCCCACACTGCCGGACGACCTGGCCGCCCTGCTCGCGCAGAAAAAACATGCCGCTGCGCGCATGACCTGGGCAGGCTTCAGTCCCGGCGCACAGCGCGAATACGTCGACTGGATCGTCGAGGCGAAAACCGACGCCACCCGCCAGAAACGCATCGCCACCGCGCTGGAATGGCTGGCCGAAGGCAAGCAGCGAAACTGGAAATACCAGCAATGCTGAAAACGGCCGTTCGATGATCCGCACCGCCCGCAACGAGGACGCCGCTGCCATCCACGCGATCTACGCGCCCTCGATCAGCGACGGCGTGGCCACTTTCGAGACCGAAATGCCCGGTGTGGACGCGATGCGCGAACGCATCCGCGCGCGCCTGCAACACTACCCATGGCTGGTATGGGAAGAGGCCGGCGAGGTGTTGGCCTATGCCTATGCCGGCCGCTTCCGTGAGCGCGCCGCCTACGACTGGATCGCCGAGACCTCGATCTACGTGCGCGCTGACGCACAGCGCCGCGGCATCGCGCGCGAACTCTATGGCGTGCTGCTGAAGGTGATGCGGCTGCAGGGCATCACCCAGGCGGTCGGCGTGATCACCCTGCCCGGCACGGTCAGCGTAACGATGCACGAAACGATGGGTTTCACCCCCGCCGGCGTGTGGCGCCAGTGCGGCTACAAACTGGGGCGATGGTGGGACGTGGGGGTGTGGCAGAAGGAGTTGCAGGCTGCGATGAATCCACCGATCGCGGTCACGCCGTTCCCGCAATTACCGCCCGCGCAGTTGCAATCGCAGCTGGAACGCCAGGACTGAAGCCCCGGGCGCAACGTAGGGCGGGCACCGCCCGCCGGCTGTCCGGGACATTGCGATGAAGAAAAAAAGCGTGCCCGCAAGGTTGCGGGCACGCCGTCATGCGTCGTGGTCGAGCCGGCTTACTGGTTGAGCAGGAGGTCGACGATCACCCCGGTGGTGATCGCCACCAGCAGGAAGTCGCCACTGTCGCTGCGCACCCAGTGATAACCGCGCGGCGGTTCGCGCAGTCGGTCGTGGCGCCAGTCGGTCACCACGTAGCGGGTACGGTATTCCACCGGCAAATAGCCACCACGTTTGTACCAGCCCTCATGGCGGCCGCGATCGTGCCAGTTCGTGTAATGACCGCGTCCGCTATCGCGATGATCATCGTCCCGCTCATGCCGATCACGCTCGTGTCCGCCATCGCGATGGCCGTCGTTCTGCTCACTACGGCCATTGTCGTGACCGTGACCCCGATCATGTCCGCGGCCATGGTCCTGCGCCAGCACGGAGCCACTGGCAAGCATCAGCATCACACCACATGCGGCAGACAGACTCAGTAGCTTCTTCATGCATTACTCCTTTGCACTGGATCGAAAAAGAACCCTTCCCGGTGAATCCGGTTGCCTGGAACAATCTGGAGGTTCGACGCCAACATGGCCGGTATCAGCCCAACGCCACGTGAATCCGCTGCCGTGACAGGTTTCACGTTCAGCCTGCAGCCCTGCATGCCGGTCGGCTACCATGACGGTTTTTCGGCACCGTCCCCAAGGACTTCCCCATGCAGCTCAATCAGGTCAAGGCGATCATCACCGGCGGCGCGTCCGGACTCGGCCACGCGGTGGCGCAACACCTCGTCGCGCACGGCGGCCAGGTCGCGCTGTTCGACGTCAACGAGGACAAGGGCCAGTCCGCCGCGAAAGAGCTGGGCGATGCCGCGCGTTTCTTCCGCACCGATGTCACCTCTGAAGAAGGCGTGAGCATCAACGTGGCGGCCGCGCGCGAGGCGATGGGCGGTCTCAATGTGCTGATCAACTGCGCCGGCATCCTCGGCGCCGGTCGCGTGTTGGGCAAGGAAGGTCCGATGCCACTGGCGAACTTCGCCAGCACCGTGATGGTAAACCTGGTCGGCAGCTTCAACGTGGCCAAGGCCGCCGCGGCGCTGATGCAGGCCAACGAGGCGGGCGAAGACGGCGAGCGCGGCGTGATCATCAACACCGCTTCCGTAGCCGCCTATGAAGGCCAGATCGGCCAAGCCGCGTACTCGGCCTCCAAGGGCGGCGTGGTCGGCATGACCCTGCCGATGGCGCGCGAGCTGGCGCGCTTTGGCATCCGCGTGGCGACGATCGCGCCGGGCATCTTCTGGACGCCGATGGTCGATGGCATGTCCGAAGCCGTGCAGCAGTCGCTGTCCGCCTCGATCCCGTTTCCGTCGCGTCTGGGCCAGCCGAGCGAATATGCCGACACGGTCGCCTTCATACTGGGCAACCGCTACATCAACGGCGAGACGATCCGGCTGGACGGCGCGGTGCGGCTCCAATCCAAGTAATAGGGAGCGAGTGGAGAGGAGTGAGAAACGAGTAAAAGCTCGACTCGCTCCGGACTCGCCGCTCTCTCACTTCTCACTACTCTGAGCTCACTCCTGACCCATGAAAGCTTCCGACGTCAAGAAAGGCAACGTGGTCGAACACGACGGCACCGTCTACCAGGTGCGTGACATCGAGCGCAGCTCGCCCAGCGCGCGCGGCGGCAACGTCACGTTCCGCTTCACGCTGTATTCGATCCCGGGCGGGCGCAAGTACGACCTCAGCCTGCGCGCCGAGGATGACTTGCGCGAAATGGACCTGATCCGCCGCGCGGCGAATTTCTCGTACATGGACGGCGACGCGTTCGTGTTCATGGATGCCGAGGATTACACCCAGTACCTGCTCTCGCCTGAACTGGTCGGTGACAGCGCCGGCTACATCGTGGAAGGCATCGAAGGCTATTACGTGCAGGTGATCGACGATGCGCCGGTCGGTCTGCAGGTACCGACCAGCGTGATCCTGACCGTGGTCGACACCGCGCCGGAAATGAAGGGCTCCAGCGCGACCAAGCGCAACAAGCCGGCCCGGCTCGCCACTGGCATCGAGATCCAGGTGCCCGAGTACATCAGCAACGACGAGAAGGTGTGGGTGAACACGCTCACCGGCGAGTTCGCCGGCCGGGCCTGAGAGCGGGAACGAGTGTGAAGCGTGCACAGCGCGCGGTTTTGCCATACTCGTTTCTCATTCCTCTCCCACTCACTTCTCGCCCCATGTCCTCCAGCGGTTATTCGCTACGCGCCCATGCGCTCGAAAGCCTGACCGTCATCAAGCGGCCGGACGTGCCGTTGCGGGTGGTGCTGCGCAATACCGCGGCGGTGGTGCTGCCGCTGGGCATCGGCATGGCCATGGGACATCCGCAGATCGGCCTGGGCGTGGCGGCCGGCGCGCTGGACACCATGTTCTCCGATCAGCCGGGGCCGTATCGCCAGCGCATGCGGCAACTGGTGCTGGCATCGCTGGCCGCGGGGCTCGCTTCGCTGGTGGGATTTCTGATCGGCGGTGAATTGCTGCCGATACTGATCGCCACCGCAGCATGCGGTTTCTTCGGCGGCCTGCTGGTGGTGTTCGGCACCGACACCGCGCGGGTCGGCATGACCAGCATGATCCTGCTGGTGATCACCGCGTCGACGCCCACCTCGTTGGGCGCGGCACTCGGCGGCGCCAGCCTGATCTTCGCTGGCGGATTGCTGCTCACCGCCTTTTCGCTGGCGGCGTGGCCGCTGCAACGCTACTGGCCCGAGCGCCAGGCGCTGGCCAACGTGTATGCGGGCCTGGCCGTGCTGGCCAGGCAGCCGGCGCACGACGATGCCGACGTGCCCGCCTTGACCGAGGCGATGACCACGCTGCAGCAAACCCTGCTGGGGCGCCATCGCGCGCATGGCCGCGCGATGGAGGCGTTCAGCGTGTTGCTGGAGCTGGCCGAACGGATCCGGCTGGAGCTCACCGCGATGGGCGAACTGCACGCCGATCCGACCACCCATGCGCTGTTCCGCGATGACGCCGCGCGCGTGCTTGCGGCGATCGCCGAAGCACTGGAACAGGGCGAATCGCCCGAACGCGCGGCTCACGCGTTGCAAACCCTGCGCGCCAGCGAGCAGGCATTGTTCGCCGGCCGTGGCGACACCGGCGCGCTGCCGTCACATATCCATGCCTTGTCCGGCCAGCTCGCCGCGGCGGTGCGCAACGCCGACTGGGCCGGCAGCCGCGGCGAACTGCGTGCCAGTGCAGCGGAAACCCGGTTGCCCAAGGCATTGCGCAGCAGTTCCGCGGTGGCGATCCTGCGCGCCAACCTCACCCCGCGCTCGGTGGCGTTTCGTCATGCCGTGCGCATGGCAGCCTGCCTCAGCGCCGCGCTGTGGATCTCGCGCCTGCTGCAGTTGCCGCACGGCTACTGGCTGCCGATGACGGCAGCGATCGTGCTGCGGCCGGACTTCGCCGCCACCTTCAACTTCGGCCTTCTGCGCGTGCTTGGCACCGTGCTGGGACTGGTGTTGACCACGGTGCTGCTGCACATCACGCCGAACGAGCCATGGGCCCATCTGGCGTTGATGGCGGCGCTGTGCATGGCCTTTCGTTACCTGGCCAGCGCGCACTACGGCATCGCGGTGGCGGCGCTGACCGGCACGGTGGTGATCCTGCTTTCGTTCGAGGGCGTCAACCCCGGCCTGGCGGTGTCGGACCGCGTACTCAACACCGCGCTCGGCTGTGGCATGGCGTTGCTCGCCTACGTGGCATGGCCGACATGGGAGCGCGGCCGCGCGCGCGCCGCGCTGGCGGTGATGCTGGATGCCTACGCCAGTTATCTGCGCGCATTGGCGCAGCCCGAACAGCGCAACGCCCATCGCGACGCGCGCACCGCGGCGCGCACCGCACGCACCAACGCGCAAGCCTCGATCGACCGCATGCGCACCGAGCCGGCCACGCCACCGGACCTGCTGTCGCTGGCGCGCGCCCTGTTCGCCAACGGCAACCGTCTGGCGCGCACCGCGATGACGCTGGAGGCCACCCTCGATGATCTCGCCACGCTGGCCGCACCGGGCGGCATCGGCCACTTCGTCGAACAATCGGCCGATGCCGTGCAGGCCATCGCCACGGCGCTGCGCGACCAGCGCTCGCCGGATACCCTGCCCGACCTGCGCGCCCTGCAACGCACCCTCGTCGCCTCGATGCAGCAAGTCGACGACCGCGCCAACGCCGAGTTGCTGATGCGCATCAGCGACCGCCTGGTCGACAACATCAATTCCCTGGCCTACGTGATGAAGCGCGGTCCGCCGGAAGCCGCCGCGGCGCCTTTGTAGGCGGGCACCGCCCGCCGGTTTACAGCCCGAGGCGACGTGGGCACGCTGAGGTTTTACACTGCGCGGATGCTCAAGATCGATACCCACGCGCACATCCTGCCCCGCGACTGGCCGAACCTGGCAGCCAAGTACGGCGACGACCGCTTTCCGGTGATGACGCATACCGACGGCCGCCACCGCATCTACAAGGACAGCAAGTTCTTCCGCGAAGTGTGGGATTCGGCGTTCGACCCGCAGACCCGCATCGACGACTACGCCCGCTTCGGCGTCGACGTGCAGGTGATTTCCACCGTGCCGGTGCTGTTCTCGTACTGGGCGCCGGGGCATCAGGCGCTGGAGCTGCACCGCCACCTGAACAACCACATGGCCGGCCTGTGCCGCGACTATCCGCGCCACTACGCCGGCATCGGCACCGTGCCGCTGCAGGCGCCGGCGCTGGCGGTGCGCGAACTGGAGCGCTGCATCGACGAGCTGGGCCTGCAGGGCGTGCAGATCGGCTCGCACTGCGGCGACTGGAACCTGGACGCGCCGGAGCTGTTCCCGTTCTTCGAGGCCGCTGCCGATCTCGGCGCCGCCGTGCTGGTGCATCCGTGGGACATGATGGGCATGGCCAGCATGCCGAAATACTGGATGCCATGGCTGGTCGGCATGCCGGCGGAACAATCGCGCGCGGCCTGCTGCCTAGCCTTCGGCGGCGTGCTGGAGCGGCTGCCGAAACTGCGCGTGATGCTGGCGCACGGCGGCGGCAGCTTCCCGTTGACCATCGGCCGCATCGAGCACGGTTTCAAGATGCGCCCGGATCTGGTCGCCACCGACAATCCGCGCAACCCGCGCGAATATCTCAAGCGCTTCTACTTCGACTCCTGCGTGCACGACGACCAGGCGTTGCGTTATCTGCTGGATGTGACGGGCGTCGAGCAGGTGATGCTCGGCACCGACTATCCTTTCCCGCTGGGGGAGCAGGAACCCGGCAGCGGCATCGAGGCACTGGGCCTGAACGACCTCGATCGTGCCCGGCTGTTCCACGGCACCGCACTGGAATGGCTGGGCCTGCCCCGCCATCGCTTCGTCCCCGACTCCGTTTCCAAGGAATCAGCATGAGTTTCCTGCGCAGCACCACCGTCGCGATCGTCTTCGCCAGCGCGCTGCTGGCTGGCAGCGTGCATGCCACCGAGGTCAGCATGGCCGACGGCAGCGTCAAGTTCAGCGCGCCGGACAACTGGCTCGGCATCATGGAAACCCAGGGCGACCCTGAGGCACGCGTGTTCCAGGTACCGGACCCGTCGCCCACCGGCAAGAACAGTCTCGCCCGCGTCACCGTGACGGTGAAGCTGGCGGACGACGTCAACGGCTTCAATCAGTACCGCAGCGAGGCCACCGCGAAAGCCATGGCCCTGCCCGGCTACAAGGCGACCGCCGTGCCACCGGCACCGAACAGCAACGTCTACACCGCACAGGAAAACGCCACCGAATTCAGCTATACCGAACACTACTGGTTCAAGAACGGCCACGCGATCCAGCTGCGTTGCGTGCGCCCCAGCCAGACCCAGGCCGGCGCCGCGTGGAAGGCCGCGTTCGACAACGGCTGCGATGCGATCGCCGCGCAGTTGAAATAATCGCGTCGTGTAGGAGCGCACCCCGTGCGCGAATTCCCTTTGCGTGATCGGCACTAGAGCATTCGCGCACAGGGTGCGCTCCTACAAAAAACCGGGCGGCTCGACAGCTCCCACAAATTCAAGGCACAGGACATGGCAATGCCCGATTACCAGGCCACCGCGGAATGGGCTCAAGCCCAGGACGCCGCCGATCCCCTGCGCGCATTCCGCGACGAATTCCTGATCCCGCCGCATGAAGGCAACGACGGCCAGCCGTCCGACAGTGTGTACTTTTGCGGCAACTCGCTGGGTCTACAGCCACGCGCGGTGCGCGAGGCGGTCAACGCCGAGCTGGACTACTGGGGCGAGCTGGGTGTGGAAGGCCATTTCAAGGGCCGCCTGCCGTGGATGGACTACCACGAGTTCGTGCGCGACGACCTCGCCGCCATCGTCGGCGCGCAGCCGTCTGAAGTCGTCGCGATGAATACCCTCGGGGTAAACCTGCACCTGATGATGGTGAGCTTCTATCGCCCCACCGCCGAGCGTCCGGCGATCCTGATCGAAGCCGGCGCGTTTCCCACCGATCGTTACGCCGTCGAATCGCAGATCCGCTTCCACGGTTTCGATCCAGCCAGCGCGTTGATCGAGCTGGAAGCGGACGAAGCGAACGGGCTGGTCTCGCTCGCCGCGATCGAGCGCGTGCTGGCCGAGCATGGTTCGCGCATCGCACTGGTGATGCTGCCCGGCGTGCAGTACCGCAACGGCCAGACCTTCGACCTCAAGGCGATCACCGAGCTGGGGCACGCACACGGTTGCGTGGTCGGCTTCGACCTCGCCCACGCGGTCGGCAACCTGCCGCTGCAACTGCACGACAGCGGTGCCGATTTCGCGATCTGGTGCAGCTACAAATACCTCAACAGCGGCCCCGGCGCGGTCGGCGGCGCGTTCGTGCACGAGCGCCACGCGCAAGCCGTACTGCCGCGCTTCGCCGGCTGGTGGGGGCACGACAAGACCACCCGTTTCCAGATGGGTCCGAAATTCATGCCGACACCCGGTGCGGACGGCTGGCAGCTGTCCAACCCGCCGATCCTCTCGCTGGCCCCGCTGCGCGTGTCGCTGGACATCTTCCGCCGCGCCGGCATGACGCACCTGCGTGCAAAGTCGCTGCAGCTCACCGGCTATCTGGAATGGCTGGTGCAAACGCAGCTGGCGAACGTACTCGAGGTCGTGACCCCGGCCGATCCGCAGTGTCGCGGCGCCCAGCTGTCGATCCGCGTGATCGGCGGCCGCGCGCGCGGCCGCGCCCTGTTCGAACACCTGATGCAGCATGGCATCATCGGCGACTGGCGCGAACCCGACGTGATCCGCATTTCTCCGGTCCCGCTGTACAACCGCTTTGCCGATTGCCTGGCGTTTGCGGAGCAGGTGCAGCGCTGGAAACTCGCCGTTTGATGGAAGCCGCACGGCCGGTTTTCGGCTGAAAGTGACTCCGCGGTGGGACGGAGAATGACGAAGGCATGTCGCGCGGCTTCCTGCCAGTGTCGGCGGGGGCGGGAGTTTGGGGCTGGCGCAAAGGCACTCCAGAGCCAGCCAGGACGCTTTTCAGCCGCACTCTGTGATGACATTCAATCGCGTGGCAAGATGGCGGCCGGCAACCGTGCCTCATATCGCGTGGCGACC
>JBEPVP010000025.1:0-26011 GCA_041690935.1 Rhodanobacter sp.
ATGCGCATGGGCGGTCCGCGCGAGGCGTTGTGGCACGCGATCATCCGCAAGAATTACGGCGCCAGCCACTTCATCGTGGGACGCGATCACGCCGGTCCGGGCAAGGATTCGAACGGCCAGCCGTTCTACGGCCCGTTCGAGGCGCAGCAGTTGCTGGAGCAGCACCAGGACGAACTCGGCATCCGCATCGTGCCGTTCCCGGCGATGGTCTACGCGGCCAATCGCGATGCCTATCTGCCGTCGACCGAAGTCACCGCCGACGATGAGGTACGCGACATCTCCGGCACCGAGCTGCGCAGGCATCTGCATGAGGGCAGCGAGATCCCGGCCTGGTTCAGTTTTCCCGACGTGGTGAAGATCCTGCGTGAGCGCCATCCGGTGCACGCGCCGCGCGGCTTCGCGCTGTTCTTCACTGGCCTGTCCGGCGCCGGGAAGTCGACCATCGCGCAGGCGGTGATCGCGCAGCTGCTGGAGCACACCAGCCGTCCGGTGACCGTGCTCGACGGCGACGAGGTGCGCAAGCACCTGTCGCGCGGGCTGGGTTTCTCGCGCGAGGATCGCGCCGCCAACGTCACCCGCATCGGCTACGTCGCCAGCGAGATCGTGCGCCACGGCGGCATCGCGGTGTGCGCACCGATCGCCCCGTATGCCGACGCCCGCGCCGAGTCGCGCGCGCTGGTCGAGGCGCATGGCGACTTCGTCGAAATACATGTCGCCACCTCGCTTGAGGTATGCGAGGCGCGTGATCGCAAGGGCCTGTACGCCCAAGCGCGCGCCGGCAAGATCACCCAGTTCACCGGCATCAGCGATCCGTATGAAGTCCCCGAACAGCCGGAACTGCGCATCGACGGCGATGCCGCCGAGCCGGCCGCGCTGGCCCGGCAGGTGCTGGCGCTATTGCGCAACAAGGGTTTGATCGACGGCTGATGCGTCACGTCAGCTTCGTAGGGCGGGCACTGCCCGCCATCTTTCCGAACGCGCGCGCGCCGATGTCGGTCAAGAGCGGCGGGCCGTGCCCGCCCTACAGGCTGCCAAGATGCGGATGTGCGGATGCTTCAGGCCGCGTTGGGCAGCGCAGCGGCCGAGCGTTCCCGCCAGTGCGGCACGGCCGACCATTCGACCGCTGCCGTGTCGGCGGCGAGTGCGCGGACCACGTCGCGGCGATCCAGATGCGGGGCGAACTGCGCGATGAACTCCAGCACGTATTCGCGCAACACGCTTTCCCGGTGCAGCACGATCCAGGTCGTGCATTGCGGAAACAGGTGATCGGCCGGCAGCGTATCGAGGTCGGTGTCGCTGTCCAGCATCGCCATCTCGGCCAGTACGCCGACGCCGAGTCCGGCGCGCACGTAGGTCTTGATCAAGTCGGCGTCGCCGGCCGTCATCGCGATCTGCGGGCGCAGGTCGACCGCTTCGAACGCGCGGCGCAGCGACGAGTCGGGCTTCAGCGAGGACTCGTAGCTGACCAGTGGCAGCGCGGCCAGCGCGTCCAGCGAGGGCGGCTGACCGCTCGCGGCCAGCGGATGTCCCTGCGGCGTCACGATCACCCGGTGCCAGCGGTAGGCCGGCATTGCGATGCCGACGGACGGGGGCGCGCCGGCGCTGCTGATCACGGCCAGGTCGACCCGGCCGGCTTCCAGTTGCGCCAGTACCTCACCGTCGTGGCCCGGCTGCAGGTGCACGCTGACTTGCGGGTAGCTCTGGCTCAGCGCGCCGATCGCGGCGGGCAGGGCGAAACGGGCCTGGGTGTGGGTGGTGGCGATGCGTAGCTCGCCGCGCGCCTCGTTGCGCAGATTGGCGGCGATCGAGCGGATGTTGGCCGCTTCGGCGAGGATCGTACGGGCGCGTTCGAGCACGTGCCGGCCGGCGTGGGTCACCGCGTCCAGGCTCTTGCCCTTGCGCACGAACAGCTGGAAGCCCAGCTCGTCCTCAAGCTGCCGGAGCTGCTTGCTCAGGCCGGGCTGGGTGGCATGGACGCGCTCGGCGGCCAGCGTGATGTTGAGGCCGGAGTCGGCGATGGCAACAAGATGGCGTAACTGGATCAGCGTCATGGCGAGGGGCTCGTGAACGGTCGGGATCGTTGGATTGAGACGCGGACGAAACACGGGTACATCGCATGACACGAACCGGCATGGTGCGAGTCGCATGGGTACGGACGAGCGCCTGGATGACACGGACGGGTTCGTCAAGGTGATTTTTTGATGACATGATCAGACGTCTATACGTCTATTTGGCCAATTGGTCAAGCGTGGCTTTGTCATAACCCGATGACATATGCGCGGCGGCGAAAATCATTTGTCGGGTCGGCATTCGCTGCGTAGCGTGGCTTCGTCGCTATCGCACGCCAAGCCGAGTCCGCCCGAATGAAGCTCTACCCGTTGTTCGCCGACCTGTCCCGCCGCGCTGTGCTGGTGGTGGGCGGCGGCGCGGTGGCCGAACGCAAGGTTGCTGCGCTGTTGGGCGCGCAGGCGCAGGTCACGGTGAACGCACCCACCCTCACGCCACAAATGCGGCGCTGGGCAGCGGCCGGCCGGATTGCCCATCGGCACGATGCATTCCAGGAAAGCTGGCTCGATCGTGTCTGGCTGGTGGTGGCAGCCACATCGGACACCGAGTTGAACCGGTTGATCGCGACCTTCGCCGAGCTGCGGCGGATCTTCGTGAACGTGGTCGACGATGCCGCGCTGTCGAGTTTCCATGTGCCGGCGGTGGTCGATCGCGCACCGCTGACCATCGCGATCTCCAGTGGCGGCGAGGCGCCGATGCTGGCGCGGCTGCTGCGTGAGCGGCTGGAGACATTGCTTGATCATTCACTGGGCGCGCTGGCCACGTTGACGGCGCGCCTGCGCAAGCGCATCCGCATACGTCATCCCGACATGGCGGCACGGCGGCGCTTCTATGAGAGCCTGTTCGCCGGTCCGGTCGCGGCCTTGCTGCGCCAGGGTCACCCGGATGCGGCACGACAGGCGGCGGAACAGGCGCTGGCAGCGAGGTCGGTCTTACCGGCCGGATCGGTCGTGCTGGTGGGTGCCGGCCCGGGCGATCCAGGCCTGCTGACCCTGCGTGGCCTGCGTGCGCTGAACGAGGCCGACGTGATCCTGCACGACCGGCTGGTCAGCGCCGACGTGCTTGATCTGGCGCGCCGCGATGCCGAGCGCATCGAGGTCGGCAAGCAGGCCGGCCATCACCACACCACCCAGGACGGCATCCACGCACTGCTGCTGCAACACGCGCGCGCCGGGCGGCGGGTGGTGCGCCTGAAGGGCGGCGATCCGTTCGTGTTCGGCCGCGGTGGCGAGGAGCTGGAATTCCTGCGCGACCACGGCATTCCGTACGAAGTGGTGCCCGGCATCACGGCGGCGGTGGCCTGCGCGGCGTATGCCGGCGTGCCGCTGACCCACCGCGACCACGCGCAGTCGGTACGTTTCGTGACCGCGCATTGCCAGTCCTCGCGCGACACCCTGGACTGGGCCGCGCTGGCGCAGGAACGGCAGACGTTGGCGGTGTACATGGGCGTGGCCGAACTGGCCGTGCTGCAGGCGCGCTTGATCGAACACGGGCGGGCACCAACGACCCCCTTCGCGCTGGTCGAGAATGGCTCGCGCGCGAAGCAGCGGGTGATCACCGGCACCCTGGCGAATCTGTCCGAGCGCGCCGCGGCACATGCGGTGTGCTCGCCGTCCTTGCTGATCCTGGGCGAGGTGGCAGCGCTGGCGACGTCGTTGGCCTGGTTCGGGCCGCCGCCGCTGGGCGCTGCGGTGCATGACATCCGTGCCCCGATGCCGATGGAACCGGTCCCCGCCGACGTGCTGGCGGCAGTTCACCGCGCCTGACGAAAATCTTCACTTGTGCCGGCGCATGATCGCGCGACGGTTTTCCCCTCTCTGCCGGAGACCCCCATGATCCACGACAGCATCCTCGACACCATCGGCAACACCCCGATCATCAAACTCCACCGCCTCGCACCCAAACACGTCGAGCTATACGTGAAGGTCGAGGCGTTCAATCCGGCCGGGTCGGTAAAGGATCGCCTCGCGCTGGCGATCATCCTCGACGCCGAGCGGCGCGGTGCGATCAAGCCCGGTCAGACCGTGATCGAGGCCACCTCGGGCAATACCGGCGTGGCACTGGCGGCGGTGTGTGCGGCGCGCGGCTATCCGTTCGTGGCGGTGATGAGCGATTCGTTCTCGATCGAGCGGCGCAAGCTGATCCGCGCCTATGGCGGCAAGGTGGTGCTCACGCCGGCGGCCGCACGCGGCACCGGCATGGTGAAGAAAGCCGTGGAGCTGGCGCAGGAGCATGGCTGGTTCTTCACCAACCAGTTCGAGAATCCCGCCAATCCGGCGTATCACCGGCAGACCACCGCGCCGGAAATCCTGTGCGACTTCGCCGGCCGCCGGCTGGACTACTTCGTCACCGGCTGGGGCACCGGCGGCACGCTGACCGGCGTGGGCGAAGTGCTGAAAGTGGCGCGTCCGGAAGTGAAGATCATCGCCACCGAACCGGCCGGCGCCGCGCTGCTGTCGGGCAACGAATGGCAGCCGCACAAGATCCAGGGCTGGACCCCGGACTTCGTGCCGGCCGTGCTGAACCGCGAAGTAGTCGACCGCATCGTGCTGGTCGACGATGTGCAGGCCCGCGACACCTCGCGTGCGCTGGCGCAACAGGAAGGCATCTTCACCGGCATCTCCTCCGGCGCCACGCTGGCCGCCGCGCTGCAGGTGGCCAACGACGCGCCGCAAGGCTCGGTGCTGCTGGCGATGCTGCCGGACACCGGCGAGCGCTACCTGTCGACGTTCCTGTTCGAGGGCGTCAACGAGGGTTCGGACGAAGTGCAGGTGTAAGCGCGGCCCGGTAGATCGGAGGGCGGCCGACTTCGCCCGCGTTCAGCGCAGGCGTGCTTAACGAGTGACGGCAACCGTCGCGTGGCTGCCCCATTGCGTGATCAGCTTCTGGCCCACGCTGGCCAGGGCGTGGATCGCCGGCAACAGTTCGCGGCCGAGCGCTGTCAACGCGTATTCGGCCGATGGTGGCGAAGTATCCAGCAGGCGCCGCGTCACCAGCCTGCGCGACTCCAGCTCGCGCAGGCGCGCGCTCAACACTCGCGCGGAGATGCGCGGAATGTCGTGGCGCAGCTCGCCGAAGCGGCGCGGCTCACCGCTGAGATACCAGATGACATTGGGTGCCCATGCACCGCGCAGCAGCGCGAGGCTCTCGGTCAGCGGGCAGGCCGGCGGTGGTGCGATCACTTTGCTTTTGCGTACGGGCAGGCCCATGAAGAGATCCGTCCGGACGTATCCGGTAACCAGGGAGATACCGCATTTTGCACTAACTTGCGGTTAGTTGGTATCCATAGGTAACCATGTGCAGATAGCATGCGAGTGCTGCCGCTGCGATGGATTCCCTGATCCGTGCGACGGCACAGGCAACGCTTCCCACTTCCCATTCGGAGAAACGCATGAAGCTCTATTACACCCCCGGCGCCTGCTCGCTCTCGCCGCACATCGTGGCGCTGGAGGCAGGCATCGCCCTGCAGCTGGAGAAGGTCGACGGCAAGGCCAAACGTACCGAAAGCGGTGCGGATTTCTGGCAGGTCAATCCGAAAGGCTATGTGCCGGCGCTGCTGCTGGACAACGGCGAGCTGCTGACCGAAGGCCCCGCGATCGTGCAGTACCTGGCCGACCTGAAACCCGAGAGCGGTCTGGCCCCGGCCAACGGCACGCTGCCGCGCTATCGCCTGCAGGAAATGCTCGGCTACATCAACTCCGAACTGCACAAGACCTACAGCCCGCTGTTCAAGCCGGACACGCTGGCGGATGTGCGGCAGGAGCGCAAGGACTACCTGCGCAAACGCTATGCCACGCTGGAGCCCGTGTTGGCCAGGCAATCGTGGTTGCTCGGCGAGCATTTCACCGCGGCCGATGCCTACCTGTTCACCGTCACCAACTGGGCCAAGCACGTCGAGCTGGACCTGTCGGAATTCCCGGCATTGAACGCGTTCCAGCAGCGCGTTGCCGCGCGACCGAACGTGCAGGCCGCCATGCGGGCCGAGGGCTTGATCAAGTAAGCCGCGGCAGACTGCTCTGGAAGGACTGACCGCCACCATCCGGAAGCTCCCTGATCGCCTCCACGGTCTTGGAGCCCGGGCGCATGAAGTCCATGGGGCCGCTCGGTGGTTTCAGCGGAAGATCCCGCGACTCAGACGTCCTTCGCCAGTCCTTCAGCCAGACCGATATAACCGTCTGGCGTCAGCTCAAGCAACCGCTGCTTTGCCTCTGCCGGCAACTCGAGCCCGCCGATAAACTCACGCATGGAATCGCGGGTGATGCCGTGGCCGCGGGTCAGCGCCTTGAGCTGTTCGTACGGTTCGGGCAGGCCGTAGCGGCGCATCACGGTCTGCACGGCTTCGGCCAGCACTTCCCAGCTGGCGTCGAGGTCGGCGGCGATGCGCTCGGCGTTGACGGTGAGTTTGCCCAGTCCCTTCTTCAGCGATTCCAGCGCGACCAGGGTGTGGCCGAACGCGGTGCCGAGCGCGCGCAACACGGTGGAGTCGGTGAGGTCGCGCTGCCAGCGACTGATCGGCAGCTTCTCGGCGAAGTGGCCGAGCAACGCGTTGGCCAGGCCGAAGTTGCCTTCGGCGTTTTCGAAGTCGATCGGGTTGACCTTGTGCGGCATGGTCGATGAGCCCACTTCGCCGGCCTTCAGGGTCTGCCTGAAGTAGCCCAGCGAGATGTAGCCCCAGATGTCGCGGGCCAGGTCGATCAGGATGATGTTGGCGCGGCGCACCGCATCGCAGTATTCCGCGACGCCATCGTGCGGCTCGATCTGGGTGGTGTACGCGTTGTAGTCGAGGCCGAGGCTTTCCACGAAGCGCTGCGAGAACGCGCGCCAGTCCACTTCCGGGTAGGTGATGACGTGGGCGTTGTAGTTGCCGACCGCGCCGTTGATCTTGCCGGAGATTTCGACCGCGGCGAGCTGGCTGCGCTGACGCTGCAGGCGCGCCACCACGTTGGCGATTTCCTTGCCCAGCGTGCTGGGCGAGGCGGTCTGGCCGTGCGTGCGCGACAGCAGCGGCAGCGCGGCGTTCGTGTGCGCGATCTCGCGCAGCTGGGCGATCACGGTGTCGAGCTGCGGCAGCAGAACCTGGCTGCGCGCGTCGCGCAGCATCAGCGCGTAGGACAGGTTGTTGATGTCCTCGCTGGTGCAGGCGAAGTGCACGAATTCCCTGGCCTGCGCCAGGCCGGCGTCGGCGCCGATCTTTTCCTTGATGAAGTACTCGACTGCCTTGACATCGTGGTTGGTGGTGGCCTCGATCGCCTTGATCCGCTCGCCGTCGGCTTCGCTGAAATTCTCGGCGGCGGCTTTCAACGTGGCGACCTGGCCTGCATTGAAGGCTGGCAGTTCGGCGATCTTCGGCTCGACGGCCAGCGCCAGCAGCCATTCGATCTCCACTTGTACGCGGCGATGCATCAGGCCGAATTCGCTGAAGATCGGACGCAGCGCTTCGACCTTGCTGGCGTAGCGGCCATCCAGCGGCGACAGGGCGGTGAGGGCGTGGGAGGACATCGAGGGTTTCCGGCGAGGGCAGAGCGCGTATTTTACATTGCCCGCGGCTTCGTGCCGGGCGGCCTATAGTGGCATGGCATCCCGGTTGTGCCATTCGCCCAGAGCGTCGCCGCGCAGCGGTGGAGTCGAAGGGCATTCTGCTGGCTCGGCGCTGCGCTCAGCCCGAACAGCCCCGGGGTACGATCTTCCCCACGAAGGATTTGGCATGACCACGTTTCGCATCGAACATGACAGCATGGGCGAGTTGAAAGTCCCCAGCGACGCGCTGTACGGCGCGCAGACCCAGCGCGCGATCGACAACTTCCCGATCTCCGGCCTGCATCTGCCGCGCCCGTTCATCCGCGCGCTGGGCCTGATCAAGGCCGCCGCCGCCGAGGTCAATCTGTCGATGGGCCACCTGAAAATGAACCAGGCCGCCGCGATCCGCAAGGCGGCACTGGCGGTGGCGGACGGCCAGTACGACGCACAATTCCCGATCGACATCTTCCAGACCGGTTCGGGCACCAGTACCAACATGAATGCGAACGAGGTGATCGCGCATCTGGCGGTGGCGGCCGGCACCAGGGTGCATCCGAACGATCACGTCAATTACGGGCAGAGCTCGAACGACGTGATTCCCACCGCGATCCATGTCAGCGCCACGCTGACCACCAGCGAGCAGTTGCTGCCGGCGCTGAAGCATCTGAAGAAGGCCGTCGACAAGCGCGCCCGCGAGTTGCGCAATACCCCGAAGACCGGTCGTACGCATCTGATGGACGCGATGCCGATCACGTTCGGGCAGGAGTTGTCCGGTTGGTCGGCGCAGATCGGCTCGGCGATCGAGCGTATCGAGGACGCGCTCAAGCGAATGCGTCGCCTGCCGCAAGGCGGTACCGCGGTCGGTACCGGCATCAATGCCGATCCGAAATTTGGCCCGGCCATCGCGCAGCATCTGAAAAAACTGACTGGTGTGAAGTTCGAGTCGGCGGAAAATTATTTCGAGGGCATGGCTTCGCAAGATGCGGCAGTGGAACTGTCCGGGCAGCTGAAGACGCTGGCAGTGGCACTGATGAAGATCGCCAACGACCTGCGCTGGATGAACTCCGGTCCGCTGGCGGGGCTGGGTGAGATCGCGCTACCGGCCTTGCAGCCCGGCTCGTCGATCATGCCGGGCAAGGTTAACCCGGTGATTCCCGAAGCCGTTGCAATGGTCGCAGCGCAGGTGATCGGCAATGATGCGGCGATTACCATCGCCGGCCAGTCCGGCAACTTCCAGCTCAACGTGATGTTGCCGTTGGTCGCCTATAACCTGCTGCAGTCCATCGAGATCCTGAGCAACGTCAGCGTGCTGCTGGCGGACAAGGCCATTGCCGGTTTCACGGTCAACAAGGAACGCGTCAACCAGGCGCTGGCGATGAACCCGATCCTGGTCACCGCACTGAATCCGGTGCTCGGTTACGAGAAGGGCGCCGCTACCGCCAAGCAGGCGTACAAGGAGCATCGGCCGATTCTGGAGGTGGCGCTGGAAACTACCGGTTTGTCGAAGGACGAGTTGAAGAAGCTGCTTGATCCGCTGGCGCTGACGCGTGGTGGTATTCACGGCGAGTAACGGCTCGAAACGACTGAGCGACAACGGGTGCTTCGGCACCCGTTGTCGTTTCACCCGATGATTGTCGGACCGGGTTGGCCGCTGTACTCAGTCCTTGCAATCGCTCGCCTAGTCCGTGATGTCATGGTCGTTGATGATCCCGGCTTAGGGTTTGAACGCCGCGAGTTGCCCGGGAAGGTTGTCCTGCGCCGTCTTGATGCCGGCGAGGTCCTGACAGATCTTCATGGCTTCCTGTTCCACCAGACTGGCCTTGGCATTGACCTCCTTGTCAATCTCGTTGCTGTTGCCACTGGCAAGGCCCTTCGCCACGCACTTGGTCGTTGACGATCCCGGCATAGGGTTTGAACGCCGCGAGTTGCCCGGCAAGGTTGTCCTGCGCTGTCTTGATACCGACGAGGTCATGACAGATTTTCAAGGCTTCCTGTTCCACCAGACTGGCCTTGGCATTGACCTCCTTGTCGATGTCGTCGGTGTTGCCACTGGCAAGACCCTTGGCCACGCTCTTGATTGCCTGACCGGCGATGGCCGCGCCAGCCTTGCCGGTGGCAATGCCGTGTTGCTGGACGGCCAGCGCGTTGCGGTAGTAATCCTGCAACAAGACACGTTGGGCCGGGCTGATCGTGACCGGATGCTGGTCGATGCTGAGGTCACCCGCCGCATTGATGACGGCATCCGGTGTGCCCTTGGTGTGCAGGGTGACCTTGTCATGCCGCAGGGTGATGCCACCGTTGATCATGCTGCTGTCGTTGGAGCCGATCATGCTGGTGTTGCCAGTGCCATCGCCGCAAGCGGCAAGCAGGGTAGTCAGCATCAACAAGCCTGCGGTACGTGGGTAGGACATGAGGCGTTCTCCGGTCAGGCAGGATTTCAGGATGATCAGCTGTCGTCGCGCCAGCGGCGGAACCAGATGGCGCCGGCCAGCAGGCCGAGGCCGATCACCACGCCGATCCACAGGTTGGCCGATGCCAGCAGCTGATAAGTGCTTCCGAGATCCATGAAACCCAGGTTCGGGTTGCCGGCGACGTTGTGTGCGATGGACGTGCCGTCCATGCCGAACAGGCTGCCAGTGCCGGGGAACGTGCTGAACAGGCCGCGCTGCACGATGTTCTTCCAGAACCAGGTCATGGGCAGATCGAACAGACCCATGATGCCGAACCAGCTGATGATCAGACCGCTTGCCACCGGCAACGCCACCGCCCACAGGAAGGGCTTGTTGCGTGCCCAGGCCGAGCAGAGCAGCAGCCAGCCGACCGAAGGCAGCGCCCACAACACATACAGCGGGATATAGCCGACCAGGTTGAACATGACACGGAACGGGTGGGCCAGTACCAGCAGCTGCCACACATTGACGCCGTGGAAGGACAGGGTAATTGCCAGGATCATCAGCTGCAGCATGCCGACGACGATACCGACGACCACCGCAATGATCGGGGCAAGCACGGTGGCACTGACGACCTTGGACAGTACGGTGCTGGTATCGGAAACCGGCAACGACTTCCAGAACAGGATGCTGCGGTCGCGCCGGTCATCGTAGAGAGCGCCCAGGCAGTAGAAGAACACCACGAAGCCGAGCACGACGATCAGCAACCCCATCGCCGAGTACATCGCGATGTCCAGCGCAAAGCCCACCTTGCTCAGGTCGCCGGCATCCATGTCGGCAATGACTCGCTGCAGTCCGCCGCTGGCACCGAAACGGATGCCGTGGCTGGCGCCGAGAACTTCGGCGGTGATGATGCCCATGATGTTCAGCAGCAGGAACACGCCGCCGGTGATGATCGGCGCCCAGAAGAAGCCGCCCCGGTGTTCCCAGAATTCGCGCTTCACAAGCCAGTAGAAGGTTTTCATGCGTAGGTTCCCTTCATGGTGGCAACGAACAGGTCGCTGATGGACGGCCGGCGGGTTTCGCCCAGCTGCTCCAGCACCGCGCGGTTCGCGCCGTCAAACAGAAAAATGCTCTTGCCGAAGACCTGGCGTTCGTCCAGCGGTTTCAACTGGCGGGCGGCGTCAGCCTTGTCGGCGTTGACCATCACTTCGATGTAGCGTTCGCCGACGGCATCCATGTCGGCATCCAGCACGATCCTGCCGTCGCGGATGAACATCAGGTCGGTGAGGATGTGTTCGACTTCCTCGACTTGATGTGTCGTCACGATGATCGTCTTGTTCTCGTCGAAGTAGTCCTCCAGCAAGCTCTGGTAGAACTGCTTGCGATAGAGGATGTCCAGGCCCAGCGTCGGCTCATCCAGAATCAGAAGCTTGGCGTCAATCGCCATGACCAAGGCCAGATGCAGCTGCACGATCATGCCCTTGGACATCTGCCGCACGCGCTGATTGGGCGTGAGCTTGGTGCGGGCCAGAAACGCCTCGCACTTGGCACGATCGAAGCGCGGATGCACGTTGGCGACGAAATCCACTGCTTCGTGCACCTTGATCCAGCGCGGCAACACCGCGACGTCCGCGATGAAACACACCTCGCCCATCAGCTTGTCGCGCTGCTTGCGAGGGTCGAAACCCAGCACATTCAGTTCACCGGTGAAATCGGTGAGACCGAGGATCGCCTTCAGCGCGGTGGTCTTGCCGGCGCCGTTGGGACCGATCAGGCCGACGATGCGACCGGGTGCGATCTGGAAGCTGACGTTGTCCAGCGCCCGCGACGATTTGTACTGCTTGCTCAGGCCGCTGGCCGTGATCACCGCGCTCATGATTGCTCCTCCTTGTTGGCCTGATCTTTGTCGGATTGGGCCTCACGCAGCAGTGTCTTGAGGTCCAGCCCCAGTCGCTGCAGCCGTGCAAACACTACCGGCCATTCTTCGCGCAGAAACCGCTCGCGTTCGGATTTCAGCAGCGCCTCGCGAGCGCCTTCGATGACGAACATGCCCAATCCTCTCCGTTTTTCCACCAGTTGGTCGTCGACCAGATCCTGATACGCCTTGGACACGGTCAGCGGGTTGATCTGATAGTCCGCTGCCACCTGGCGTACCGACGGCAACGGGTCACCCTCGTTCAAGGCGCCGTCCAGGATCATCGCCACCATGCGTTGCTGCAGCTGGCGATAGATCGGGACGCTGTCGTTCCAGGTAATGGTCATGTGTTATTCCTTGCTGATGCGGCCGAACTTGTTGCCAAACGAATAGTAGGGCATGGCCAATTGCGACCCGAGCAAGCTGAATTGCCCCGGGCTACCGGCGTTGTCCATGCGGCCCATGGCCGGAACCACGCTGATGCCGGTGGTGCCGACATCGGCCAGCAACACGGCAGCGCGCAGCTCGGCGGCGCTCGGATGTACGTAGACGGGTGCCAGGTCGATGACTTTGACGGCGCCGGTCTTGCTGGCTGCTGCCGGCTGGCTGACGACGTTGTAGTTGACGGCGCTCAAGCTGGCATAGGTGAGCAGGACGGCGGCGACGCTGGTGATCAGTTTCTGAGCTTTCATGACGGGCCTCCTTAGTGACCTCGTTGGGTGGTGTTGTAGTGAACTATATCACCAACTTTCGAGTCGTCAATAGGCGAAGTGCGATTTCGCAACATGACTGATGGCCTATACGGGCGGAGCCCTCACCGGGCAACGAAAGCGCCGCACATGCTGGCGCCGCCGTGCAGGGCGCTGCGGCGGGCGCTCAGGATTCCGGAAGGTATGTTTCAGCGCGCCGCCATGCGCACAGGCGGAGAACCGCGTGAGGAATTGCAGGCCGAACAGCTGGCCGATGTCCCGATGGGCGGCATGGGCAAGCCCGAGGAAATCGCCAGTGTTGCCGTGTTTCTGGCTTCGGTACGAGCCCGCCATCGTGCCGTTGCCATTCCGATGGATGGCGGCGGGACCTCGATGATCCCGCTGCTTGTTTCGCCTCCGGAGCGCGCAGCCGGCCCGGTTCGGTTGATGCGGTGTATTCAGTCGTGCGCGGCGTAGACCTGCCGGCCGCCGACCCAGGTCTGCAGCACCTTGGTATCCCAGATCCGGCTGGGCGCGTCCTTGAAGATGTCGTGGTCGATCAGGATGAAGTCAGCCCATTTGCCCGGTTCCAGCGTACCCAGCGTCTTTTCCGCGTGTTCCGCGTAGGCCGCGTCGAGGGTGAACGCGCGCAGGGTCTCGGTCAGCGTCATGTCCTGGTCGGCATACCAGCCGCCGGGCGGCTGCCCCTGATGATCCTGGCGCGTGACCGCCGAATACAGCCCGTAGAACGGATTGGGCGATTCCACTGGGAAATCCGACCCGCCGGCGACGACCGTACCCTGCTTGAGGAAACGCTGCCATGCATAGGCACCCTTGATCCGCTCGCGCCCGATGCGATCCACGGCCATGTTCATGTCTGAGGTGGCGTGGGTCGGCTGCATCGAGGCGATCAGCTGCAGCGGCACGAAGCGGGGGATGTCCTCCAGTGACACGATCTGCGCGTGCTCGACGCGATTGCGCAGCGAGATGCCGTCGGGATGCGTCTTGTAAGCCGCCGCATAGCTGTCGAGCACCTCGCGGTTGGCGCGGTCGCCGATCGCGTGGATAGCCACCTGGTAGCCCTTGCCCAGCGCCTTGCCGATATTCGCGGTCAGCTCGTCGGGTTTCAGGAACAGCAGGCCGCGGTTGTGCGGATCGTCGGAGTAGGGCGCCAGCATGGCCGCGCCGCGGCTTCCCAGCGCGCCGTCGGCGAACAGCTTGACCGTGCGCACGCTGAGGAAGTCGTTGCCGTAACCGATCAGCGGACCGTCCTTGCTGATGGCGTCGAAGTCATCGCCGGTGCCCAGAATCATCGCGTAGATGCGCGCGGTCAGCTTGTGCGCGTCGGCGTACTGCCGGTACAGCTGGTAGTTGGCCAGGTCGATGCCGGCATCGCCGACACCGGTGAGGCCGACGCTCGCCATTTCAGCCAATGCAGTATCCAGCGCGGCGACCTTCTGCTGCATGGTGGGCGCCGGCACCCTGGCGTTGACCAGCGTGGTGGCGCCGTCGACGAAGACGCCGGCCGGGTTGCCGCTGCTGTCGCGTTCAATGCGGCCGCCGCTGGGATCCTTGGTGGCTTTGCTGATGCCTGCCAGCTTGATGGCTGCCGTGTTGGCCCACGCGGCGTGTCCATCGACGCGGCTCAACCACACCGGGCGGTCGGCGACTACCGCATCCAGTTCCTTTGCAGTAGGGAAGCGACCCAGCTTCCAGATTTCCTGATTCCAGCCGCCGCCGGTGATCCATTTTGCGTCGGGATGCACCGCGGCGTACGCCTTCACCTTGGCCAGCGCCTCGTCCAGCGACTTTGTGTCGGTGAGGTCGACGCTGTTGCGCGCGTAGCCGAGCTCCAGCACATGGCCGTGGGCGTCGATCAAACCGGGTATCAGGGTGTGGCCATGCCCGTCGACCACCTTGGCGCCGTCGGCGCGCTGGCTCAACTCGGCATTGCTGCCGGTGGCGACGACCTTGCCTTGATCGACCAGCAGCGCCTGGAAATGCTGCAGCTTGCCCTGGCTGTCCAGCGTGTAACCGTTGACGTTGTTGACCAACAGGTCGGCGGCCTGCACAGCCGGCGCCAGCGCCAGCAGGGCAAGCGACAACAGACGGAGCGAACGGTTCATGCGCGGATTCCTGTGACGGGTGAATCCGCAGTGTGTCGGCCCGGACGCGGTTTTTCCACTGCTGTGGTCACCAACGCCGCCGCTACAACGGCAAACGCCCTCCTCGACGCAGGAAGGCGTTTGCCGGGCCAGCTGGATCAGGCCGCCTGGGCGACCAGCGTGCCGATGCTGCTCCGCGCCGACTTCAGCGACGCGGCCTTCTGCTCGTCGCTGACCGCGACGCCTTCGGCACGCACGAACTCGATGTCGTTGATGCCGATGAAGGCGAACGCCGCACGCAGGTAGGGTTCCTGGAAATCCATCGCGGCAGCCGGCGTGTCCTTGCCGTAGAAACCGCCGCGGCTGGAGGCCACGATCACCCGCTTGCCGCCGGCCAGGCCCTCGGGACCGTTCGCGCTGTAGCGGAAGGTCTTGCCGGCGACCAGGATGCGGTCAAGCCACGCCTTGAGCTGGCTGGAAATGGCGAAGTTGTACATCGGCGCGCCGATCACCACCACGTCAGCAGCGAGAAACTCTTCCAGCATCTCGGTGCCCAGCACGGCGGCGGGGTCGCTGGCGTCGGCCACCGGCGTCCAGTGCGGCAAGGGCTGTGCGGCCAGGTCGTGGTAGCGGATCGTGAGGTCAGGGGTGGCGCGCCTCAGCTCGGCTACGATGTCGGCGGACAGCTGGCGCGACACGGAGTAACCACCCAGCGCGCTGGAATCGATATGCAAGAGTTTCATGATGAGGTTCCTGGTCGAGCCGGTTGACCGGCGATGAGATCAGGATATATTTGAAACAATGCGGCGATAAGATGGGAATATCCGGACTTATCGTTCCAATGTGGAAACAATCATGACGTTATTGAGCGGTGCCTTGCACGACCTCAACGACCTGTACTTTTTTGCCGCGGTGGTCGAGCACGGCGGTTTTTCCGCGGCCGGTCGGGCGCTGGGCGTGCCGAAGTCGCGCCTGAGCAAACGGGTGGCGCAGCTGGAAGAACGACTCGGTGTACGCCTGCTGCAGCGGACCACCCGACGCTTCGTGGTGACCGACGTGGGCGAGCGTTTCTACGCGCATTGCCGCGCCGTGCTGGAAGAGGCGCAGGCCGCCCAGGATGCGGTGGACGAACTGCGCGCCGAACCGCGTGGCGTGGTGCGCCTGAGTTGTCCGGTGTCGCTGGCGCAAACGGTGCTGGCCTATCTGCTGCCCGACTTCCTGGCGCTCTATCCGAAAATGCAGGTACGACTGTTGTCCGGCGACCGCCGCGTCGACGTGATTGGCGAGGGCTACGACCTGGCGATCCGGGTGCGCAACAAGCTGGATACCGACGCGAACCTGGTGATCCGCACTTTCGGCCAGTCACGCACCAAGCTGGTGGCCAGCCCGACATTGCTGAATGCGCAAGGTCGACCGACCCGGCCCGATGAGCTGGCGAAACTGCCGGCCCTGTCGATGCGCGAACACGAAGGCGCGCAGGTGTGGGAGCTGATCGATGCGGGCGGTACACAGGTCAACGTGGAAGTGCATGCGCGTCTGATCACCGGTGATTTCGCGGTGTTGCTGGAATCCGCGCGGCGTGGCATGGGCGTGGCCCTGCTGCCGGAATTTGTCTGTGCGTCGGCGATCAGCCGCGGCGACCTCGAGGTGGTGCTGCCGGACTGGAGCGTGCCCGAAGGCACCATGCATTTTGTGTACCCCAGTCGCCGGGGCATGCTGCCCGGCGTGCGCGCGCTGGTCGATTTTCTGGCCGAGCATTTGCCCGTCACCACCGCGCGCAAGCACGAGCAATGCAAGCAGCGCCCGCTGGATGACCTACCCAGGCCCTGATGCGCACGGCATGACCAATACGTTACGCTTGAACTTTATGGACATCCATACGGCCAAATGGCAATGATCGAAACAAAACTCCCGAAAGTCGGTACCACCATCTTCAGCGTGATGAGCCAGCTGGCGCTGACGCACAAGGCGGTCAACCTGGGCCAGGGCTTTCCCGACTTCGAGCCGCCGCAAGGCCTGCGCGATGCGCTGACCCGCGCGATGAACGAAGGCCGCAACCAGTACGCGCCGATGCATGGCACCGCCGACCTTCGCGAACAGATCGCGCTGAAGACCGAACGGCTGTACGGATGCAAGCTCAATGTCGATACCGACATCACGGTCACCTCTGGTGCCACCGAGGCGATCTTTTCGGCAATCGCTGCGATGGTGCGCGCGGGCGAGGAAGTGATCGTGTTCGATCCCGCCTACGACTGCTACGAGCCGGCGATCGAACTGCAGGGCGCGCGCGCGGTGCATATCCCGCTGACCGTGCCGGCGTTCGCGATCGACTGGCAGCGCGTGCGCGACGCGGTGACGCCGAAGACGCGGATGATCATGATCAACAGCCCGCACAATCCGTCCGGCGCGGTGCTGTCGGCGGCGGATCTGGACGAGCTGGCGGCGATCGTGCGCGACACCGGTATCGTGGTGCTGTCCGACGAGGTGTACGAGCACATTGTCTACGACGGCGCGCAACACGAGAGCGTGTTGCGCCATGCGGAGCTGGCTGAGCGCAGCATCGTGATCTCCTCATTCGGCAAGACCTATCACTGCACCGGCTGGAAGGTCGGCTACGCGGTGGCGCCGGTCGCGTTGTCGGCCGAGTTTCGCAAGGTGCACCAGTACCTGACGTTCTGCACGTTCCACCCGGCACAGGTCGCGTTCGCCGAGTTCATGGCCAGCACCCCGCAGCATTACCTGGAGTTGCCCGCGTTCTATCAAGCCAAGCGCGATCGCTTCCGCGCGCTGCTGGCGCCCTCGCGCTTCAAGCTGCTCGACGTGCCCGGCGGCTACTTTCAGCTGGTCGACTATTCGGCGATCCGCGACGAGGACGATCTGACTTTCAGCAAATGGCTGGTCGAGCATGGCGGGGTGGCGGCGATCCCGCTGACACCGTTCTACGAAAGCGCACCGGGCACGCGCCTGCTGCGGCTGTGCTTTGCCAAGAGCGATGCCACGATGGAAGCGGCAGCGGAGCGGCTATGCCGGCTCTGATCATGCACGCGCTAAGGGTTTCGCTGGTGCAGGGTGCCACCCGCTGGCACGACGCGCCGGCCAATCGCGACTACTACGGTGCACTGGTGCGCCAGGCCGTCGGCAGCGACCTGATCGTGTTGCCGGAGACGTTCATGTCCGGCTTCAGCAATGACACCCGGGCCAGCGCCGATACCATGGACGGTGAGGGCTTGGCGTGGCTGCGTGCGCTGGCGGCCGAGGTCGGCGCAGTGATCTGCGGCAGCTTGGCGATCCGCGAGGACAGCGTCGTCTACAACCGCCTGCTGTGGATGCAGCCGGACGGAAGTTTCATCCAGTACGACAAACGCCACCTGTTCCGCATGGCCGGTGAACACACGCGCTATGGCAGCGGCAACCAGCGACCCATCGTGGAACTGAAGGGTTGGCGCATCCTGCCGCAAGTCTGCTACGACCTGCGCTTTCCGGTGTGGCTGCGCAATCGCCGGCTGGCATCGGCTGCCGGCGGCATGGACTACGATCTCGCCCTGTTCGTCGCGAACTGGCCGGCGCCACGCCGGCAACCCTGGCGCACGCTGCTGCGCGCACGCGCGATCGAGAACCTCAGCTACGTGGTCGGGGTGAACCGGGTCGGCGTGGATGGCAACGAGATTCCCTACGCCGGCGACAGCGCGGTGATCGATCCGGTCGGCGAGCCACTGATCGAGCTGGGTGCGCAGGAACAGGTGGTGACGGTCACGCTTGATCCGGCACCGTTGCTGGCACATCGGGAACGTTTTCCGGCATGGATGGACGCCGATGCGTTTTCGCTAGGCACGGATTGATCCACCTCATCGCTTGTAGGAGCCCGCTTGCGGGCGATGCTTTTTGTCCAAGCCGACGAAAAAGCCGAAGAGCATCGCCCGCGAGCGAGC
The DNA here is from genome assembly GCA_041690935.1 of Rhodanobacter sp. Lineage (GTDB taxonomy): Bacteria > Pseudomonadota > Gammaproteobacteria > Xanthomonadales > Rhodanobacteraceae > Rhodanobacter. Next base: position 18,616 of record JBEPVP010000025.1, read on the forward strand.
TCCTACGAGTAGAGCGATGGTTGCCGACTCAGAGTATCGCCAACACCGCTTCCGGTGGGCGGCCGAGCGCGGCCTTGCCGTTGGCGACCACGATTGGTCGTTCGATCAGTTTCGGATGCGCCACCATGGCGGCAATCAGCGTTGCATCATCGAGCGCGGGATCATCCAGTCCGAGGGATTGGTATTCCGCTTCGCCGGAACGCAGCAGTTCGCGCGCGGTCATGCCCAGCTGTTTCAGCAACACGGTCAGCTCGGCCGCGGTCGGCGGAGTATCGAGGTAGTTGATCACCTCGACCTCACCGCCCCGCTGCTCCAGCAACGCCAGCGTGGCGCGCGATTTGGAGCAGCGGTTGTTGTGATAGATGCGCACCATCGTTCAGCTCCCTCGATTTCCTGATGCCGACCAGCGCTCAGCGATTGCCCGAACGATTGCCGCCGCGTCCCGGCGGACGTGCGCCGGCGGGGCCGCCGTGACCTTGTGGCCGTGAGCTGCCCTGCGGGCGGTTGCCACCCTGACCTTGAGGTCGGCCTGCACTTTGCGGGCGATTGCCTCCCTGGCCCTGGGGTCGCGCGCCACCCTGGCCTTGCGGGCGGGCGTTGCCGTGAGCGGGGTTGCCCGTTGCACGGTTGCCCTGAGCCTGGCCTTGCGGACGACCGCCATGCGCAGGACGAGCGCCGGGCGCGCGGTTGCCATTGCCACCGGCAGCGCCACGCGACTCGCCGCCAAAACCGCTGTACGGACTGCCAGCAGCGCGGCCTTCACCACCGCTGCGTGCCCCGAACGGCTTGCCACCAGCCGGCCGGCGATTGCCTGCTGCGGCGCCTGCGGCATTGCCGCGGGGCGCACCGGGGCGGCCGCTGCCGTCGCGGTTTTCGCCGGCAAACCAGCTGCGCACCGCCGGCAGTTCCTGGCCCGGGGCCACGCGCCGGCCCTTGCCGCCACGACCGGCGCCTGCGGCACCGCGTTCGGGGCGAACTACGTTGCCGTTGACTTCCTTGCCGTCGCGACGCGGCGGCTTGCGGCCGCGGGTCGGTTCGTCGCGAATGCGGTCATACGCACGCAGTTCGCGCGCTTCGTCCTGGCCGCCGGTCCAGGCCGTGCCGGCGCCGCGCTCGGGACGATATTCGGTGACGCTGCGATTGGCGCGACGCTGGTGCAGCACCGGGCTCAGGGTCAGCACCGGCTGCGGTGCGCCTAGGCCGGTGGCCTGGCGCAGCTGCTTGACGCTCTCGGCGTCCAGCGCTTCGCATTCACCACGCCGCAGATTGCGCGGCAGTTCGATCGTGCCATAGCGGATGCGCTTGAGCCGGCTGACCAGGAAACCCTGCGAGTCCCACAGACGGCGCACCTCGCGGTTGCGGCCTTCACGGATCACCACGCGGAACCAGCTGTGACTGCCGCCGCGGCTGATCACGGCGATTTCGTCGAAGCGGGCGGGGCCGTCGTCCAGCTCCACGCCGGCCTTCAGCCGCTCGATGATCTCGTCGGGCACTTCGCCATGCACGCGGCACAGGTATTCGCGCTCGAGGCCGCTCTTGGGGTGCATCAGGCCATTGGCCAGTTCACCGTCCGTGGTCAGCAGCAGCAGGCCGGTGGTGTTGATGTCGAGCCGGCCCACGGCGACCCAGCGCGCGCCCTTCAGGCGCGGCAGCTGCTCGAACACGGTGGGGCGGCCTTCGGGGTCGTCGCGAGTGGTCAGCACGCCCTCGGGCTTGTGATAGATCAGCACTTCGGTGTCGTCGCGCGTGTCGGTGGCGACGACGAACTGCTTGCCGTCGATTACCACGCGGTCGCCGGCGTGCACGCTCATGCCGATTTCGGCGGGACTGCCATTCAGTTCGACTTCGCCGGACTGGATGCGTACCTCAAGCATGCGGCGCGAGCCGAGGCCCGCATTGGCGAGCACCTTGTGCAGGCGCTCTTCGATGGCGGGAGCATCGGTGTCGATGCGCGGTTCGCGCTTCAGGGATAGAACGGATTTTTGCGGCGCAGTCATGCGCGGTACTCCTCGGTATCTTGCTCGGCGGCATCGGGTTCGACGTCCGCGGCGGGGTTCGCTGCCTCATCGGCAGTGGCAATCGGGTTCTCGGCGGATGGGCTCGTATCGGAGCCAGCTTCGTCGGACTCGGGTGAAACGGCTGACGCGTCGGCGTCGGCCGTGATGTCGGTATCTTCTGCATCTGCGGCGTCCGCGGATGCGTGTTGTTTGGTGTCGGATTCGCTGCTCGCGAATTCGGGTACGGCATCCGCCGCGGTCTCGTCATCCGGGTCGATCGGCAGGTCGCGCACGATGCGGGCGGGCAGGGGATCCGGTTCGAAGCGCAACTGCGGGTCTTCCATGTCGCGGATTTCCGACAGCGACGGCAGCTGGTCCAGCGATTTCAGGTTGAAGTAGTCGAGGAACGCGCGGGTAGTGCCGAACAGCGCCGGCTTGCCGGGGACGTCGCGATAGCCGACCACCCGGATCCACTCGCGCTCTTCCATCGTCTTGATGATGTTGGAGGACACCACCACGCCGCGGATCTGTTCGATCTCGGGACGGGTGATCGGCTGGCGATAGGCGATCAGCGCCAGCGTTTCCAGCAATGCTCGCGAGTAACGACTGGGGCGTTCGGTCCACATCCGCGAGATCCACGGATGCACGTCCTGGCGCACCTGGTAACGGAAGCCGGAAGCGACCTCCTTCAGCTCGATGCCGCGGCCGGCGCAATCCTCGCCCAGCGCTTCCAGCGCCCTGGCGATTTGGTTGTGATCGACTTCGTCGGTTTCATTGAACAGGTCGCCCAGCTGATGGATGGTCATCGGCTGGCTGGAGGCCAGCAGGGCGGCCTCGATGATGGGTTTGAGTTGCTCGATCTGCATAACCTTGGGTCGGATGTCGATTCAGTGGTTGCCGTTCATTTGCCGGACGACTCGATCAATGCCGATTCGCCTTCCTGTATGTCGTCCGCCGGGGTGTCGGCGAGTTCTTCGGAGTGGCTCGTTTTCGCCTTGACATAGATCGGCGCCAGCGGCTCTTCCTGAATGATTTCAACCAGCATTTCCTTGGCCAGCTCCAGCATCGCCAGGAAGGTCACCACGATGCCCGGACGTCCTTCGCTGATGTCGAACAGGCTCTCGAAGCGGTGGAAGCTGCTGTCGTCGAGCCGGCTCAGCAATTCGCCCATGCGCTGGCGCACGCTGAGCGCCTCGCGCTTGATCGCGTGGTGCCCGAACAGCTCGGCCCGGTGCATCACGTCCTTCAGTGCCAGCAGCAGCTCGGTCAGCTCCAGCGGCGGCGGCAACTTGATCACGTTGCGCTCGCCCACTTCGGCGTGCACCACCACGCTGTCGCGTTCCTGCCGCGGCAGGGCCTCGATATCCTCGGCCGCCCGCTTGAACCGTTCGTACTCCTGCAGACGCCGCACCAGTTCGGCACGGGGATCCTCTTCCAGCCCCTCCTCGGCCGGCGGTCGTGGCAGCAGGAGCCGCGACTTGATCTCGGCCAGGATCGCGGCCATCAGCAGGTATTCGGCGGCCAGCTCCAGCCGCATCACACCGTGCATCAGCTCGATGTAGGTCATGTACTGCCGGGTGATCTCGGCGACCGGGATATCCAGGATGTCCAGATTCTGCCGGCGGATCAGGTACAGCAGCAGATCCAGCGGTCCCTCGAACGATTCCAGGATGACCTCGAGCGCGTCCGGCGGGATGTACAGATCCTGTGGCATCTGCAGCATGGGTTGGCCGCGCACGATGGCCAGCGGCATTTCCTGCTGTTGTGGTACCGCCGCAAACGCATCCTGCGGTGCGGTTACCAGGCTCTGTGGCTCGACCGGCTCAGTGCTCATCAATACATGTCATGGGGCCGCCTTCAGCGGCTGGCAGTACGTTCAACATGGTCGGAATCATTCACACATCGGCACAACTTGTGAAACGTCCGTGCTCGGAATGCGGCGGTGAGGCGGCGTTCCAGTGGAATAGCGATCTTTCACATCTTCAGCCGCAGCGCGCTGGGCGCCATGGTTGCGACGGGCAGGATGAAGCCACTCGATGGTGGTTCGGTCAGGCAGGTCGCACTCGGCCGTTGCACGCCAGCCCCGGGTAGTCAGCCACGGCAAAGGCGCAAGTCAAAGGTGGCCAAGGGCGGCGCCACTGACTGTTTACTGGTCGGTTCGAGAGCATCGGGTGGAGGCCAAGGTCGCCGATAATGATCGGCAAACGTTCCGTGGACCCACGCGTGAAGCAAAGAGTAGCCGCTAGGCAGGCGCAAGTCCAGCAAGCCGCGCGCGCGTCAGCGGTCATATCGGCGGCGCAGCGGCGGCATGTGACCCAATGTGACGATGTGGGACAGGGCCACCAGAAGCTGTCGGGACCGCCAGGTTCTGCTCGTGGTCGGCCTTCGTTACCTGGAGCGGGGATGCCCGGTTCGATACGGCTCGTCCACGCCAGACGGCGCCGAGCATGCGTGCATGGATCACAGTTTGGCGCATCCGTCGCCTTGAGCGGCGTGCCAGGGAGCGCAGTGGCACGCCGATTGCTTGATTACGTGGCCACCGCCTTGCGGAGTTGGGTCGGCGCGTCAATGAATGATGCAGCAGAAGGAGTTCAGGATGATGTTTTACACGGCGTCTTTTCCGGCGGTCAACGCCAGCGCAACTGGACGATATAACTGATGGCGATCGACAAAAACGGACGGGGTGGCGGTGAGCCGGAGCAGCTACGCCCGGCGCGCATGCAGATCGAGACGACGGTATTGATGAGCCGCCACGGCGAGTCGCATCCGACCGAACTGGTCGATATATCGGCTACCGGGGCATTGCTGCGCCGTCCGCTGGGCTGGTCCGGCGAAGCTGGACAAAGCTGGGTGCTCGACATGATCTTCGGGCACAACCTGCACATTCACCTTGAAGCCGTCGTCGCACGCATCTCGGATCATCACGTCGGTCTTTCGTACAGCCGCATTCCCGAGGACAAGCAGGTTCCGCTGTGGAATCTGCTGGGTGGTTACGCCGATATTCTCGAGTATTGGAAAGACGGCTGAGCGACCCGCTGCTGCCGCATCCGGAACGCCCGCCTTGCGCGGGCGTTTCGATTCTTGAGCTCCGGCTCAGGCCGCGGGTTTCTTTTCGTCGCGCAGTTCGCGGCGCAGGATCTTGCCCACATTGCTTTTCGGCAGGCTGTCGCGGAACTCGATCAGCTTGGGTCGCTTGTACCCGGTGAGATTCTCGCGGCAGAACTGCCGGAGCGCCTCTTCGGTGAGGTTCGGGTCCTTGCGCACCACGAACAGCTTCACCACTTCGCCGGAGTGCTCATCCGGCACGCCCACCGCCGCAACCTCAAGTACGCCGGGATGCTCCATCACCGCGTCCTCGACCTCGTTCGGGTACACATTGAAGCCGGACACCAGGATCATGTCCTTCTTGCGGTCGACGATGAAGAAAAAGCCGTTGGCGTCCATCTTCGCGATGTCGCCGGTGTGCAGCCAGCCATCGGCACCGAGCACGTTGGCGGTCTCGTCCGGACGCTGCCAGTAGCCCTTCATCACCTGCGGCCCCCGCACCATCAGTTCACCGACGTCACCGACCGGCAGCGGCTGGCCGTCCTCCGACCAGATCGCCACATCGGTGGACGGCACCGGCAGGCCGATCGAGCCGGTATATTCCTTCAGGTCGAGCGGGTTGATGCATACCGCCGGCGAGGTTTCGGTGAGGCCATAGGCTTCGATCAGGGTGCAGCCGGTGGTTTTCTTCCAGCGCTCGGCGACCGCACGTTGCACGGCCATGCCGCCGCCGAGGGTGAGGTGAAGGCGCGAGAAATCCAGCTCGGCAAAACCGGGCGTGTTGAGCAGGCCGTTGAACAGCGTGTTGACGCCGGTGAGCGCGGTGAAGCCGGACTTGGCCAGTTCCTTGACGAAGCCGGGCATGTCGCGCGGATTGGTGATCAGCCAATTCAGGCCGCCCAGACGCATGAACACCAGTCCGTTCGCGGTCAGCGAAAAGATGTGGTAAAGCGGCAACGCGGTGATGATCACTTCTTCGCCCGGTTTGGCATTGCTGCCGATCCAGGCGCTGGCTTGCAGCATGTTCGCGATCATGTTGCCGTGGCTCAGCATGGCGCCCTTGGCCACGCCGGTGGTGCCGCCGGTGTATTGCAGGAAGGCGATGTCGTCGTGGCCCAGCGTGACCGGCTGCAGCGGATGCGCTGCACCGCGCGAAAGCGCATCGCGGAAGCGCACCGCCTGTGGCAGGTTGTAAGCCGGCACCATCTTCTTGACGTGCATGAGCACGAAGTTGATCAGCGCGCCCTTTGGAAAACCGAGCAGGTCGCCGATGCCGGTGGTGACGATGTGCTGCACCCGGGTTTCGGCCACCACGTGCTGCACGGTCGCGGCGAAGTTGTCCAGCACCACGATCGCCTTGGCGCCGGAATCCTCCAGCTGGTGTTTGAGTTCGCGTGCGGTGTACATCGGGTTGGTGTTGACCACCACCAGTCCGGCGCGCAGCGCGCCGAACAGCGCAATCGGATACTGCAACACGTTTGGCATCATGATCGCGATGCGATCGCCCTTGCCGAGCTTGAGCACGCCGGTGAGATAGCCGGCGAACTGGCGACTCAGTTCATCGATCTGGCCATAGCTGAGCTGGCGTCCGAAGCTGGCAAACGCCGGGCGTCCGCTGAAACGCCCGAACGCCTCCTCCAGAACCGCCGGCACCGACGCGTATTCGCTGGCGTCAATCTGTGCGGGCACGCCAGCCGGATAGTGATCCAGCCACGGACGTTCGTTGCTCATGCTTGGGTTCCCTGTATTGTCGATGAGCGCGGGTCGATGATGGATCGAGGGTGATCGCAGCGTCCATCAGGTGACATGCGCGCGGTTCATTGGAGCATACGCCCGCGTACAGCGGCAAGCCGCACTGCAACGAGTCACGTCGATGATCCGATCAAGAAAAACCGCATGCCTGTTGACCGCCTTCGCGCTGCTCGCGCTGACCTTGTCGGCCTGCCGGCGTACGCCCGATGAGGTACAGGTACGTGCGGCGATCGCCTCGATCGCGAAGGCGGCTGAGGTTGGGGCGGCCGGCGATGTGGTCGCGCCACTCAGCGACGACTTCGACGGCAATGCGGGCGAACTGGACCGGCGTGCGTTGTCCGGCATGGTCAGGTTGCTCGCGCTGCGTGGCGAGCACATCGGCGTGACGATGGGGCCAGTGTCGATCGAACATCGCGGCGAGCGCATGGTGGCCACGTTTACCGTCACGCTGACCAGCGGCGGCAAGCTGTTGCCCGATGAGTTGGGTATTTACCAGGTCGAATCGGCGTGGCGCAACGAGGACGGCAACTGGCGTTGCTACACGGCCAGCTGGAAGCACCCGATGTAGGAGCCCGCTCGCGGGCGATGCTCTTGTCTTGATG
>JBEPVP010000026.1:0-25149 GCA_041690935.1 Rhodanobacter sp.
AGACACCGCATCACGGCGGTCAACGAAAATGTGTTTGCCCCCACCGCGCAAATGCACCAGCCGCCCGCCCAGCGCGCGGCGCCACCGGCGGCGCGGGCCGCGGCCAGCGCCCAGCGCGATCAGGTGGGGCAGGCGCTGGACTATACGGTGGTGCGCGCGCCCTATGCCGGCATCATCACGCGCCGCTTCGTGCAGGTGGGCGAGGCGGTGCAGGCCGGTCCACCGTCGCCGCAGCCACTGATCGCGCTGCAGTCGCTGGACGCATTGCGGGTCAACGTGCAGGTGCCGCAAAGTGCCATCGGCGCCATCCGACGCTTCCACACCGCCGATGTGCTGCTCGACGGTGACGGCGCGAATCGCGTTGCGGCCAGCAGCGTCAGCGTGTTTCCGTATGCCGACCCGCAAACGCATACCTTCAACGTGCGCCTGCAGTTGCCTGCGGGCACCGGCGGGCTCTATCCGGGCATGACGGTGAAAGTGGCTTTCGCCAGTGGCGAGGCAAAACGTCTGCTGCTTCCGGCCAGTGCCCTCGTCCAGCGGGGCGAGTTGCTGGCGGTGTACGTGCTGGGTGCGCACGGGGTGTCCCTGCGCCAGGTGCGCATCGGACATCGTTACGGGGATCGGGTCGAGGTATTGGCCGGGCTGGGTGATGGCGAGCGCATCGCCACCGATCCGGCTGCTGCCGTGCGCTGGCTGATCGAACATCAACGCGGGGCCACGCCATGAGCGAGCCCCGACTCGGCTTTTCCGGCCGTATCGCGCGCGCGTTCCAGCTGTCGCCGTTGACGCCGGTGCTGGCGATCGCGGCGCTGCTGCTGGGTCTGGTTGCGGTGATGATCACGCCGCGCGAGGAAGAGCCGCAGATCGACGTGACCATGGCCAACGTGACGGTGCCGTTCCCCGGCGCCGACGTGCACGATGTCGAGAACCTGGTGGCGTATCCACTGGAGCAGAAACTGGCCGAGATCGAGGGCGTCAGGCACGTCTATTCGGTCAGCCGCCCCGGCGTGGCGGTGATGACGGTGGAGTTTCAGGTGGGTGTGCCGCGCCAGGCGGCTATCGTGCGGCTGTACAACCAGGTATTCCAGAACCAGGGTTTCGTGCCGCCGGATCTCGGCGTCGGCCAGCCGCTGGTGCGGCCGATGGGTATCGACGATGTGCCGGTGCTGACACTCACGCTGTGGAGTGACGACCCCGCGCAAGGTCCGACCCAGCTGGCCGAGGTGGCGCACACGCTGGAGACCGAACTGAAGCGCGTGCCCGGCACCCGCGACGTCTACACCATCGGTGCGCCCGAGCGCGCGGTGGTGGTGGAACTGGACGCGGCGAAGCTGGCCGCGTACGGCATGGCGATCGGCGATCTGTCGAACGCGCTGAAAGCCGCCAACGTGGTGACCCAGGCCGGCGACCGGGTGACGGACGGTCGCGACGTGCCGGTGACCGCCGGGCGCTTCCTGGCCGATGCGGCGGAGGTGTCAGGGCTGGTGATCGGCCTGAAGAGCGGCCAGCCGGTGTTTCTCTCCGACGTGGCAAAAATTCATCGAGGCGCCGACTTGCCCAGCCGCTACGTCTGGTTCGGCACGCCCGCCGGCAAGGCCGGCCCGGCCATCGGCAACGCCCCGGCGGTGACGATTGCCGTGGCGAAAAAGCCCGGCACCAATGCGGCCGACATCACCACCGCGATTGCCACGCAACTGCACGCACTGCAAGGCGTGGTGATTCCTGCCGGCGTGCATGTCGCGGTCACCCGCGACTACGGCCAGACCGCCACCGACAAGGCGGACAAGCTGATCCACAAGCTGATCTTCGCTACCTTGTCGGTGGTGTTGCTGGTGTTGCTGGCCCTGAGCTGGCGCGCGGCCGTGGTGGTCGGCAGCGCGGTGATCATCACGCTGGCGCTGACCTTGTTTGCGTCGTGGTCGATGGGTTTCACCATAAACCGGGTGTCGCTGTTCGCGCTGATCTTCTCGATCGGCATCCTGGTCGACGATGCGATCGTGGTGGTGGAAAACATCCACCGACACATGGCGCTGGGCGGACGCACGTTGCGCGAGGCGATACCCGCAGCGGTCAGCGAGGTCGGCGGGCCGACCATCCTGGCCACCTTCACGGTGATCGCCGCGCTGCTGCCGATGGCCTTCGTGTCCGGCCTGATGGGGCCGTACATGCGGCCGATCCCGATCAACGCCTCGGTTGGCATGCTGCTGTCGCTGGCGGTGGCGCTGATCGTGACGCCGTGGCTGGCGCTGAAGCTGCTCGGCCATCACCACGTTATAGAAACCACGCCGAAGGATACGCATGAAGCAAGCGGTGGTCGGCTGCATCGGCTGTTCCGTCGGCTGCTTCTGCCTTTCCTCGACGGCGATCGCGCGCCGCGTCGCCGCCACTGGCTGTTCGCCGCGATGGGCCTGCTGGTGCTGGCCGCGGTCGGGCTGGTGGTGGTCAAGGCGGTGGTGCTGAAGATGCTGCCGTTCGACAACAAATCCGAGTTCCAGGTGGTGGTGGACATGCCCGAGGGCAGCACGCTGGAACGCACCAACCGGCTGCTGGGTGAGCTCGCGCAGGCGGTGGCGAAGGTGCCTGAGGTGAAGGACTGGCAAGGCTATGCCGGCACCGCCGCGCCGATCACCTTCAACGGGCTGGTGCGCCAGTATTACCTGCGCAGCGGTCCGGGCGTGGGCGACCTGCAGGTGAGCCTGGTGGACAAACACGAGCGTTCGCGCCAGAGCCACGCCATCGTGCTGGCGGTGCGGCCTGCGCTGGCGGAAATCGGGGCGCGCTACGGCGCCTCGGTGAAGCTGGTCGAGGTGCCGCCCGGGCCGCCAGTGATCGCGCCGATCGTGGCCGAGGTCTATGGTCCGAACTACGCCACCGTACGCAAGGTCGCGCTGGGGCTGGAGCAGGATTTCAAGGCCAATCCCGACCTCGTCGACATCGACACCAGCGTGGAGGCGGACGCGTCGCGCGAGGTGCTGGTGGTCGATCGCGAACGCGCGGCACGACTGGGGCTGGATCAAGCGTCGATCGCCCAGGTGTTACGCACCGCGTTGTCTGGCGACGACGCCACTTATCTGATGGACGGCCATGCGAAGTACGCGGTGCCGATCCGCCTGCGCCTGAGTGCCGGTGATCAGGCAGCGATGAGCCAGTTGCTGGCACTGCGCGTACGTGCGCAGGGTGGCGCGCTGGTGCCGCTGTCCGAAGTGGTCAGCGTGCAGCCGGCGAACTGGGAAAAGGCGATTTATCACAAGGATCTGCTGCCGTACGCGATGGTCACGGGTGACGATGCCGGCAACACCGACAGCCCGCTGTACGGCATGTTCTCGCTGGTCGGCAAACTGGGCCACGACAAGGTCGCCGGCCAGTTGCTGCAACAGCATTTCATCGCGCCGCCCACCGACACCACCCGTGCGTCGGTGAAGTGGGATGGCGAATGGCAGATCACTTACGAGACTTTCCGCGACATGGGGCTCGCGTATTCGGTCGGCCTGCTGCTGATCTATCTGCTGCTGGTCGGCCAGTTCAAGAGCTACATCGTGCCGCTGATCATCATGGCGCCGATCCCGCTCACCGTGATCGGCGTGATGCCCGGGCATGCGTTGGTCGGCGCGCAGTACACCGCCACCTCGATGATCGGCATGATCGCGCTGGCCGGCATCATCGTGCGCAACTCGATCCTGCTGATCGACTTCATCAACCACGCGCTGGCCGCCGGACAGTCATTGCGCGAGGCGGTGATCAATGCCTCCGCCGTGCGCGCCAAGCCGATCGTGCTGACCGGGTTGGCGGCGATGATCGGCGGCGGCTTCATCGTCGACGATCCGATCTTCCAGGGGCTGGCGGTGTCGCTGATCTTCGGCATCCTGATATCGACCGCGCTGACGTTGCTGGTGATTCCGCTGCTGTATTACGTTTGGCTGCAGCGCCATCCATTGCCTGAAATGCCCTCTTCTGACGGAGCTTGAGCATGAGCGAGACCCAGCAATTCACCCTCACCCTGACCCAGGAGTCGGACTACGTCTTCCGCATTGAATTCGATGACACCGCGATTCTGCGCTGCACACCGACGAACCCGCGCCGCTGGGTGGCGACCGCGGCCCCAACCCCTCGCGCATGCTGGTTGCCGCCGTGGCCAACTGCCTCAGCGCCAGCCTGCTGTTCTCGCTGCGCAAGTACAAGAACACGCCGGGCACCATCGTCACCCGCGCCACCGCGCGGCTGGAACGCAACGAGCAGAAGCGCCTGCGGGTGGCGCACATCGACGTGGCGATCGAGCTGCCGGATGCCGCAGCCGACTATGCCCAGATCGAGCGCCTGCTGCAGCAGTTCGAGAACTTCTGCGTGGTCACCGAGAGTGTGCGGCAGGGTGTCGCAGTGGAGGTCAGTGTCCGCGATGGTGCGGGCGTGTTGCTGCATGCATCAGGACCGGCATGAGTCAGGTATTTGCCGGTTGCACCGGCTGACTGGTGCGCATGTCATGACGTTGACGTGGATCAGTCGAGGCAGCGTCGTTACGCGCTAGCATCTTTTCATCCGCGGTATCCGCGCCGCTTGCTGGAGTCCCCGCATGAAATTCGTCAACCCTGTTCTTGCGCTGGCGTGTTGCCTTGGCTTGGCCATGGCGGCGGAGGCATCGCCCCGGCATTCCCACGAAAGCCATGCGGCGTCCGCCGCCGGTACTGCTGCGCCGATACCAGCGCACCGCTGGACGCCCGACGCGCCACTGCGCGAGGGCATGCGCCGCGCGCATGCCGCGGTAGACGAGTTGCGCCACTACGAGATGGGCCACATGAGCGCGCCGATGGCGGTGGATCGTGCCAGCACGGTCGAGCAGGCGGTGACCTTCATGTTCGCCCACTGCAAGCTCGCGGCGGAACCCGATGCCGCCCTGCATGGCATCCTGGTGCCGTTGCTCGGCGCGGCGCGGGCGCTGAAGGCCGATCCGAAAAACCTCAAGGGCGTCGCCGACATGCGTGACGCGATCGCACACTATCCGCAGTACTTCAATGATCCGGGCTGGGACAGCGCGGCCCCGGTCATGCATGAAATGCACGACGAGCCGTGAGCGGATCCGCGCATGACTGACTGGATCCAGGCCTGGCAATGCATCGGCTGCGGCAAGATTGAAGCGCCGCAGCCGTGCATCGGCGTGTGCCGCGACCGCAAGATCCTGATGATCGGCAAGGATGAGCACGAGCTCGCGCTGGCGGAAGGCGTGGCCTTGCGTGCGCAGCTGACGCGGGCGCACGCGATGCTGCAGCGCTTCAGTCTGGCCACGCCGCATGAAGGTCAGTGGGAGCGCTCGTGGCTGGCCTTGCAGGTCGAGTTGCGCGAGGCGCTGGCGGCGCTCGCGGTGGTGCCGGAGCCGTCGCTGCCCGAGTGAGGCGGCGCACTCAGCCCGTTCGCAGCGTCGATTGCAGTGCAGACCATAGCGCGTCCACGCGCTGCTCCACCGCCGCATCGGACACGATCGGCCGGCTCCATGCGCGCGCGGTTTCGGACGGCCATTTGTTGGTCGCGTCCAGGCCCAGCTTGGAGCCGAGCCCGGCGACCGGGCTGGCGAAGTCGAGATAGTCGATCGGGGTGTTCTCCACCAGCATGCAATCGCGCGCCGGGTCGACGCGCGTGGCGATCGCCCAGATCACCTGCGACCAGTCGCGTACGTCGATGTCGTCGTCGGTGACGATCACGAACTTGGTGTAGGTGAACTGGCGCAGGTACGACCACACGCCCATCATCACGCGCCGCGCGTGGCCGGCGTACTGCTTGCGGATGCTGACCACCGCGATGCGGTACGAGCACGCCTCCGGCGGCAGATAGAAATCCACGATCTCCGGAAACACCTTCTGCAGGATCGGCACGAACACGTCGTTCAGCGCCATCGCCAGTACCGAGGGTTCGTCGTGCGGAGCGCGGCCCATGTAGCTGCCGTGGTAGATCGCGTCGCGGCGCAGGCGCAGGCGCTCGATGGTGAAGACGGGGAAATGATCCTGCGCGTTGTAGTAACCGGTGTGGTCGCCGAACGGGCCTTCCAGCGCGGTGTCGCCCGGATGGATGAAGCCTTCCAGCAGGATCTCCGCGCCGGCCGGCGCATCCAGCCCGGTCAGTGCGCTGTGCCACACGCGCGTGCGCTGACCGCGCAGCAAGCCGGCGAACTCGTATTCGGACAAGGTGTCGGGTACCGGCGCCACCGCCGCCAGCATCGTCGCTGGATCGGCGCCGATCGCCACCAGCACGGGAAACGGCTGCTGCGGATGCGCCGCGCACCAGTCGGCGTAGTCCAGCGCGCCGCCGCGATGCGGCAGCCAGCGCATGATCACCCGGTTCGGCCCGATCACCTGCTGCCGATAGATCGCCACGTTCTGCCGCGGCTTCTGCGTGCCGCGTGTGATCACCAGGCCGAACGTGATCAGCTTGCCGACATCGTCGGGCCAGCACTGCTGGATCGGCAGGCGGGCCAGGTCGATCTCGCCGCCTTGCAGCGTTTCGTGTTCGAACGCCGCCTCGCGCACGCGCTGCGGCGCCACATGCGCGAGCTGCGCCAGCTCCGGCCAGCTGGTCAGCGCCTGCTTGAGGCTCGACGGCCAGCGCGGTTCCTTGATCGCGGCAAGCAGCTGGCCCAGTTCGCGCAGGCTGGCCAGCGGTCGCCCCGCCAGCGCCGCCTCGACCCGCTGGCGGTGCCCGAACAGGTTGCCGAGCAGCGCATGCCGCGAGCCGGTGGGCTGTTCCATCAGCAAAGCCGACCCGTTCTCGCGCAGCGCGCGCAGGCACAGCGCGGTCGACTCCAGCGTCGGGTCGACCGGCGCCGCCACGCGCAGCAGCCGGCCGTCCTGTTCCAGGCGCGCGATGAACGTCCGCAGGTCGTGATAACTCATGCGGCGGTCGGCGGGAGCGTCCGCCCACCCATGCCGCTCGCGCTGCTCGCGGTCACGGCGGCGTCACGGTGTTTGACCCGCGGGCGCGGCTGGCGCCGGCCACTGGCCGGTACTCAGGCAGTGACGCAGCTGGCGCAGCGACGGCGTCAGGTCGAGGCCGTGGCTGGTGAGCCAGCGTGGGTCGAACAAGGTCTGCTGGTAGCGTTCGCCGCGATCGCACAGCAGGCTGACGATGCTGCCGCGCTCACCATGCTCGCGCATCGAGACGGCCAGTTGCAGGCAGGCGACCAGGTTGGTGCCGGAGGAGCCGCCGTAGCGCCGCCCGAACAATTCCTCCAGCAGCCACGCGGCGGCGATGGACGCCGCATCCGGGATCTCGAGCACGTGATCGACCACGTCGAACAGAAAGCCGGACTCCACGCATGGGCGACCAATGCCCTCGATCAGGGTGGGCTGGCTCGCCAGTGCCGCGCGGTCACGGCTGCGCCAGCCCAGGGCGAAGCCGCTGCCGAGCGGTTCGGCGACGCACAGCCGGGTATCCAGCTGGCGATAGCGCAGATAGCGTCCGATCGTGGCCGAGGTGCCGCCGGTGCCGGCGCCGCAGACGATCCAGGCCGGTTCCGGCGAGGGTTCGCGCGTGAGCTGGCCGATGATCGACTCGGCGATATTGTTGTTGCCGCGCCAGTCGGTGGCGCGCTCGGCCAGACCGAACTGATCCAGGTGACAGGCGCCACGCGCGGCATGCGCGGCGGCGCGCGCATGCACCTGGCTGGCGTCGGCGACCAGCTCGCACTCGCCGCCCAGCGCCTGCACGTCGCGGATCTTGGCCGGCGCGGTGCAGGTCGGCATCACCGCGATGAACGGCAGGCCGAGCAGGCGCGCGAACCACGCTTCGGAAATCGCCGTGCTGCCGGAGGACGCATCCACTACGGTCTGGCCCTCGCGCAGTCGCCCGTTGCACAACGCATACAGGAACAGCGAACGCGCCAGCCGGTGTTTCAGGCTGCCGGTCGGATGCGAGGCCTCGTCCTTGAAGTAGAAATCGATGCCGGGGAAGCCGGGGAAATTGAGCTTCAGCAGATGGGTGTCCGCCGAGCGCGCGGCCTCCTGCGCCAGCTTCGCCAGCGCCTCGTGTACCCACCGGCGCGCGGCATCGCGAGGTGGGTTTGTCAGGGATGATTTGGTCGGGGATGAGTTGGTCATTCGTACGACACCGTCCATCGAAAGGCTCCGGATCACGATCAGGGCCGAGCGTCGCCGGCGGGCTCGAGCAGCGCATGCACGCGCCGGGCGAGAAAATCAAAGTAGAGGTCGATGTAGCTGATGCCGTTCTCATGGTCGATCAGGTACGGATTCATCAGCGTGTGGCGCAGGATCATCAGGCGGTCGCTGTCGTCGTCGTTGCCCAGCGTGGCTTCGTCCAGGCCCAGCGCCGCGAAGATGCGCGTGGTTTCGGCCGCGCCGAGCATGTCCGGGCGCAGGCTGGTCACCGAGCCGAAGAACTCCTTCAGCTGCAGGGGCTGATGCGGATCGCAGCGCAGCATGTCGTGCAGCGCGCGCACGAACACGTTGGCCTGCGCCACCGATGCGTTGCCGCGCGGATTGAGCGCGAGGCAGACCAGGTTGCTGTCCGGCGCAAACGGCACCAGCACTTGCAGCCAGCCGGCCTGTTCCTGCGCGAACTGCTGCGCGCGGGCGTGGAACGCTTCGGCCGCGTGCACGGTCTGCGCCGGCAGCCGGCCGAAATGCCGGTGATCGAGCGGCAACACCTTGTGCGTCACGTACACCGCGGCCGCGGCGGCGCCCGCCTTGGAACCTTCCGGCACGAACTGGCCGAGGCTGCGATAGCGCGTGAGGTAGTCCGCCGGGGTACTGCCGTGAAACACGTAGTCGGCGCGCTCGGCCAGCAATTCCATCGCGCGATGGTCGCGGCAGATGAACGCGCCGGCGCCATACGGCAGGTAACCGAGCTTGTGCGGATCGACGGTGATCGAATCGGTCTCGCCCAGCGCGGCAAACGCCGCGTGCACGGCCGGTGTGGGGAACTGCGTGTAGTCCGCGGCCACCTCGTCACGCGTGCGCAGCGAACCATCTTCATGCCGGAACAGGGTGGCCAGATAGCCGCCCCATGCCGCGTCCACGTGCACTGAGAAATCGAGCCCCTGCGCGCGGGCGCGTTCGCGTGCGCCGAGCATGCCGTCGACCGGGTCGATCGTGCCGTACTCGGTGCCGCCCAGCACCGCCACGCACATCAGCACCGGTTGCTGCTCGCGCGCGCAGCGGCTCAGCACGGCGTCGAGCGCCGCGGGGTCCAGCCGCATGCCGCGGGTCGGCAGCAATTCGAGTTGCTGGCGGCCGAGGCCGAGCAGCTTAAGCCCCTTGCTCCACGAGTAGTGCGCGGTGACCGGCACCAGCACCAGCGGCACGCGCAGCTGCGGATGCACGGCGAAGAAATCCACCAGCCCGCGCTGCTCGATCCGTTCACTTTCCACCCGCGCCTGCCAATGCGCCCGTGCGGCCGCCGGTTGCGCAGCCAGCCAGTGCTGCCATGCCTCCAGCAAGCCGATGCCGGCGGCCGGCGCGAGGTTGAACGCGGCCCAGTCGTCCGCGGGAAGCTGCAGGTCCGGCACCTGCGCCGCGCGCAACGCGACCGGAAACGCCTTCAGTGCCAGCGCCAAGCGCAGCGCCTGATAGTTCGCCACGGTGCCGCCGGAAGTGAGGTGGCCGAACGCACAGGCCGGCACGGCCGGATCGTGCGGGTAGCCGAGCATGCGCGCCAGCTGCAAACCTGCCTGCACTTCCATGTCCACCGTGACCGGCGCGGCATCCTCGCTGACGTTGTTGGGGTTGTACGGCAGGGTCAACATCTGCGCGGCCAGCCCTGGCAGCAGCAGGTCGGAGGCCATGTGGCCGATGTAGCGCGGACTGTGGAACGGCACCGATTTCTTCAAGGCGGCCGAGAGCAGATGCAGCTCGCGCCGCATGCGTGCCTCGAAGGCGAGGTAGTCCGGGTGCTGCGCGGTCGCGGTGGCGATCGCCGGTGGATCTTCCGGATGGAAATTGCGCCGCCAGTACACGTGGTCGCGCAGGAATTCCACCATCAGCTTTTCCAGCAGCGTGTCGTTCTCGCCGTACGGGCCGAGAAAACACGCGTCCAGGGTGTGGTCGCGCGGCCTTGGTGCGGGCGGCGTCAACGCGGGCAGCGCCAATGCGGGTAGTGGCAGGGCGGCGCTCATGCCAGCCATCCGTACAGCCAACCCCAGGGTTGATGCATGCGCGCGATGCCGAGCATGAACACATAGGTGCCCAGCGCGGCGACATAGCACAGCCCGCGTACCCGTTGGCTGCGCGCGCGTTTCAGCGCCAGCGTGCCCAGCACCACGTAGACCACCAGCAACAGCAGCTTGGCCGTCAGCCAGCCGTTGGCGAACATCGCCGCGGGCAGGATCGTCAGCAGCATCAGCGCAGCGGTGAGCAGGGTGGTGTCGATGCTGTAGCTGAGCAGGCGTAGCGGCGTCCATTGCGCGGCATCGCCATGCCCGGTCTGCACCAGCAGTCCGCGCAGGGCGAACAGCGCGCCGCTGGCCAGCACGCAGACGATGTGCACCCATTTGATCTGTGGATAGAACTCGAACATCACAGCCTCGCGGACAGAGATCGAAAGACGGTCGTGGCGAGATCCAGCCACGGTAGCGGGGCGCACCTTGCGGCACGCCCCGCGCTGGTTCATGCGTTTTCGGGCAGCGCCTGCGGCAGCGCGCCGGGCACCCGCCGGCGCTTCGGCGCCAGCCACAGCGCGGCGACGAACACCGTCACCAGCAGCGCACCGACCGAGAACAGCAGGTCGCCCGGCATGCGCATCCAGATCAGCATGTGGATCAGCGGTCGATCCATGAACTCGGCCGAGCGGGCGAACCAGTAGCCGTGTTCCAGTACCGCCTTCAGTTGCAGCGTGCCCAGCGGCAACAGGGTCAGCACCACCATCAGCGACAGCCCGAGGTTGAGGCACCAGAATCCGCTGCGCAGCCAGCCTTCGCGCCACTCGGCCGCCGGCTTCAGGCCGCGCAGGCAGAACAGCATCAGGCCGAGGCCGAGCATGCCGTACACGCCGAACAACGCCGCGTGCGAGTGCATCGCGGTGAGGTTGAGGCCCTGCATGTAGTACAGCGCGATCGGCGTGTTGACCAGGAAGCCGAACAGGCCGGCACCGACCAGGTTCCAGAAACTCACCGCCACGAAGAACATGATCGGCCAGCGATAGCGGGCCATCCACGGCGCGGTGTGCTGCTTCTTCCAGGTGTCGTAGGCCTCCAGCCCGATCAGCGCCAGCGGCACCACTTCCAGCACCGAGAAGCTCGCGCCCAGGGCGATTACCGCGGTGGTGGTGCCGGAGAAGTACAGGTGATGCAACATGCCCAGCACGCCGCCGGCCATGAACACGATGGTGGTGAACAGCACGTTGGTGGTGGCGCTGCTGACGCGCAGCAGGCCGAGCTTGACGAACAGGTAGCTGATCATCGCGGTGGCGAACACCTCGAAGAAGCCTTCGACCCACAGATGCACCACCCACCAGCGCCAGTACTCCACCATCGAGATATGCGTGTGCTCGCCCCACATCAGGCCTGCGCCGTAGAGCAGGCCGATCGCCACGGTGGACAGGAACAGCAGCCCGATGATCGAGGACGACTCGTCCTTGCGGCGGATCGCCGGCCACAGCGCGCGGCCGACCAGGAACACCCACAGCATCAGCCCGACGAACAGGAAGATCTGCCAGAAGCGGCCCAGGTCGGTGTATTCCCAACCCTGATGGCCGAACCAGAAGTTGTGTTGCAGGCCCAGCTTGTCCATCACCGCCAGCCACTGGCCGGCGAACGATCCGACCACGATGACGAGCAGGCAGACCCACAGGAAGTTCACCCCGAAACGCTGGAACTTCGGCTCGTAGCCGGAGATCGCCGGCGCCATGTACAGACCGGTGGCCAGCCACGCGGTGGCGATCCACAGCACCGCCAGCTCGGTATGCCAG
Source organism: Rhodanobacter sp. (assembly GCA_041690935.1). Lineage (GTDB taxonomy): Bacteria > Pseudomonadota > Gammaproteobacteria > Xanthomonadales > Rhodanobacteraceae > Rhodanobacter. Next base: position 11,902 of record JBEPVP010000026.1, read on the forward strand.
GTGCGGGTGAGGGCGTAGGGCAGGTAGTTGGCCAGCGCAAAACCGTACGCTTGCTGACCCTCCACCTGGAAATGCGCGGTGGTGGCGCCGAGCAGGATCTGCGCCAGGAACATCGCCAGCACGGTCCAGAAATATTTGGCAGTGGCCTTCATCGACGGGGTCGGTTTGAGGTCGCCCAGCGGATCGCGCGCCGGCGGAACCGCAGGTGCTTCCCGGCCGCTGTGCACCGCGTGATGCCATGCCAGCAGACCGATCCCGAGCAGCATGAACAGCACGCTGAAGATCGACCACATGAACGCGGTCGAGGTGGGCGTGTTGCCGACCAGCGGATCGTACGGCCAGTTCTGCGTGTAACTCATGCTCTGGCCCGGACGATCCGTGGCGGCCGCCCAGGCGGTCCACCAGAAGAACGCGGTGACCACGCGGCGATGTTCCATCTCGGCGATGGTGTTCTCGCGCATGGCGTAGCCGACGCGCAGTTTGTGGGTGGCCGGATCATTGCTGAACAGGCTCATGTAGTGCGCCGCCACCGCTTCCATGGCATGCGCGCGCAGCGGCGAGACGGTGATCGTGTCGGTCGCCGCGTCGTAGGTGTTGTGGCGCAGCTCCGGCAGGATGCGCGCCTTCAGCGCGGCCTGATGCTCCGCATCCAGCGAAGCGAATGAGGCGGCGCCTCCGTCGTGCGCGAGCAGCTCCAGCATCGTGGTGGCTTCGCGATGCAACCAGTCCGCGCTCCAGTCCGGTGCCAGCAGCGCACCATGGCCCCAGATCGAGCCGAGCTGCTGGCCGCCGATGCTTTGCCAGACCTCGCGGCCCAGTTCCATGTCGGCTTTCGTATACAGCGTCTGGCCATCACTGGTGACGACCGCCGTTGGCAACGGCGGGGCCTGCTGGTGAATCACGTTGCCGACCCACAGCAGCACGGCGAAGGACACGGTTAGCAACGCCGCCAGCCCCAGCCAGAGTTTCCGGGTAGTAGTCATCCTGTAACTCCTCGAAGAATGTGCGCATGCTGGCGGCAACGTCGATGGGTCACCTTGACGCAAATCAGGGAATGCCCTGCGAGCGCTGCGCGGATTGCCGCAGGCGTGCGGCGGTTGCCATGTTTCATCGGTGGTGATTGCAACAGGCGCGCACTTGATGCAGGTCATGGCTCGGACGCGGGTGACGATGGACCCTGTTGCGTCTGTCGCACATCGAGGTTGGTCATGGCTGCCTGGTACCCGTGGATCGTCCTGCTGCATCTGGCGTGCGCGATCGTGTTTGTCGGCGCGGTGGCGTTCGAGGTGCTGGTGGTGGAATCGCTGCACCGGCATTTCGATGGCGCCACCATGCAGCGCATCGAGCAGGCGGTGATGGCGCGGGTGCGCCGCTTCATGCCGATCGTGGTGATGCTGCTGTTCGTCAGCGGCGGCGTGCTGTTCGACATCCGTTGCGACGGGGTCAGCTGCGTCGGCTCGCGCTTCGGCAACCTGCTGTTGCTGAAGGTGCTGCTGGCGTTCGGCGTGCTCGGCGTGTTCATCAACGCGATGTGGGCATCGCGACACGGCCGGATGGACGTGTGCCGGTTCCGGCATACCCATCGCATCGTGCTCGGGCTGATGGTCGGTATCGTCTTTCTGGCCAAGACCATGTTCTACTTGTAGCCATCCATTCATGCATGAGGTGTGCGATGTCCGATGTCACGTTCAAGGGCCAGCCGATCAACGTCGATGGCCAGTTTCCGGAGGTGGGTTCGACCGCGCCGGCCTTCAATCTGGTCGGCGGCGACCTGGCCGACGTGGCGCTGTCGAGCCATGCCGGCAAGCGCAAGGTGCTGAACATCTTCCCCAGCATCGATACCGGCGTGTGCGCCACCTCGGTGCGCCGCTTCAATGAACTGGCCGGCCAGCTCGACAACACCGCGGTGCTGTGCATCTCGGCCGACCTGCCGTTCGCGCAGGCGCGCTTCTGCGGTGCCGAAGGGCTGGACCGGGTGACCAACCTGTCACTGATGCGTGGCCGCCAGTTCCTCAACGACTACGGCGTGGCGATCGCCAGCGGTCCGCTGGCCGGCTTGGCCGCGCGCGCCGTGCTGGTGCTGGACGAGCACGACAAGGTGCTGCATGCCGAGCTGGTCAGCGAGATCGGGCATGAGCCGGATTACGACGCAGCCTTGAAAGCCCTGGGTTGATCGCTCCTGTAGGGCCGGCACTGCCCGCCGGCTTTTCGACACGTCACGATGGGGTGGCCCAGAGCGGCGGGCAGTGCTCGCCCTACCATGGCGTCGTCGTCATGCGAAGCGAGCGACGGTTTGGCCGGATCAGCGCTCGGTGCCGACGATCGGCACACCGAACGGGCGCGCCTGCGGATGCAGGCCAAGGCCGAGCTTGAGGCTGCGGCCGATGCGTCCGGCGTACTCCACCATTTCCGCGGCACGGGTTTCGTCGAGCTCTTCGGCGCAGGTCTCCAGCCACAGTTCAAGCCAGCGGTCGAAGTGTTCGGCGCGGATCGGATGCGGGCGGTGCGCGCCCATCGGGTTGCCGCGATAGCTGCCCGCGCGCAGGGCCACCGAGGCCCAGAACGAGGTCAGCAGGCGCTTGTGCTCGTCCCAGTCGTGCACGGCCGCGTTGAAGATCGGGCCGAGCTGCGGATCGCGTCGCACCTTGTCGTAGAAATGGTCGACCAGGGTGGCGAGCGTCGCTTCGTCGAAGGGCGCGGCGGGATTCATGCGGGACATGCGGAGTCGGATGGGCGAAGGAAGATGTGATGTGACAACGCGACGCACCCGGATGTCAGCAGCGGATGCGTCGTCGCAGCGGTGAGGCTTACTTGCCCAGGCTCAGCGTGCCCTTCATCAATGCGGCATGGCCGGGGAAGGTGCAGAAGTAGGCATAGGTTTCGCCCGCCTTGAGCTTGGCCACGTTGAAGGTGGTCGAATCGGACTCGCCGCCGCCGATCAGCTTGGTGTGCGCGATGACCCGGGTGTCAGCCGGCTTCACATAGCTGGACGCCGCGCCGGCCTTCATGCCATCGGCGACCACGCCGGATTCGTCGGTGCTGTGGGACAGCACCCAGTTGTGGCCCATCGCCGCCTTCGGCAGCTTGCCGGTGTGCTTCAGGGTCACCGTGAAGGTCTTGCAGGTCTTCGGCACGGTGATGGTTTTCCGGTTGTACTGCATGGCATCGCTGCCTTCGATGGTGGTCGCGCATTCGGCGGCCAGCAGCGGGGTGGACAGCAGGCCGAGCAGGGCAAGGGCAATCAGTTTGCGCATGAGTTGTTGCTCCAGCGGGAGAGTGGTTCGGTAGAGTGCGGGATCATTCTGCGGCGTGTGCGCGCGGTCAGCCCTGATCTGGGTCATGGCCGTATTCGCCGTTTATGATCGAGACTGTCATACGTACCGCTCAGCGCTGGAAGGAGGCGTGATGACGCACGTAGTCACCGAAAATTGCATCAACTGCAAACACACCGATTGCGTCGAGGTGTGCCCGGTGGACTGCTTTCACGCCGGACCGAACTTCCTGGTGATCGATCCGGACGAATGCATCGACTGCACGTTGTGCGTGGAGGAGTGTCCGGTCGGCGCGATCTTCCCCGAGCTGGACGTGCCGGCCGGGCAGGAGATCTTCATGTCGATCAATGCCGAGCTGGCGCGCGAATGGCCGGTGATGACCAGCAAGATCGCCGCGATGGAAGACGCCGCGAAATGGGACGGCGTGCCGGACAAGCTGCCGCTGCTCAAGCGCTGAGCCACACGTTTGCTCTTGTAGGAGCCCGCTGGCGGGCGATGCTTTTCGAAACGCATCGCCCGCCAGCGGGCTGCTACAAAAACGCTCACGAAAAAGCCCGCGCCAGGAGACCTGGCGCGGGCTTTTTTTTGCGGCTGTGCGGAAGCTTACTTCGCCACCACCCGCACCATCTCCAGGCACTTGTTCGAGTAGCCCCACTCGTTGTCGTACCAGCTCACCAGCTTGACGAAGGTGCTGTCCAGCGCGATGCCGGCGTCGGCGTCGAACACCGAAGTGCAGGTCTCGCCGCGGAAGTCGGTCGCCACGACCTTGTCCTCGGTGTAGCCGAGGATGCCCTTCAGCGGACCCTGGCTCTGCGCCTTCATCTCCGCGCAGATCTCGGCGTAGGTCGCCGGCTTTTCCAGCTCGACGGTGAGATCGACCACGGATACGTCCGACGTCGGCACGCGGAAGCTCATGCCGGTGAGTTTCTTGTTGAGCTCGGGAATCACCACGCCGACGGCCTTGGCGGCACCGGTGGAGGAGGGAATGATGTTTTCCAGGATGCCGCGGCCGCCGCGCCAGTCCTTGTTGCTGGGGCCGTCGACGGTTTTCTGGGTGGCCGTGGCGGCGTGCACGGTGGTCATCAGGCCGCGCTTGATGCCCCACTTGTCGTGCAGCACCTTGGCCACCGGCGCCAGGCAGTTGGTGGTGCACGAAGCGTTCGAGATGATCGCCTCGCCGTTGTATTTCCTGTCGTTGACGCCGTAGACGAACATCGGTGTGTCGTCCTTCGACGGCGCGGACAGGATCACCTTCTTCGCGCCCGCATCCAGATGCTTCTGCGCGGTGACCTTGTCCAGAAACAGGCCGGTGGATTCGATCACCACATCGGCACCCACCACATCCCATTTCAAGTTGGCCGGATCGCGCTCCTGGGTCAGGCGGATGGTCTTGCCGTTGACCACCAGGTGGCCATCCTCAACCTTCACGTCGCCCTTGAAGCCGCCGTGTACCGAGTCGTAGCGCAGCATGTACGCCAGATAATCCGGTTCGAGCAGGTCGTTGATCGCCACGATCTCGATGTCGTTGCCGAAGTTCTGCACAGCGGCGCGAAACACGTTGCGACCGATGCGGCCGAAGCCGTTGATGCCGACCTTGATGGTCATGAAGGACGTCCTCCGTTTGAAATGGGGATGTTGCGTTGGTGGCGGGCACGCGCAGCCTGCGCTGCCGAAGTTTCAGCCTCTAATCTTACAATGAAAGCGGCTCGACCGGCCCGGGCGTAGCCAGCGCTATGGCAGACTGGATTCCTTTGCGCCGGAAGATTCCATGACCACGTTGCGCCGCTCCCTCGTCATCGCGTTGGCCCTGCTCGCGGTCACACCACGGGTGCAGGCCTGGGGGCCACTTGGCCACAGCGTCGTGGCGGAACTGGCGCAGCGACACCTGAGTCCGGCCGCCGAGGCCGAGGTCGAGCGCCTGCTGGCGCCGGAGCACACCCGATCGCTGGCAGATGTGGCGAACTGGTCCGACCAGATCCAGGATGATCCGGCGCGCGCGGCCTTGTGGAAGCAGACGCGCAGCCAGCACTACGTCAATTTCCGCGGCGGCAGCAACTGCGACTACCTACCGCCGCGCGATTGCCGTGATGGCCGTTGCGTGGTGGCCGCGCTGCAGTACTACGTAGGCGTGCTGGGCGACCGCAGCCAGCCCGACGTCGCGCGGCGCGAGGCGCTGAAGTTCGTGGTGCATTTCGTCGGCGACATCCACCAGCCGCTGCATGCCGGCTACCGCGACGACAAGGGCGGCAATACGTATCAGGTGCAGTTCGACGGCGCCGGCACGAACCTGCACAAGGTGTGGGATTCGAAGATGCTGTACAGCCGCGATCTCGACTGGCCTGCCTATGCGCAGGCGCTCGATGCGCCTGTGCCGGTGACGCTGCCGGCGCCGCTCGCGCCGCTGGACAATCCCTACGCGCAATGGGCCGAGGAGTCGTGCCGGATCACCGCCGACGCCAGCTTCTATCCAGCCGGCCACAAGATCGATCAGGTCTACGTCAAGGCCGAGTTGCCGGTGGCCGAGCGGCGCCTGCGCGAGGCCGGTCGGCGACTTGCCGACGTGCTCAACCTTGCATTGACGCGATGATCTGCGGCCCGTCCCGCTGGCCAAATCCGAGCGGCCGACCTCGCCTGGACATCCGCGCATTCACGGCATACGTTTTCAACGCGGGCACCATGGCCCACATCTGCTAGCCTCGACGACATGACCGATACCACGCTGCGCCGCACCAAGATCGTTGCCACCCTGGGCCCTGCCACCGATGTGCCGGGCATGCTCGAAAAGTTGATTGCCGAAGGCGTCAACGTGGTGCGCCTGAACCTTTCGCACGGGCAGCCGGACGATCACCGCGCGCGCGCCAATGCGGTGCGCGCAGCCTCGGCCGCTGCCGGTTGCGAGGTCGGCATCCTGGCCGACCTGCAGGGGCCGAAGATCCGCATCGAGACATTCGCCGGCGGCTCGGTGGAGTTGGTGGACGGCGCGTCGTTCGTGCTGGATTGCCGTCCCGATGCACCGGCGGGCGATGTCTGCCGCGTCGGCGTCAGCTACTACGATCTGCCGCACGACGTGCGTGCCGGCGACGTGCTGCTGCTGGACGACGGACTGATCGCGCTGACCGTGCTGGAGGTGGTCGGCACCGAGGTGCGCTGCCAGGTGCTGATCGGCGGCAAACTGTCCAATCGCAAGGGGCTGAACCGGCAAGGCGGCGGACTGTCGGTGACGGCGCTGTCGGACAAGGACAAGGCCGACATCAAGCTGGCCGCCGAGATCGGCGCGGATTTCCTGGCGGTGTCGTTCGTGCGTTCGGCCGAAGACATGCACCAGGCGCGCCGGCTGCTGCACGAAGCCGGCGGCAACGCCGCCCTGGTGGCGAAGATCGAGCGCGCCGATGCGATCCCGGTGCTGGGCGAGATCATCGACGCCTCCGATGTGGTGATGGTGGCGCGCGGCGACCTGGGCGTGGAGATCGGCGATGCGGAATTGCCCGGGCTGCAGAAGAAGATCATCCGCGAATCGGTGCAGCGCAACCGCGCGGTGATCACCGCCACGCAGATGCTGCAATCGATGGTGCGCTCGCCGATCCCGACCCGCGCCGAAGTGCTCGACGTGGCGAACGCGGTGATCGACGGCACCGACGCGGTGATGCTGTCGGAGGAAACCGCCGCTGGCGCGCATCCGGACAAGGCGGTGGCGGCAATGCGCCGGATCTGCCTCGGTGCCGAGCGCCAGTTCGAGCCGAAGGAAGACCTGACCGGTGGCGGCCACCGGTTGGATCGCACCGATCAGGCGATCGCGCTGGCGGCGATGCTGCTGGCCGGCGAGCTGGGCGTGCGCGCGATCGTGGCGCTGACCGAATCCGGCGCCACCGCGCAATGGCTGTCGCGCTACCGCACGGCGATCCCGATCTATGCACTCTCTCCGCTGGCCGACGCGCGCCGACGCATGCTGCTGCTGCGCGACGTGCAACCGGTGGCGTTCGCGCACGAGGGCCTGAGTTCGGCGGCAACCGCCCGCGCCGCGGTGCAGCAGCTGTTCGCGCAGGGCCGTCTGAGCGAAGGCGACCGCGTGGTGCTCACCCACGGCGACCACGTCGGCCGCGGTGGCGGCACCAATACGCTGAAGCTGCTCGCGGTGGGTGCGGACGGCATGGTCGAGAGTTTGCGCGACCTCTGACGCTGACGCGGTGCTGTCCGCTGGCCGCGCGTTGACTGGCGTTGCCCGCGTGGGCGGCTACACTTGAATCAGCCATATCCGGCACAGGAGATCGCCATGAAAACCCTATTCCGTCCGCTTCGGCAGGGCCTGTTGCTGGCGCTGACGCTGGGCTTCGTCGCACCCGTGCTGGCGCAGGCGCGCAAGGTCGACCAGCCGGATCTTTATCGCTACTGGATCCTGCTCAACACCAAGGTGCAGATGGATGCGCCGAACAGCGGCTTGAACCTGGACAAGCCCGGTTGCGCGGCGGTGACCTATACGGTGGGTTCCGACGGCGTGCCGTTCGACGTGCAGGTGATCAAGGTCGCGCCCAGGAGCGATCTGGGTCCGGTGGCGCGCAGCGCGGTATCCAACTTCCGCTACGGTCCGTCGTTGAGCAACCGCATCGGCGAACCGGTGGCCACCTACTACATCGTGCCGTTCAACGCGCCGAAGGACCCCGCGCAGCGCCAGCAGCTGATGGATGCCTGCAAGCTGCCCGGTTACGCCGCCTGACGCCGGCGCGGGGCCGGCATGACCGGCCCCGCTCGTGTATCCCCTGCCGGCATGACCAGCCCGCTCATCCAGCCAATGCTGGCATGACTGGCCCGCCCATCTGGTCAATGCGGGCGTGTCCGGGCCCGTCCATCTGGCCGATACCGGCACATCCGGCTCACCAATCTGGCCTATAATTGGCGTTTTGAACCATGCCGCTTCGGCTTCGAGGCGGCGTCAACTTGTGCAGGCGCGCCTCGCCCTCGCACCACGGAGTCGTCATGAGTATTGAAGATCTCGAAAGCATCGCCCTGGCGATGGTTGCGCCCGGCAAGGGCATCATCGCCATCGACGAGTCGACCAACACCATCAAGAAGCGCTTCGAGGCGGTCGGTATCGAGAACACCGAGGAAAACCGCCGCGCCTACCGCGAGTTGCTGCTGACCACGCCGGGCCTGAACGAGCACATTTCCGGCGCGATCCTGTACGACGAGACGATTCGCCAGTCGACCAGGGACGGCGTGCCGTTTACCCAGGTCATGAAGAAGGCCGGCATCATCCCCGGCATCAAGGTCGACAAGGGCCCGCAGCCGCTGGCGGGTTTCCCCGGCGATGTGGTCACTGAAGGCCTCGACGGTCTGCGTGAGCGCCTGCAGGAATATGCCAGGCTCGGCGCGCAGTTCGCCAAGTGGCGCGCGGTGATCAACATCTCCGAAGACAACCCCAGTTCCACCGCGATCGAAGCGAACTGCCACGTGCTGGCGCGCTACGCCGCGTTGTGCCAGGAAGCGGGTCTGGTGCCGATGGTGGAACCCGAAGTGCTGATGGACGGCGATCACAGCATTGAGGTCAGCTACGAAGTGCATGAGGCGGTGCTGCGCAGCCTGTTCAACGCGCTGTACGAACAGAACGTGATGCTGGAAGGCACCATCCTGAAGATCAGCATGGTCATCCCGGGCAAGGATTCGGACGAGCAGGTCGATGTCGAGGAAGTTGCCGAAGCGACCGTGCGCGTGCTCAAGACCACCGTGCCGGCTTCGTTGCCGGGCATCGTGTTCCTGTCCGGCGGCCAGTCCGATGAGCAGTCCACCGCGCATCTGAATGCCATGAACCAGCTCGGCCCGCATCCGTGGCCGCTGTCGTTCTCGTACGGCCGCGCGATGCAGCAGGCCGCGCTGAAGCTGTGGTCGAAGGACATGAAGGCGAACTACGCCGAAGCGCAGAAGACCGTGCATGCCCGCGCCCGCGATAACGGTCTGGCGGCGCTGGGCCAGTGGAACGGCAACAAGTAAACTCACACGCTGCCGCTGCAAAAATAAACGGGCGCCGCAAGGCGCCCGTTTTTCATGTATTGCAAGGCGCTATTTTCAGAAACGGTACTCGGCATTCACCGAAAATACCCGGTTGCCAATCTCCAGGCGACCGAAGTCCGAGTGCTTGGAAATATCGTAGTAGTCGAACGCCGCACCCACGCTCCACTGGCGGTTGATGTCGTAACCGGTGCCGATGCCGGCGTAGCCGTTGGTCGACTGCGTGCTGCCCTTGTTGGTCTGGCTGGCGCTTCCCGAATAGAGCGTTTCCGTAGCGTGCAGTTTCCAGGAGAACAAGCCGGCACGCGCCGAGACGTACCACTGCGGGGTCAGGTTGAAGTGGCCGTTGATGCCAGCCGTCCATCCGTCGCCGGAGAGCTTGTCACGGTAGACGCCCGGCTCGCTGGACGTGAGGCTGCCAAGGTTCGTGTAGCCGGCCTCGAAACCGATGAACTGGGTGCGGTAGCCCACGTTGAGGATCCCGGCGGTACCGTGATCGCTGCCCAGGTCGTACTGCCCAAGGTTGCGTGATAGTTGACGCGTCCCGCGCCAGCGTTGACGAACCATCCGGTCAGGTCTTTGGCTTGGGCGCCGGGCATGGCGCAGATGCCGGCGGCAGCGACGGCAAACATTGCAAAAGTCCTGTTCATTGAAAACCCACTGTGAAGAAGGGTTCGACATTCCTGTCGAAGCCTTGCGGTCCTCGCCGAGGCCGCGCGCATTGTAGACGCGAACCCTCGCCCGCGATGCCGAGGACGAGCGGTAGGGCGACCCGTCGGCAACAGAAAGGGCACCTTGCGGTGCCCTTTCTGTTGTTCATCCAGCGTATGCGGAACTAGCTCAGAAGCGGTATTCGGCGCTGACGGAGACCATGTCGGTACTCAGATTCACGCGATCCTTCTTCGCATCGTAATAGTCGTAGTTCACGCCGAGGCTGACGTTGTTGCTGAAGTCGTAGCCCACACCCGCGCCGGCGTACCAGCTGGTGTTGTCCAGGCCCTTGCGGACCGGGTTGGTGTCGTTGCTCAGGCCGTGGCCCGTCCAGCCATAGATGCCGGTGCGTGCGCTGACGTACCAGTTCGGGCTGACGTTGAAATGGCCGTTCACGCCCGCAGTCCAGCCATGCAGCTGCGACTTGTTGTCGGCCACGACCGGCTGGCTGTTGAAGATGTTCTTCGGGTGGATGTTGCCCAGGTCGTTGTAACCCACCTCGGCGCCCAGGGCGACGGACGGGCTCAATGCCCAGCGGTAGCCGCCGTTGACGCCGTAGCCGGTAGCGCTGTCGTTGTAGGCGCCGTGGTTGATCGAGGTCTTGCCGATGTTGCCGTTGACGAACCAGCCGTCATTGTGGGTCGGCGCGCTCTGCGCAAACGCGGCCGGAACGGCCAGCAGGCCGGCGGAAGTCAGGGCGAGGGCAAGCAGGGTTTTCTTCATTTTCATGGTGTGCTCCGGTTGTCATGGCAGTCGGCCCAAAGGGGGAGTGGCCGCTGCCGAAAGTGCGCTACCCAAGTCAGGCGGCGACACATGAACACTTAGATGGTGCGCTGGCCGAAAGATTCAATACCGGTAAGTTTAGTATTAAGCCGGCGTTAATCCGGGCCAACTGGTGCGGGAATCCACGCCAGCTGGCCGTTTCCGGATCAGAAGCGATATTCGGCTGTCAGCGACGCCGTATCGGTAGACAGGCTGATGCCGTCCTTCTTGGCGTGGTAGTAGTCGTACGCCAGGCCAACGCCGAAGTGGTTGTTGATGTCATAGCCCACGCCAGCGCCGGCGTAGTAGTCGACCTTGTCGAGGTCGTGGCGGTTGATGTCCTGGTTGGCATAGCCGTGGCCCTTCCAGCCGTACACGCCGGCGCGCCCGCTGACATACAGGCCCTGCCACACGTCGATCTTGCCATTCACGCCGGCGGTCCATCCGCGCAACGCGTTGCGCTGATCCTTCAGATTGACGTCATTGTTGTTGAACGCGTTCTTCAACTTGAAGTTGCCGAGATCGTTATAGCCGGCATCCACACCGAGGCCGAGATCCTCGCCCACCTTCCAGCGGTAGCCGCCGTTGATGGCATACGTCGTCGGATGATCGTTGTACGGGCCCTTGTTCACATGGGCCTGGCCAATGCGGCCGTCGACAAACCAGTTGCCGCTGCCGATCGCCTGACCCGGCTGGTAGTTGCCGCCGGTCGGCGCAGTGCTGTCGCTGGCTGTCGTCGGGGCGGGCGTAGTGTCCTGCGCCAGGGCGGGCAGGGTGCACAGCGCGGTGGCTGCGATGGCGAGGGCAATGAGCGTCTTTTTGTTCTTCATGGGGAAACTCCTCTTCTATTGAACCGGGCCGCAGTTCGTGGGGACGATGCACGCGGTCGGGCAGCGCCTGGGGATGGCTCTGCGGGGCGTATTACTAGCGGTTTGATGCTGAAGCTCGCTGAACCGTATGGACTGGGGTTAAGCGCTTGTTAATCCCGCCGCCGCAAGCGACAGCGAACCGACATATCGGCGACAATGGGTGCTTTTGCACCCTCCGGAGACCGCCCGATGACCACCCGCCGCGAACTTGCCAACGCCGTGCGCGCCCTTGCCATGGACGCCGTCGAGGCGGCGAAGTCCGGTCATCCGGGTATGCCGATGGGCATGGCGGACATCGCCGAAGTGCTGTGGAACGACTTCCTCAAGTTCAACCCGGCCAATCCGAAGTGGGCCAACCGCGATCGCTTCGTGCTGTCCAACGGCCATGGTTCGATGCTGCAGTACGCCTTGCTGCACCTGACCGGCTTCGACCTGCCGCTGGATCAGCTCAAGCATTTCCGCCAGCTGCATTCGAAGACCGCGGGTCATCCGGAAGCCAGCGAAACCCCGGGCGTGGAAACCACCACCGGACCGCTCGGCCAGGGCCTGGCCAACGCGGTCGGCTTCGCGCTGGCGGAGAAGGTGCTGGCGGCGCATTTCAACCGTCCCGGCCATGCGGTGGTCGACCATCACACCTATGTTTTTCTGGGCGATGGTTGCCTGATGGAAGGCCTCTCGCACGAAGTCGCCTCGCTGGCCGGTACCTGGCAGCTCGGCAAACTGGTGGCGGTGTACGACGACAACGGCATCTCGATCGACGGCGAGGTGCACGGCTGGTTCACCGACGACACGCCGGCGCGCTTCGAGGCGTATGGCTGGAACGTGATCCGCGGCGTCGACGGGCATGATGCGGAGGCCGTGAAGAAAGCCGTGGCGCAGGCCACGTCGCAGCACGACAAACCGACCCTGATTTGCGCGAAAACCATCATCGGTTTTGGGGCGCCGCACAAGCAGGGCAAGGAAGAAAGCCACGGCGCGCCGCTGGGCAAGGACGAGATCGCGGCGGCCCGCGAACAGCTGGGCTGGCACTATGCCCCGTTCGAGATTCCCGCCGAAATTTATGCCGGTTGGGATCATCGCGAAGCCGGCAACGAGGCCGAGCAGACCTGGAACGGCGCGTTCGCAAGATACGCCGCGGCGCATCCCGAACTGGCGGCGGAATTCCAGCGCCGTCTCGCCGGCGAACTGCCGGCCGGCTGGGCGGAGAAGTCACAGGCGTATATCGCGAAGCTGCAGGCCGAAGGCCCGGAAGTGGCCTCACGCAAGGCCTCGCAGATGAGCCTGGATGCATTCGGCCCGCTGCTGCCGGAACTGATCGGCGGCTCGGCGGATCTGGCCGGCTCCAACCTCACCAAGTGGAAGGGCAGCCTCGACGCGGCCACCGGCAACAGCTCGGATGGCAACGGCAATTACGTCTACTACGGCGTGCGCGAGTTCGGCATGACTGCGATCGCGAATGGGCTGGCCCTGCACGGCGGCTTCATCCCGTACGACGCCACCTTCCTGGTGTTCTCCGACTACGCGCGCAACGCGGTGCGCATGAGCGCGCTGATTCCGGCGCACGCGATCCACGTCTACACGCACGACTCGATCGGTCTGGGCGAAGACGGCCCGACCCATCAGCCGGTCGAGCA
>JBEPVP010000027.1:0-24610 GCA_041690935.1 Rhodanobacter sp.
CCCTAACTCTGCCAACCGCAGGGTCAGATAGTCAGGTGCCGGGTGATGTGCAGCAGACCACGCAGGATGGCCAGCGGACTGGGCGGGCAACCGTTGACGACCGCATCAACGGGAATCAGGTCGCTGATCGGACCGCGCGTGGCGTAATTGGCGCCGAATATTCCGCCACAGGCCCCGCAGTCACCCACCACCAGCACCCATTTGGGATCGGGCATCGCCTCATAGGTCCGCTTGAGCGCTTCTTCCATGTTGACGGAGACCGGCCCGGTGACCATCAGCAGATCGGCATGACGGGGACTGGCGACGAACTTGATGCCGGCGCCCTCCAGGTTGTAGTACGGATTGCTGAGCGCGTGGATCTCCAGTTCGCAACCGTTGCAGGAGCCGGCATCGACATGGCGGATGCACAGGGCGCGTCCGAACACGGCCTGCAACTCGCGCTGGATCGCCGTGGGCTCCGTCTCAGAAGCATCGGGTGCTGGCAGAGGTTCGCTCAGACGACCGAGCCGATGAATGCGTGCAAGGATCTTGAGCATGCGCGTTTACCCGTCGACTCCACTGTAGGAAAGATTGAATGACTTGTTGATCAGGGGGAAGTCCGGAATGATGTTGCCGAGAATGGCGACCTCGATCAGCGGCCAGTTCTGCCACGAAGGGTCATGTGTGTGGCAACGCCGGATGCCGCCCTCGGGGCCTGCCTCCAATGCCACCATGACCGGGCCGCGCCACCCTTCGATCAGGCCAATCCCAAGTTGACCGGCGGGCGCCGTCGGCAGTTCGATCGCGAGGTCGCCGGGGGGCAGCGTTTCCAGCCAATGCCGGCACAACCGCAGCGATTCCAGCGTCTCGTCGAAGCGCACCTGGACGCGCGCCGCAACATCTCCTTCCGGACGCGTTGCCAGCACCGGCGCCCACTCGTTGTACGGCGCCCACGGCTGATCGATGCGAAGATCGTGAGCGATGCCGGATGCGCGTCCGACCAGGCCGATCGCTCCCAGCTCCGTGGCTTGCTCGGGTGTCAGCCGACCGGCGCCGAGAAAACGATCCTGCAGACCTTCGTGATCGGCGTAGATGGCCCGCAGTTCGTGTACGGCGCGTTCAAACGCCGTGGTCTCCTCCAGCAGGGTCGATATCGCACCCACCGGCAGATCGCAGACGACGCCGCCTGGCACCACAAAGTCAAACAGGTAACGCTGGCCGAACACGTCCGCGTTGTGTCGCAGCAATTGCTCTTTCAGGCTGGAGAACTGGGTCAATCCGAACGAGAATCCGGCATCGTTGCCGATGCCGCCGAGATCACTCAGATGATTGGCCAGGCGCTCGCGCTCAAGCGCCAGCGCACGCAAGAGGGTGGCACGCGGCGAAGGCGTCGAGTGGGTGAGGGATTCCAGCGCGGCACAATATGCCCAGCTGAAAGCTACCGTCGAATCCCCACTGATACGGGCCGCCAGGCGATGCCCGTCGCGTTGGGCCAAGGCTTCAAAACGCTTGGCGATACCCTTGTGCGTGTAACCCAGATGCACCTCCATGCGCAGCACTTTCTCGCCCACCACAGAAACGTGGAAACGCCCAGGTTCGATGGTACTGGCATGCACCGGGCCTACCGCCACCTCGTGGACGCCCTCGCCAGTGACCGGCACGAACGGATACGGCGCGCTGACCACCGGATAGGTCTGTGTCGCGCTGACATCGCGGCGCAAGGGGAACACGTCCGCCGGCCAGCCGCCGTGGCGCAGCCACGGTCGCATGTCGCCGCCGTCGGCGCGGATACCAAGCAGGTCATAGACCGCGCGTTGCATGCGATCGGCCACCGGGAAACGCGGCGTCAGTGAGGGATAGACCGCGCCCTCGGCGGGCATCGCGTGTTCGACCACGACGACGCGATCGCTCAGCAGGTACGCCGCATGGATGCGCAGGCATTGGTCGCGATCACGATCGTCGCTGCCCCACAGCGCCAGCAGGTTCGCACCCGCTTCGCGCATGGCTTCGGCGGCCAAAGACCAGTGATGGGCGTCTGCCGCCGCGTGGCAGGCCGCCACATTGGACGGCAACGGCGTGCATGCAGAGTCGAATAAGTCAGGGCACATGGGATTCATCCGATCAACCCTGCAGCCAGGCGATACCACTCGGCAAGCGCCGGCGGCATGTACACGCCGAGCACCAGCACCATCGACAGATGGACAAACACCGGCACCAGCGAGGGCGGGTGCGACAGACGCGGCGCGTCGGTCTCGCCGAACACCATCGGCTGGACGTGTCCAAAGATCGCGGCAAAAGCCACCCCCAAGGCGGCGAGCAGGATCGGCGTTGCCCAGGGATGGTCACGCATCGCCGTAGTCAGAATCAGGTATTCGCTGGTAAATACGCCGAACGGCGGCATCCCGAGAATCGCCAGCGATCCCAGCATCAGGCCCCAGCCGACGGAGGGGCTAACTACCAGCAGGCCACGAATGCCGTCGATACGCTGCGTGCCCGCGATCTGTGACGCATGGCCGGCGGCGAAGAAAATCGCCGACTTGGTCAGCGAGTGCACGGTCATGTGCAGCAGCGCGGCGAAATTCGCCAGCGGACCACCCATGCCGAACGCGAACGTGATGATGCCCATGTGTTCGATCGAGGAATAGCCGAACAGACGCTTGATATCGCGCTGACGCCACAGAAAGATCGCCGCCAGCAGCGTCGAGAACAGGCCGAAGCCCATCAGCATGCGCCCGGGCAGGGCGGAATGCATCGCGCCGACGGCGAGAATCTTGCAGCGGATCACCGCATACATCGCCACATTGAGCAGCAGCCCCGACAGCACCGCCGAGACCGGCGTCGGACCCTCGGCATGGGCATCTGGCAGCCAGTTGTGCAGTGGGGCGAGACCGACCTTGGTGCCGTAGCCGACCAGCAGAAACACGAAAGCCAGACCGACCACGGTCGGATCGAGCTGCCCCTTCACCGCATTGAGATGCGTCCACAGCAGCGCACTCATGCCCTCGCCACCGAGCAGCCGCTCCGCCGCGAAATACAGCAGGATCGTGCCAAACAAGGCCAGCGCGATACCGACGCCGCACAGGATGAAGTATTTCCACGCCGCCTCGATGCTGGCGCGGGTGCGGTAGAGCGAAACCAGCAGCACCGTCGACAGCGTCGCGGCTTCCATGGCGACCCACAGCAGCCCCATGTTGTTGGTGGACAGCGCCACCAGCATGGCCGTCATGAACAGCTGATACATGCTGTGATAAAGCCGCAGGCGAGGTGCGTTGAGCCGACCGCGATCTTGTTCAATGCGCATGTAGAGGCGCGAGAATACGGCGGTGGTGAAACCGATCAGGGCGGTCAACGCGATCAGAAACACGTTGAACGGATCCACGAAGAACTGCTCGCGGGCCACCGTCATCGATCCCTCACCGATGATCCGCAGCACCAGGGCGCCGGCAGCGATCAGCGTGGCGAAACTGATGGCGACGTTGAGTTCCGCCGCGCGCTGCTGCGCACCGACGAGGGCCAGCAAGGCCGCGCCGACGAGAGGGATGCCCAGTACCAGCAGAAGCTCCACGTCAGTCCTCCTTGAGTGCTTCGAGCTGATGTAGATCGAGGCTGTC
Organism: Rhodanobacter sp.; assembly: GCA_041690935.1. GTDB lineage: Bacteria > Pseudomonadota > Gammaproteobacteria > Xanthomonadales > Rhodanobacteraceae > Rhodanobacter. Next base: position 3,591 of record JBEPVP010000027.1, read on the forward strand.
GAACTGCTCACGGATCTGAAAGAAGAAGATGCCGAAGATGAACACGCCGACCAGCAGATCCAGCGCAATACCCAGTTCAACAACCATCGGCATGCCGTAGGTTGTGCTGGTGGCGGCGAAGAACAGGCCGTTTTCCATGGCCAGGAAGCCGATCACCTGGGTCACCGCCTTGTACCGGGCGATCATCATGAGGAAGGCCAGCAGGATGACCGCCATGGCAATGCCCAGGGTCTGCCGGGTGACCGTGGTGGCCAACGAACTGATCGGTTGGGCCAGCCCGAACGCGAAGATCACCAGGCCCAGTCCGACCAGCATCAGGGTCGGAATGTTCACCAGCGGATCGCTATCGCCTTCGATACCCAGGCGACGCATCAGCCGCATCAGGATCCACGGCATCAGCACGACCTTTTCCACGAAGGTAAGCGCCGCGGAATAGTACAAGTGAGACAAATGCGCGGTCGTGGCCACCAGCAGCGTTGACGCGGTCAGCACCGCGCCCTGCCAGGCCAGCAGCACGATCAGCCGTCGTGTGCGCCGTTGCGCGAGCATGGCGAACGAGATCATCAGCAGGCCGGCGGCGAGGACGTGCAGGAGCTGGGTGGCGAAGGTCAGTGGGGACATGATTCAGGGTTGCAGCAATAGATGGACGAGCAATCCCAACACGGCAAGCAGGAACGCCATGGTCAGGAACTCCGGTGCACGGAAGATGCGCAGCTTGGCCGAGACCGTCTCGATCACGGCCAGTACCGCGCCAGCGACGGCAAGTTTCACCACCAGAAACACGACGGCAAGCAGCAGCGCCAGCGGGCTAGCCTCGTGCGGGGCGACTCCCCACGGCACGAACAGCGCGAAACCGATGCAGCTGTAGTTGAACAATTTCAGCCAGGACGCCCATTCGATGAGTGCCAGGTGACGCGCCGAATATTCGAGCAACATCGCCTCGTGGATCATGGTCACTTCGAGATGCGTAGCCGGGTTGTCGATCGGGATGCGGGCGTTCTCCGCCAGCAGCACCATCACGAACGCCACGCCGGCGAAGGCCAGGCTTGGATGCAGCTCCAGCCCATGGGCGTTCAAGGTACCTTCCACGATCGTTGGCAGCGCCGTGCTGCCAAACATCAGGAAGGCGTTGAAAAGCACCATCAGCAACGCCGGCTCGGCGAGAAAGCCGATCATCATCTCGCGCCGCGCGCCCATGCTGCCAAAGACCGTACCGATATCCATCGCCGCCAGCGATATGAACATGCGTGCGGTCGCGAACAGACCGACCAGCGCGATCGCATCGGCTACGCGCGCCATCGGAAGATCGGTGGTCACCGAGGGAATGATCGCTGCCGCCAGGGTCATGGTGCCGAACACGATGTAGGGCGTCGCACGGAACAGCGGCGAAGCGTACGTGGCCAGCGCGGCATCCTTGCGGAACAGCTTGCGCAAGGTGCGGTAGGGCTGCAGCAAGGGCGGCGCCGAGCGATTCTGCAGCCAGGCCCGGCATTGCGCGACCCAGCCGGCCAGCACGGGTGCCAGCACCACCGCAAGCAAGACCCCACCCAGCTGGCTGATGAACGCCAGCGCGTTCATAGAACAAACACCAGCAGCACGATCAAGGTAAGGAAGCTGTACATCAAATAGACGGCCAGACGGCCGTGCTGCAGCACGGCCAGCGCGTCGGCCAGCCAGCCGACGGCGCGGGCAAGCGGCAAATACAGCGCATGCCAAAACCGATCCTCGATCTGGATGCGGTACTGCGGGGCAAGATCATCGGGTGCAGGCAGCTCGCGCTCAATGCGAAAAAATGGCCCGAACATGTGTCGTATGGGCTGACCGAATCCTTCGGCGGTGTCCTGCATGCGGGGGGTATGCGAGGGATAGCCGCAATTCCACGGCGGCGTGCGGCGCACACGACCGTGATACATCCGCCGCACAAGCACGAACATCACCGCGATCACGCCGACCATGCCCACCAGCAACCACAGGCCACTGTAGGAAGCCTGAGCGGCCGCCACGGGCGCGATAAACCCGGGAGTCGACCCACGCTGGATCACGGTGCCAACCAGCGCACGTGTCACCGCGGCGATGGCATCCAGCGCGTATTGCGGAAACACGCCGATGAGGATGCAACCCAACGCCAACCATGCGAGCCCCAGGCGTTCAAGCCAGCCGGCGTCCTGAGCGTCCATCAGCGAAGGTTCGCGCGGCAGGCCCAGAAAAATCACGCCGTAGAACTTGACCATCACGTAGCCGGCCAGCGCGGCGGTCAATGCCACCACTGCCGCGCCCAACGGCACGATCATGTTCACGAACGCATGCGGAATGGACGGCGTCGACAAGAACGCCTGCAACAGGAGCCATTCGGAAACGAAACCGTTGAGTGGCGGCAAACCCGCAACCGCCAGGGTGCCGATCAGGGCCAGGGTAGCGACCCAGGGCATTCGGCGGATCAAACCGCCCAACTTACCCAGGTTCCGTTCGTGGGTGGAGTGCAACACGGACCCGGTAGCGAGAAAGAGCAGGCTCTTGAACAGCGCATGATTGAGTGAGTGCAGCAGCGCCGCCGTGAGTGCCAGCGCCGCCAACACGCGCATGTTGAACGCGTAGCACAGCAGCGCCAGGCCGATGGCCGCGAAGATCAGGCCGATGTTCTCAATCGAGGAATAGGCGAGCAATCGCTTCATGTCGGTCTGCACGGCCGCGAACACCGCACCGAACACCGCGGTGCCCAGCCCCAGGACCAGCGTCAGCATCCCCCACCACCATGGACCGGCGTGGAGCAAATCGAAACTGATGCGCAGCATGCCGTAGACCGCCATCTTGAGCATCAAGCCACTCATCATGGCGGACACGGGCGATGGCGCGGCCGGATGCGCTTCGGGCAACCACACATGCAACGGCACCAGCCCCGCCTTGGCACCGAAACCGAACAGCGCCAGCAGAAACGCCACACCGGCCCAGGCCGGCGAGAGCGTGGCACCACGCATCGCGTCGAACGTCATCAGCCAGCTGCCGCCGTGCAACACGCCGAAGCAAAGCAGCAGTGCCAGCGCCCCCACATGCGCCATCAACAAATACAGAAACCCGGCGCGCTGGATCTCCGGGATGCGGTGCTGCGTGGTCACCAGGAAGTACGAACTCAGCGCCATCGTCTCCCACGCCACCATGAACAGGTAGGCATCGTCGGCGAGAATGACCATCGCCATGCTCGCCAGAAACGTGTGGTACTGCAGGCAAAGCAAGCCGGGTGAGGTGCCTTCGCCCTCGCGGAAATAGCCGGCCGCAAACACCGAAATACCGGCACCCGCGCTGCCAAGCAACAACAGGAAAAAACCCGAAAGTGCGTCGAGGCGGACGTGGAACGGCAGATCCGGCAAGCCGAGAGGAAGCGCCACCTGTTCCACTACGAATCCATCAGCCAACGCTGACAACCCGATCACCGCGATACCCAACGCGATGAGCGCGCCAAGGGGAAACAGTGTGCGGGCCACCCAGCCCATGCGCTGGGGGCGCGCGAGACCCAAAACGCCCACCAACAGCCATGCGACGACAAGGCCAAGGAGCGCTGCCAGAGGCGACATGCTTGTGAATCCGCTCACCTTGACGACACCCGTGAGATGCCGCGACTGACCCAGCGCGCCCGTGCAATTATCATGATAAACGTATTATCATTGAAGTTGATCTCAGTGTAAGCCTGATGACACTCATATGCCAATCGAAAATCGCACTGCTCGTTTGACCATCCTGATCGACCCGCGCGAGAAAACGCTCTTCGAGCGTCTGTGTGTGCGCGAAGACGCCACGTCCTCGCAGGTCGTGCGCCGGCTGATCCGGGAGTACATCGAACATCGGCTGGGCCACCCCTGGCACCCCGAAGATGACCCCGCCGAATTGTTGATACCTACGTCTGGAAGACCTGGTACCCGCGCACGATAAAAGTGCCCAGGCGTCAGAGCGGAGGGTTCGCCATTGGCAAAACCGCATCACCGCGGTTTCGATGCCGGGCCGCGAATGCCGCGGATCGTCGTCATTGCCCTTGGCAAGGATTTTCTCGGACATTCGGCCAGTAACGCATCTATAGACACGCCCCAGACGCCCGGTTCGCTGGCAGATTCAAGAGCGGTTTCTGGCGAGAAGGAAACGGGGCAGGGGATCACCACCGACGCGGGCAGGGTGCGGTAGCATGCCCTACAGAGTTCGGAGGGAATCATACTCAACAAAGTTCGTTTAGTTATCGCTTTTGCGGCGCTGTTCGGCATTGCCGGCGAGTTCTGGTCGGGCATGCTTCCGCCTGGATCCACTCTTGTGCTGGCCGACGCTGAGCGTGGTCATCTCGTTGATGTTCCGCTTCTGTCCGTGGATCAGGCCTTCGCTTTGTGCCGTCTTGCTGAGGGCCGTCCATATCTTGATCTTGCGTGTAGTGTGGACCGTTGAAAAAGCCCCTTGCGGGGCTTTGGTCAGAATAGGTCCAGTTGGCGTCGGCTGGCTTCGTTTCGCTCCCAATCCCATGATTGGACTATATGCCGCATGGCGTGTTCAGCGATCCTGCCGCGTCGCAGTGTTCCACCGGGCGCGATCAACCATTGTTGCCGTACACGCCAGCCAGACCACTTTGCGGGAAGGTCGGCGCGTCCTTCGATTAAGTCCGCGCGTTGCTGCAATATCTGTTTCAGGGCGATGCGTTGCCCGTTGGGAATGACCAGCTCGGCGCCGTCCAGACGCCAGTTCGACTCGCTCCAAAATCCGCGCATGTTGCTTGAAACCCCTGTTTTTTTAGCACGGCTGTTGCCGCGAGCATCAGGATAACCAGCAATGCAAAATTTCGCATAATGTATATTATGTAAAATAGCACCAGTGGCTTGCCATGACCGTTGCCGCGGAAATCATGGCGGTCATCAACCGCCGCAGCGGTGGCCGCTTGCGTGACAACGAGGGCGCGATCCACTGATGACTACGCCGGTCGACACGGGTCCGCATCCCGACAACGCCGAAGCCTCGGCGCTCATCGTGCTGCGCGCGGCAGGCGAAGGCCGGCGCTACGGCGGCCTCAAACAGCTGGCCGAGGTCGATGGCCAGCCGATGCTGCGCCGCGTCGCGCGCGCTGCTCTCGCCAGCGGTGCGCCCGTGCTCGTGGTCACGGGTGCCGACGCCGAACAGGTGGAACGTGACCGGCCCGCCGGTGCTGTTTCCCCGCGATTGCTTCGAGACGCTGATGACGTGGTCAGGTCGATACGGTACCCACGACTTGCTCGAACGCGAAGCGGCCCGGGTGGAACGATTCGCCTCCGACGCGACGATCGATGTGGACACCCCGGACGATTTGCAACGCGTTCGCGATCTGCTGGCGGCGAGCCGGCCTGGCTAGAAGCAGACCGGCTGATCAATCGCCACGCGCATGGCTCCGTGTGCGATCTTGTTGTCCATTCGACGGTGTCTGCAGCAACCAGCCGTATCCCCGCGTACAGCCATGTCGAGTGTCATCGCCCATATTCACTGGACCGGCGAGTCAGCTTTGGCAGCGGCTCAGGACTGGCGCGGACCTCAATTCATCCGTACCGGCTCAGCGGCGGGCGCGGAAAAAATCACGCAGCAAGCCGGCGGATTCGTCGGCTAGCAAGCCGCCGGTCACCTCGATGCGGTGGTTGTGGCGTGCATCGACGAGCGTATCGAACACGCTGCCGGCGGCCCCGGTTTTCGGATCGGCGGCGGCATAGACCACCCGACCGATGCGGGCATGAATCATCGCCATCGCGCACATCGAACACGGCTCCAGCGTGACGTATAGCGTGGCATCGGACAGGCGATGGTTCGCCAGCTTTTCGCCGGCTGCGCGCAGCGCCATGATTTCGGCATGGGCGGTCGGGTCGTGCAAGGTGATGTTGCGGTTCCAGCCCAGACCGACAATTTCACCGGCCTGAACCAGCACGGCACCCACCGGCACTTCGCTCTCGGCGTCGCGTGCATGCACGGCCAGTTGCAGGGCGCGCTGCATGTAGCGCATGTCCTCGGCCGAGAATGCTCCGGATTGGTCAGATATTTCGTCAGTCATTTCAGTGGATCAGAATTTCTGCCTGAGGAAGCCGGCAACTCGCTGACACTTGCTGGCGCGCGCGGGCTGATCTCCCTACTCCCACTCGATCGTGGCAGGTGGTTTGCCGCTGATGTCATAGACCACGCGCGAAACACCACGCAACTCGTTGATGATCCGGTTCGAAACCTTGCCGAGGAACTCATACGGCAGGTGTGACCAGTGCGCCGTCATGAAGTCGATGGTCTCCACCGCACGCAGGGCAATCACCCATTCGTAGGCACGCGCGTCGCCGACCACGCCGACCGATTTCACCGGCAGGAACACCGCGAACGCTTGGCTGGTCTGGTCGTACAGGTCGGCCTTGCGCAGCTCGTCGATGAAGATCGCATCGGCCTGCGCCAGCAGTTCGGCGTACTCGCGCTTCACCTCGCCGAGGATGCGTACGCCGAGTCCCGGACCCGGGAACGGATGGCGATAAACCATCGCTCGCGGCAGGCCGAGTTCGACGCCGATGCGGCGCACCTCGTCCTTGAACAGCTCGCGCAGCGGCTCGACCAGCTTCAGTTTCATGTGCGCCGGCAGGCCACCGACGTTGTGGTGGCTCTTGATGACATGGGCCTTGCCGGTCTTGCTGCCGGCCGATTCGATCACGTCGGGATAGATCGTGCCCTGCGCCAGCCACTGCACCTGGCCACCGCCGCTGGCGGTGAGCTTCGATGACTCCTCATCAAAGATCTCCACGAACAGGCCGCCGATGATCTTGCGCTTGGTCTCTGGATCGGCCACGCCTTCGAGCGCGTTGAAGTAGCGATCTGCGGCGTTGACGCGGATCACCTTCACGCCCATGCCATGCTCATTGGAGGCGGCGGCCATCGTGGCCATCACCTGGTCACCTTCCTGCCAGCGCAGCAGACCGGTGTCGACGAAGACGCAGGTCAGCTTGTCGCCGATCGCCTTGTGCAGCAGCGCGGCGACCACGGAGGAATCGACCCCGCCAGACAGACCCAGCAGCACATGATCATCGCCGACCTGGGCACGCACGCGGGCGATCTGGTCGTCGATGATGTTGGCCGCGGTCCACAGCGTGGCGCAACCGCAAATCTCGGTGATGAAACGCTTGAGCAGCGCCCCGCCCTGCTTCGTATGCGTCACTTCCGGATGGAACTGCACGCCGTACCAGCGCTTGTCCTCGTTCTCCATCACCGCGACCGGAATGCGCTCGGTGCGACCGGTGATGATGAAACCCGGTGGCGCCGTGGCGACGTGGTCGCCGTGGCTCATCCACACATCCAGCTTGTGCTCGCCGGGATGATCGTTGAGGCCATCGAACAAGCGGCTCGGTGCCACGATGTCCACGCTGGCGTGGCCGAACTCGCGCGCATCAGCAGCCTCGGTGGCGCCGCCGAGCTGGACAGCCAGGGTCTGCATGCCATAGCAGATGCCAAGGATCGGCACGCTGGCGTCGAACACCTGCTGCGGCGCGCTCGGCGCATCTGCCAGCGTGGTCGATTCAGGACCACCGGACAGGATGATGCCCTTGGCGCCGTACGCTACGATCTCGACCGGATCGTGATCCCACGCCCATATCTCGCAGTACACGCCGAGCTCGCGTACACGCCGCGCGATCAGCTGCGTGTACTGCGCGCCGAAATCGAGGATGAGGATTTTGTCGGAATGAAGGTCGGTCATGGGGGCTTCCTGGCTCCCTCTCCCCCGGCGGCGCAGCCGCTGGGTAGGAGGGTTGGGGTGAAGGGGCGCTTTTGCGCATCAGATGAAAGGCAGGAGCGCCCCCTCACCTCCCAAAGGGATTTTCTTCGGTCACAACCCTCTCCCCCGAATTGCACTCGGGAGAGAGGGCTTCAGAGCATCACGAGTTGAGCCGATAGTTCGGCGCTTCCTTGGTGATCTGGATGTCGTGCGGGTGCGCCTCGGTGACGCCGGCGGAAGTCACCTTGACGAACTGCGCGTTGTGCCGCACGTCCTCGATGGTGGCCGCGCCCAGGTAACCCATCGAGGCGCGCAGGCCGCCGATCAGCTGGTGGATGATGTTGCGCAGCGGACCGCGGTATGGCACGCGGCCTTCGATACCCTCGGGCACCAGCTTGTCAGCATCCGCCTCTTCCTGGAAATAGCGGTCCTTCGAGCCCAGCTGCATTGCACCGATCGAACCCATGCCGCGGTAGCTCTTGTACGAGCGACCCTGAAACAGTTCGACTTCGCCCGGTGATTCCTCGGTGCCGGCGAACATCGAGCCGAGCATCACGGTGGACGCGCCGGCGGCCAGCGCCTTCGGGATGTCGCCGGAATAGCGGATGCCGCCATCGGCAATCAGCGGAATCTCGTCCTTCAACGCGGTGGCGACCATGTCGATCGCGGTGATCTGCGGCACGCCGACGCCGGCGACCACGCGGGTGGTGCAGATCGAGCCGGGGCCCACGCCGACCTTGACTGCATCCACGCCCACGTCGAGCAGCGCGCGCGCCGCTTCGCCGGTGACGATGTTGCCGGCAATCACCTGCACCTGCGGATAGTGTTTCTTGACCCAGCCGGCGCGTTCGATCACGCCCTGCGAATGGCCGTGCGCGGTGTCCACCACCAGCACGTCGACGCCGGCATCGACCAGCGCGGCGATGCGCTGCTCGGTGTCGCCGCCCACGCCGACCGCAGCGCCAACCAGCAACGCCTCATGCTGGTCCTTGGCGGCGTGCGGGTTGTCGCGCGCTTTCTGGATGTCCTTGACGGTGATCAGGCCGCGCAACTGGAAGGCGTCGTTGACCACCAGCACCTTCTCGATGCGGTGCTTGTGCAGTAGCAACAGCACTTCGTCCTGGCTGGCGCCTTCATGCACCGTCACCAGCTTTTCCTGGCGGGTCATGATGTTGCGCACCGGGTCGTCGTGCTTGCGCTCAAAGCGCAGATCGCGGCTGGTGACGATGCCGACCAGCTTGCTGCCGTCAACCACCGGCACACCGGAAATATTGTGCGCGTGGGTGAGCCGCAGCACTTCGCGGATCGAGGTGTCCGGACCCACGGTGATCGGGCTGCGGATCACGCCGGCCTCGAACTTCTTGACCAGGCGCACTTCGGCGGCCTGCTGCTCGGCGGTCATGTTCTTGTGGATGATGCCGATGCCACCGTTCTGCGCCATGGTGATGGCGAGGCGGGCCTCGGTCACCGTGTCCATCGCGGCGGAGACGATCGGAATATTCAGACGCAGGTTGCGGGTAAACCGAGTCGAGGTATTCACATCACGCGGCAGCACGATGGAATGGCCAGGAACAAGGTAGACGTCGTCGTAGGTCAGGGCCTCGGCGAGGATACGCATGCGAAAAGTCCCGCTGCAAAGAGGGAATTATACGCGCCCTGCCGTGGAGCTCGCCAGCCGTGCGACGGAATACCGTGGCGGTTCTCAGGCCGCGCCGTGCAACGCGAGACGTGCCTCGGCCGCTTCCAGCGTGTTCTCCATCAACGTGGCCACCGTCATCGGGCCGACCCCGCCCGGCACCGGCGTTATCCAGCTGGCGCGCTCCGCCGCGGGAGCGAATTCCACATCACCGACCAGCCGGCCATCGTCGAGCCGGTTGATGCCGACGTCGATCACCACGGCGCCGGGCTTGATCCAGTCGCCCTTGACCAACCCCGGCTTGCCCGCGGCGACGATCACGATATCGGCCTGCCGCACGAAGCCTTCCAGGTCGCGGGTGAAACGATGGCAGGAGGTGGTGGTGCAGCCGGCGATCATCAGCTCCAGCACCAACGGCCGTCCGACGTGGTTGGACACGCCCACCACCACCGCGTGCTGGCCGCGCACCGGGCGATCGGTGTGACCCAGCAGGGTCATCACGCCCTTGGGCGTGCAGGGGCGCAGGCCGAAGCGGCGCAATGCCAGCCGGCCCACATTGATCGCCTGGAAACCGTCGACGTCCTTGGCCGGGTCTATCCGGTCAACCAGCGCATCCTCGTCGATATGTTCCGGCAACGGCGACTGCACCAGGATCCCATGCACGTCCTTATCGGCGTTGAGCCGGTCGATCAGCACGAACAGTTCTTCCTGCGTGGTGCCCGCCGGCAGGTCGTAGTCGAACGAGCGAAAACCGACCTGATGGCAGGCCTTGCGCTTGTTGCGCACATAGACGGTGGAACCCGCATCGCGGCCGACCAGCACTACCGCCAGTCCGGGTGCCGGCAACCCTTGCGCCACCCGCTCGGCAACGCGCAGTCCCACCCGGCCCAACAGTTCCTGTGCGATGCGTTTGCCGTCGAGGATGCGTGCGCTCATGTTGATGCCAAGCCGAAGATTGCCCATTATCGCGGCTCGGCCTGATGCGCACAAACGGCAGACATACATGAGCACGGACGACATACCCCCGACCTCGCTGGAACTCGTCGAGGGCCGATTGCATCTGCGTCCCTGGCAGGATCGCGATGCTGCGGCCCTGTTCGACGCTGCACGCGAGTCGATAACCGGGGTTGGGCGATGGTTGCCCTGGTGCCATGCCGACTACGGCCGGAACGATGCCGTCGCATGGATCGCCTACTGCGAGGCTGGCTGGCGTTCCGGTGGACACTTTGCGTTTGCGGTGTTCGACGCGACCACGGGCGAACTGCTGGGCGGCGTCGGCCTCAACCAGCGCAACCGGGTGCACCGCAGTGCCAATCTGGGTTACTGGGTGCGCCAGTCACGCCAGGGTCAAGGCGTGGCTGCAGCGACAGCCCAGCTGGTGGCGCGCTTCGGTTTCCAGCGGCTAGGCCTGGTCCGGATCGAGATTGTCACCCTGCCCGACAACCAGCCAAGCCGGCGTACGGCGGAAAAGACCGGTGCCAAATTCGAAGGCATCGCCCGCCAGCGCTTGTGCGTACGCGAACAATCCCACGATGCAGCGGTATACGCGCTGGTGCCGGAAGACTTGCGCTGATTCGCTACAGCACCAGCGCTGCGAGCTACCGGCACTGACATCATCATGCGAGCGTGCGGCGAATCAGCGCGTGCGCTTGATCAGGTCGCTGACCCGGCGCCGCGCCTTTTGCTCCTGCTCCTTGGTCAGCACTTTCTTGCGTCCCGCGAACGGATTTTCGCCTTCGCGGAAGGCAATGCGAACCGGGGTGCCTTCGAGCTTGTAGCGCTTGCGGAAGAAGTTTTCCAGATAGCGCTGGTAGGCGGGTGCAATGTGCTTGGTGCGGGTGCCGTGGATCACGATGGTCGGCGGATTGTTGCCGCCCGGATGCGCAAAGCGCAGCTTCGGCGAATGACCGTGTACCAGTGGCGGCTGATAACCCTCGTAGGCTTTCTCCAGCGTCTTGGTGAGATCGGAAGACACCAGCACCTTGGTCGCCGACGCATGTGCACGCACGACCGCGCGCATCAGTTCGCGCAGACCCGAACCGTGCAAAGCCGAGATATGCACCTGCTTGGCCCAGTCGACGAAAACCAGACGGCGATCCAGCGCACGCATGCACTCGTCGCGCTGATATTGGTCCAGGCCATCCCACTTGTTGATGGCGATCACCAGCGCCCGGCCCTCGTCCATCGCATAACCGATCAGGGTGAGATCCTGGTCGGCCAGGTTCTCGCGGGCATCGATCATCACCACCACGACCTGGGCGGCGGCGATCGACTGCAGCGTCTTGATGACGCTGAATTTCTCCACCGCCTCCTCGACCCGCGCCTTGCGCCGGATGCCGGCGGTATCGATCAAGGTGTAGCGCTTGCCGTCGCGTTCGAGCGGGACGCGGATCGGATCGCGGGTGGTGCCGGCGACGTCGGAGACGATCAGCCGATCCTCGCCCAGCAGGCGGTTGATCAGGGTCGACTTGCCGGCATTCGGACGGCCGACGATGGCCACGCGGATGCTGCCGCCCTCGCCTTCCGCCTCGGTCGTGCTTTCCTCGTCGACCGGCAACAGCGGCAGGATCAGCTCGATCAGATCGCCGGTGCCGCGATTGTGCGCAGCCGACAGCGGCAGGATCTTGCCGACGCCGAAGGCGGAGAACTCCGCCAGCACGGCCTCCTCTTCCAGCCCGTCGGTCTTGTTGACCGCCGCGATGATGGTCTTGCCGCTGCGGCGAAGCTCGTTGAGGATCACGTAGTCCTGCGGCAACAAGCCCTCGCGCGCATCGACCACGAACACCAGCACGTTCGCCTCTTCGATCGCCAGGCGCACCTGTTTCGCGGTGAGCACATCCATGGCTTCCTCGACACCGGACAAGCCGCCGGTGTCGACCACCACGAACGGGCGCTCACCACTGCGGCAGACGCCGTAGTGACGATCACGGGTGACGCCCGGCATGTCGGCCACCAGGGCGTCACGGCTGCGCGTCAGTACATTGAAAAGGGTCGATTTACCGACATTCGGACGACCAACCAGCGCGACGACGGGCAACATGATGAGTACTTCGTTCCAGCGATCAGTGCGCAGACAGACGGTAGGCGCCGATACGGCCCTCGACGTCCTCGACGTAGACGATGTCACCCACCACCAACGGCTGGGCGCGGATCGCCTTCTTCGACAACCGCTCGCGTGCCGCCAGCGCGCCGTTACCGATCTGCAGCCAATGCACGTAGCCTTCCATGTCGCCGACCACGACATAGTCGCCCTGCACGGCCGGACCAGTGAGCCAGCGATACTTCAGGGCGTCGTTCTTCCACGTGTCGGCACCACCGTTCTTGTCGAACGCCCACACCTGCGATTGGTCGTCGACGCCGAAGATCGCGTTGCCGCTAATCGCGAGCGAACCAAAACTGGAAAACGGATGCGACCACAACGGCCGTCCGCTGGGGCCATCCACGGCCACCAGGTTGCCGTGATAGGCGGCACCGTAGAGCGTGGCGCCGTCCAGCACGATCGCGCCGTCGACGTCATTCAGGCGATCGATTTCGGTGCGGCCTTCGCCGGTGGCGAGCTTCTGCTCCCACAGCTTCGCACCATTGTCCAGGCGCAGCGCCACCAGCTTGCCGTCGTCGCTACCGAAAAACAGCACGCCATTGGCCACTAGCAGCGGGCCATTACCGCGCAGGCTCAGCAGCGGCACGCTGCCCTGGTCGTACACCCAGCGACGCTGGCCGTTCGTGGCGTCCAGCGCATAGACCCGACCGTCGCCGGTACGCATCACTACCAGGTCACCCACAATCACCGGGGACGCCAGCACTTCGGCATTCAAAGCAGCCTCCCAGCGCGGGCTGCCGTCCTTTGCATTCACGCCATAGACATGGCCATCCAGCGTGCCGACGGCGAGCAGATCGCCGGTGACCGCAGGACCGCCGGCATACAGGGCGTCCTTGCGTTTCTTGTCACCCCAGCCGAACCACCCGTGCGTGCGCGAGCTTTTCGACCACAGGGTCTTGCCGCTTGCGGCATCAATCGCGACCAGCTTGCCGTCCGTGCTGTCGGCATAGAGCACGCCATCGACCACCGCCGGCCGCAGCCGCGCGCCGCTGACGCCGGCGCCATCGCCCACGCTGGTGCGCCACAGGCGGGTTACCTGCACGGTAGGCTTGAAATCCTTGGCCAGCGGAGTCGGTGGCTGGACATTTTCCTTCTTGAACGAATGGCAGCCGGCGAGCGCTACCAATGAAGCCAGCGTGATCAGTAAAAATCTTTTCATGCACCCTGCTTCCCGGCCACGGCCAAATCATCGAGTTTCATCTGCAACGCACCGCGTTGCGGTGCCTCATCGCCCAACGTCGACAAGGCTGCCTGATAGGCCTTGCGCGCTTCGTCGGAACGTCCAAGCTTGACCAGCACATCACCGCGGAGTTCCTGGGCCAGCCCCTGATAGGCGTCGGCCGGAATGCGATCCAGCGTGGCCAGCGCGGCCTTGCCGTTGTCGCGAGCCACTTCAACCTGCGCGATGCGCAACAGCGTCAATGACTTCAGTGCCGGATCAGCGGCGTGGCTTTGGGCCCACTCCAGTGATGTCTCGGCCTTGTCCAGTTGCTTGGCCTGCACTTGTTGCTTGGCCCGATCACTGACGGCAAATACGGCATACGGCGACTTGGTGTAGTCCTTCATCAGCTGGTCGGTCAGCTGCGCGGCGGTATCCGGCTTGCCCGACGCCTGCGCGATCTGCACCTGCTGATACAACTGCGACGCCTCGCCCGCATTGCGCGCCTGATGGTTGCGCCATTGCTGCCAACCGAAAATGCCGACCAGGCCGATCGCGATGCCGACGATGATCGACACGCCATTTTCGCGCAGCCACTTCTGAACCAGCTCGCTCTGTTCGTACTTGTCGTATTCTTCAAATGCCATGCCATCACCATTCAAAAGGCTGCGCACCCGCAAGCGCGTGCAACGGCCTGCGCGGTAAACAAGGGGGAAACATTGATTACGTACGGCGCCGATTGCATCCGGCCGCTCGCGTTCGCCCGTTGCCGGGCGAACAATGGGCAAGCATAACCGAAATGAGCTGCCCGGAGCGCTCCGGGACGGTGATCAGAGGCTGGCTGCGGAGGCCTTGCCGTCGTGGATCTGCACGCGGAAACGCGCCACATTGGCATGCCGGAAATCGTCCAGTCCCACCGACTGGCCATCAATGCTGATCTGCGCACCACTGGCGTTGCCGATGCGCACGTCCAGCGGCTGATCGCTGTGATAGGTCTTGCTGCTACCGGCCGGCAACAGGCCATATTCCAAGCGTGTGCCGCCCGACTCGATCACTTCGACCCAACTGGCTGCGCTGAGGCTGAGCGTCAGGTTGTGCCCGCCCGAGCCGGTATCGACAGCGGGTGCAGTCGGCTGTGGAGGCGACAGGTTGCTGCTCTCTAGGTTCGGGAACGGCGCCATTGACGCCATCAGCGTCTGCTCCTGGTCCTGCGCCTGCGGCAGCACCACCTTCAGTGGCGCCATTGATGGTACTTGTGCCCCCGTTCCGCTGTTGACCGCCACCTTGTTCGCGGACGCATCCAGCTGCGCCACCGGCGCGGCGTCTAGTGGCGCGAGGTGACTGAGGTCGCGATCCAGTGTGCCGCGCACGCCAAGCCAGATCATCGGTACCACGATCACGGCCGTCAGTACGACGTAAGTCGCCGCCGTGGCGTAGCGGTCCAGCAGGAAACGCGAATGCGAAATGCCGCCCGTGGCGACCAGCGGCGGCTCGATCTGCCGGATCCGGTCAACCTCGACCTGGATCGATGCCTCGTTGATGCCGAGATAGCGCCCGTACTTGCCGATATAGCTGCCCAGGTAAATCTTCGAGTCGATCCCGTCGTATTGGTCACGCTCCAGCTGACGCAACACGCGAGCGGGCAGTTTCAGCGTATGCGCGCAGGTTTCCAGATCCACTCCGCGGGCTTCACGCGCCGCATGCAGGCGGTTGCCGAAGCTAGCGCCGTGGGGCTGTGTCGTCGATACATCCATATTGGCCGGATGGATGCCGAACAAATCGGATTTGCTCGATTCCTGTTCGCTCGGATGGGGCTGTATCGATGTCATGGGCTGGCGGCGGGTTCTAGAGTGTGCGCCTGCTCCGAATCCGGGAACTGGCTGAGCAATCGCTTGCTGTAAGAGAGGGCACCTTCCGGGTTGCCCAGACGAGTTTCGATGTCGTGACCAAGCTTGAGTGATGCGGCGGTAGGCTGACCCAGGGCGTCAAAACGCTGGATGAAAGCCCTGGCGCGAAACATATCCTTATTCAGATAAAGTATGTTGGCTAGCTGAAAGAGTGCCTCTGCATTGGTGGGATTTCGCGCGATGGCGTCACGAAAACTCGCTTCGGCCCCTTTCGCATCGTTGCCCTGAAGCTGGCATACGCCCTCGTTCGTCAGCGCCACGTCGACCGTCTGGTAGAACGGATCGGCGACCGCTTTCTGAAAATATCCGTTCGCCTCGGCGACTCTTCCGGTGTGGCACAGGAATACGCCGAGGTTGTTGTTGGGTGCGCCCTTGGCGGGCTCGAGGGCAACCGCCTTGCGATAATGCTGCTCGGCTTCAGGCAGTTTTTGAATGCGCTCGTACAGCACCGCTATCACGGTATGCGCTGGCGCGTAGTCCGGATCAAACTGCAGCGCCTTGGTCAGCTTGCCCAGCGCCGTTTCGAGGTCGCCGGCAGCCATGTAACGCTGGCCCAGTTCGGTATGGATGCGGGCGGCATCGGACGCCTGCTCGGCCTTGCTGCTCTGCGGCATGTTCTTGCCGAGCGTGTTGCTGTCGGTATGCGTGGTAACGCAACCGGCCAATGGCAGCCACAGGCTGAAGATCAATACCCGGTCAAATCGCATGCAATGCCCCTTCCTCATTTTGCCGCTTGCGTAAATCAGCGCTGCGCCGGGTGCGATCGGTGACCTGTCCGGCCAGCTGGCCGCAGGCCGCATCGATATCGTCGCCACGGGTACGCCGCAACATGGTCAGCACCCCGGCATTGAGGAGCTGCGTCTGGAAGTCGTGAATGTCGTTCGCGTCCGAGCGCTCGTAGCGAGTGCCGGGAAAGGGATTGAACGGAATCAGGTTAACCTTGCAGGTCGGCAGCTTGCGCATCAGCTTGATCAACTGACGGGCGTGCTCCGGCTGGTCGTTGATGCCCTTCATCAAGGTGTATTCGAAGGTGATCGAGGTGCGCGGCTTGCGCGCGACCCAGCGTTGGCAGGCAGCCAGCAGCTCGGCGATCGGATAACGCTTGTTGATCGGCACCAGTTCGGTGCGTAGTTCGTCATTTGCCGCGTGCAGCGATACCGCCAGCGACACGTCGATGGCGTCCGACAACTGATCGATCAGCGGCACCATGCCGGCGGTGGACAGGGTGACGCGCTTGGCCGCCAGACCAAAGCCCAGGTCGTCGCGCATCAGCCGCATCGCCCGCACCACATTGTCGAAATTCGCCAGTGGCTCGCCCATGCCCATCATCACCACGTTGGTGATGCGACGGTTCTGGTGGGTGATGTTGCCCAGGTACTTCGCCGCCACCCACACCTGGCCGATGACTTCGGCGGTGGACAGGTTGCGGTTGAAACCCTGGGCGCCGGTCGAACAGAAGCTGCAGTTCAAGGCGCAGCCGATCTGCGAGGACACACACAAGGTGCCACGCGTCGGCTCGGGGATGTACACCGTCTCGATCGCATTGCCGCTGTCCATGCCCAGCAACCACTTGTGGGTGCCGTCGATGGCGGCCTTGTCCAGCAAGGTCTTCGGCGCGCCTATGTAGCAGACCTCGGTGAGCTTGGCGCGCAGCGCCTTGCCCACGTCGGTCATGTTTTCAAAGTTGTCTTCCAGGTCGTGGTAGATCCACTTCATCACCTGCTCGGCGCGATACGGCTTCTCGCCGATCTGCGTGAAGAAATCACGCAGACCCTGGCGATCGAAGTCGAGCAGATTGACTTTGGCGGGCGGATTCACAACAACCTGGTTCACAACTCATGCCTCACAACTTAATGATCGCTCAGCGCGCGAGTACATCCGTCGCGGCGAAGAAGTAAGCAATCTCGACCTTGGCGGCGTCGACCGCGTCGGAGCCATGCACGGCATTGGCATCGATGGAGTCCGCGAAGTCAGCGCGGATCGTGCCCGGCGCTGCTTCCTTCGGATTGGTCGCGCCCATCAGGTCGCGATGAGCCAGCACGGCGTTATCGCCTTCCAGCGCGGAGATCATCACCGGGCCGGAGATCATGAACTCGACCAGCGCCTTGAAGAACGGACGCTCGCGATGCACCGCGTAAAAACCTTCGGCTTCCTGGCGCGACAGCTGTTTCATTTTCGCTGCAACGATCTTGAGACCGGCCTTTTCGAAGCGGGCGTAGATTTCACCGATGACGTTCTTGGCAACGGCGTCGGGCTTGATGATGGAAAGAGTGCGCTCCAGCGCCATACGGATCTGCTCCGGGAAAACGGATTGAGGAAAGGATGTTGGCCGGCATGGGCCGTCAGATGTGCTAAACCTGACAAGGAATGAGGCGTTAGCTCACGAAAGTTTGACAGATTCTAACTCATACGCAAGTCGCCCGGCGTTTGCAACATGCGATGGTTTGACGGCCGCAAAGCTGTCCGCGTATGCTCAAACGATCGTTTGAACCGGCCGACGGCCGATGGATGCCCTGCTCGTGAACAGCTCCGGCTCGACCAAGGAACGGATACTCGGCGCGGCCGAAGTCCTGTTTGCCCAGCGCGGCTTCGACGGCGCCTCGTTGCGCCAGTTGACTACCGCCGCCGGGGTCAATCTGGCCGCCGTCAATTACCACTTCGGTTCCAAGGAAAAACTGGTCGAGGAAGTATTCCGGCGCCGGCTGGACGCACTGAACGCGAGCCGACTGGCCGCGCTGGCCAGGGTCGCCGGCGCCCCGGAAACCACCCTCGAAGACGTGCTGGAAGCTTATATCCGTCCCGCACTGGACCTGTCGCACGACGACAACGGCTCGTTGTTCATGCGCGTGCTGGCACGCGCGTTCGCCGAGCACGACGACACCCTGCGCCGGTTCCTGTCCGAGAATTACGGCCACGTGATGCGCCAGTTCACCGCCGAGTTCGCCCGCCTGCTGCCGCAACTGGACAAACCGGAGCTGTACTGGCGGATCGACCTGGTCACCGGCGCGCTGACCCATGCGATGTCCGGCTTCGGCATGATCCAGCGCAAAAGCGACGTCAGTGAGCGCGCGCATCGCGAGCAGACCGCGCAGCACCTGATCCGCTTTGCCGTCGCCGGGCTCAGCCATCCCTGACCCTCATCCGCCCCACTTTTGCACCCCTGGAGAAACCAATGACCGCTGCTTCCTCACCTACATCAGCGCTGCGCATCCGCAAGGCCGCCGTGCTGGGCGCCGGCGTCATGGGCGCGCAGATCGCCGCGCACCTGACCAACGCCGGCGTCGAAACCGTGCTGTTCGACCTGCCCGCATCGGGCGGCCCGAAGAGCGGCATCGCGCTGAAGGCGATCGCCAACCTGGCCAAGCTGTCGCCCGCCCCGCTGGCCGACAAGGCCTTGGCTGCCGCGATCATCCCGGCCAACTATGACGACGATCTCGATCATCTCAAGAATGTCGACCTGGTGATCGAGGCGATCGCCGAGCGGATGGACTGGAAGCTGGACCTCTACAAGAAAATTGCGCCGCATCTGTCCAGCACCGCGATCATCGCCAGCAACACCTCGGGCCTGTCGATCAATGGTCTGGCCGAAGCGTTGCCCGAAGAGATGCGCCATCGTTTTTCCGGCGTGCATTTCTTCAACCCGCCGCGCTACATGCACCTGGTCGAGCTGATTCCGACCCGGCTCACCGACAAGAACGTGATCGAGGGCCTCGAAGCCTTCCTGGTCACCACCGTTGGCAAGGGCGTGGTGATCGCCAAAGACACACCCAACTTCATCGGCAACCGCATCGGCGTGTTCTCGATGCTGGCCACCATGCATCACACCGAGCAGTTCAAGCTCGGCTTCGATACCGTCGACGCGTTGACCGGGCCGGCCGTCGGCCGCCCGAAGAGCGCGACCTATCGCACCGCCGACGTGGTCGGCCTGGACACCATGGCGCACGTGATCAAGACCATGGCCGACACCCTGCCCGACGATCCCTGGCATGACTACTTCAAGGCGCCGGCCGTGCTGCAGGGCCTGATCGAGAAAGGCGCGCTGGGCCAGAAGACCGGCGCCGGTTTCTACAAGAAAGTCGGCAAGGACATCGCCGTGCTTGATGTGGAGAAGCGCGACTACCGTCCGTCCGAGCAGAAGCCGTCCGACGAAGTCGCCGCGATCCTGGCGATCAGGGATCCGGCCGAGAAATTCGCCAAGCTGCGTGCGTCCAGTGATCCACAAGCGCAATTCCTGTGGGCCACCTTCCGCGACCTTTTCCACTACAGTGCCTATCACCTGGCCGACATCGCCGACACCGCGCGTGACGTCGACTTCGCGATCCGCTGGGGTTACGGCTGGAAGCTCGGCCCGTTCGAAACCTGGCAGGCTGCCGGCTGGCAGCAGATCGCCGGCTGGATCAACGAGGACATCGCCGCCGGCAAGGCCATGAGCAAGGCGCCCCTGCCCGCCTGGGTGATCGATGGCCGTAAAGGCGTCCATGGCAAGGACGGTTCGTACTCCGCCAGCGCGAACGCCGACAAACCGCGCTCGCAGCATCCGGTCTACGCACGCCAGTTGTTCCCCGATCCGATCCTCGGCGAGAAGTTCGACCAGGGCGTGACGGTGTGGGAAAACGACGGCGTGCGCCTGTGGACGCTGGGCGATGACGGCATCGGCATCCTCTCGTTCAAGACCAAGATGAACACGGTCAACGACTTCGTGCTCGACGGCGTGCAGCACGCGATCAAGCTGGCCGAAGAGAAGCTCAAGGCCGTGGTGATCTGGCAGACCGGCGAACCGTTCTCCGCCGGCGCCGATCTCAAGGGCGCACTGGGCCTGTTGAAGGAAGGCCGGATCGCCGACTTCGAAAAGATGGTGGAAAACTTCCAGCGCACCAGCATGACCATCAAGCACGCGCTGGTGCCGGTGGTGTCCGCGGTGCGCGGCATGGCCTTCGGTGGTGGCTGCGAATTCCAGATGCATTCGGCGCGCACCGTCGCGGCGCTGGAAAGCTACATCGGCCTGGTCGAGGCTGGCGTCGGCCTGCTGCCGGCGGGTGGCGGCCTGCACGAGCTGGCGATCCGTGCGGCGAAGGCGAATCCGGCTGATCCGTTCGAGGAGCTGAAAAAAGTGTTCGAAACGGTGGCGATGGCCAAGGTCTCCGCCAGCGCGTTCGAGGCGAAGAACCTGGGCCTGCTGCGCGACAGCGACGTGGTGGTGTTCAACGCGTACGAGCTGCTCTACGTGGCCAAGCAGGTGGCCAGTTCGCTGGCTGAGAGCGGCTACCGCCCGCCGCTGCCGGCGCGTGCGATTCCGGTCGCCGGCGATGTCGGCACCGCCACCTTCAAGGCGTCGCTGGCCAATCTGCAGGCCGGCTACTTCGCCTCCGAGCATGACGTGGACATCGCCACGCGCATCGCCGACACCTTGTGTGGCGGCGTGATCGAGCGTGGCTCGACCGTCGACGAGGAATGGCTGCTGGCACTGGAACGCAAGCATTTCGTGGAGCTGG